>JBIITO010000006.1:0-40532 GCA_044340465.1 Crocinitomicaceae bacterium | reverse complement strand
TCAGGTTTGCTATGGTACACTGCTGCAAGTGGTGGTACGGGAAGTCCGACGGCACCTGCGCCATCGACTGCTATTGCAGGATCAACAGATTATTATGTGAGTCAGACGGTATCTGGCTGTGAGAGTGTTCGTGCTAAAATTACGGTGATAGTAAATCCTATTCCAACAGTTTCGGTGAATAGTCCAACACTTTGTTCAGGAGCTAGCGTGGTACTCACAGCAACACCTGCTCCTACGGGTACTTACACATATGCTTGGACAACACCTACAGGAGTAACGAATCCCGGAAGTGTGGCAAGCTTCAATGCAACGGTTGCCGGAACCTATAGTGTTACCATTAAAAACACCGTCACTAATTGCACAAGCGGGTCTCAGAGTGCTGTTGTGACGGTTGTGAACACACCTAGTATTCAGCTTCAGAATGAGAGCATATGTCTCGGAGAATCGATCACACTTGTGCCTATTCCATCTGTACAAGGCGGCACGTATGTATGGTCACCTGGAGGAGAAACAACATCATCGATCACTGTGTCACCTTCAAAATCGTCTCAATATTCGGTTACCTATTCCGTTGGACAGTGTACCAGTAAACCGGCGAGTAGTACAGTGAGTATAGATGCGAATCCGATTGCTGAATTTTCAGCAAATCCAAATGTTTTTACCAAAGATTCCGAAACTATTCAATTCGTAAATAATTCAAAAGGTTCGGTTACTTATAAATGGGATTTTGGAGACGGAAGCACTTCGGATAAATCTAATCCGTCCCATTTCTTCCAATCGATCGAAGAGGAAGGATATCCGGTTACTCTATATGCGATTAGTTCGGCAGGATGTATTGATTCATTTTCTGTTTTGATCGAAAAGAAGGAGATGTTGATTTATTATGTTCCAAATACATTTACTCCAGACGGGAATTCTGTTAACGGTGTATTCAAACCTATTTTTACTTCCGGTTTTGACCCGTACAATTTCCGTATGTTGATCTATAATCGTTGGGGTGAATTGATCTTTGAAACGCGTGATGCTGAAGTAGGCTGGGAGGGGACTTATGGAACAGGAGAGAATGCGAAAATTTGTCAGGACGGCACCTATGTCTGGAAGATTGATTTCAAACTTTTGGAAAGTGACAAGTACATTTCAATTAACGGTCATGTTAACTTAGTGAGATGATTTCTGATTAGGATGATCCCACTAGGAATAGTTTATAGCAATTGCCTAAGTGATGTCATTAAATGTGAATGATAGTGATTTTTATCGTTTCAATAGCAGAGCAAACCAATTTAAGCAGCACATGGTTGGCCAACAACAAATTCGTCAAGTTTCATAAGGTGTTTTGTATGGATCAGTCATTTTTTTGGATTAGTGCTCTTATTCTTTTGCTTCAGCTATCATGCATCGCATCTTCGCTCAAAACTTTCTTAACCTGATATAACAGAAATTCTGGGTTGTTAAAAAGAGCGCATGTCTTAGACTTAAGTAAATACGAATGCAGAAAGAACTCACTGCAGGTTAACACATCGCTCTCGCTCTCACACTCACTCTGCTTTTTGTACCCCTAATGTTAGTATAGTCGAACCAAATTAGGTGATGTTTCGATAAAAGATTTTTAAAATAAAGCGAGAGAATGAGAGTGAGAATGAAGAAAAAGCCAGAGTGCGTAACATCGCTCTCGCTCTGCTTCTCACTCTGGCTTTTGTACCCGAGGCCGGAATCGAACCGGCACTCCCGAAAGAACAGGATTTTGAATCCAGCGCGTCTACCAGTTCCGCCACTCGGGCATAGGGATTTGCGTATCGGTTTGCAAATATATAATTCTTTTTTAAAACTTAGACCTCAGAAGAAAGAGTACCACATTAACAAGAATAGAATACCTTTAATGAAAACTTAAAGGTATTGGTTTGAGTTGTCACTTTGTTGGGTATCTTTCCCTTACTTTTAATTAAAGAGTTATCTTCGTTGGCATATATACTATACACCTTTGGTAATAAACAAGTAGATGGTATATTTTTATGATAATGAATCTGCATAAAATTCTGTCAGTTAAATTCTCAAGGAAATATTGCTTTTTTTGGTGTTTACTTTTATTGACGCATCCGTTTTATGCGCAATTGATTCAGCCGAGATATCAGCTATTGTGGGAGATCTCCGGAAATGGTCTGACAAAGAAAAGTTACCTCTTTGGGAGTCTTCACTCCAACGACCGAAGAGTTTTTAACTTCTCTGATTCTACTTACATTGTTCTTCAAAAAACGGAGACGGTGGTGCTCGAGACGGACCTGTTTTCACTTTTTGGTGATTGGGATACACGTCAGGATCCGGTGAAGATCCTTTTTGATAACAAAGGGAAACTCTACACAGGAAACGACAAACCCACGAAAACGATTTACGGGGATGAGAACGGAATGCCTCAATTCATGGATGCCTTTTTTCAGGAGTATTGCTACAATTCCGGTAAAAAATTTTTTGCGCTCGAAAAGGTCAAGGATCAGTTAAAAATGATGTCGGACTGGGGTCAAACCCAAATCGACGGAGTTAGACTCGATCCTATGGCGATGAGTCAAGAAAAACTGATTGAATTCTATCAGAAAGGCGATATTGCTTCGTTGGAACGAATGATGAAGGCGAATCTTTCATTGAATCCTGGAATGTATGACGAAATCATCATCGCGCGCAATCAAACCATGGTGAAAGGATTGGATTCTCTGGTCCGTTTACAGTCACTTTTTTGCGCGGTGGGTGCCGGACATCTTGCTGGTGAACTCGGGATGATCAATCTACTGCGTTCTAGAGGATATAAATTGAGACCAGTGCAGGCTGCGTTTTCTGAAAACCCCGTTCAGGCTAAGGTGGATATAAAAACATCGAGGTCATATACTTTTTTCCATGAACCTTCGGGCTTGGTTGCTGTTTTTCCCGGAAAGCCATTAGAAATGCGTATCTGGGATGGTCATCCCTTCCTGATCTATCGGGAAATGGGTCAAGGGAATACGTACTCGATAGAGATACTTCCAGCAGATAGTTCGTTGTTACTTGCTGATCAGGCAGTCATATACATTGCTAGTCCAGATGGTACGTTTTTCGAACAGCGTATTTTAGATGATGGTACGGAGATTTGCGAAGGTATAGGTGATACCTATCCTGAAGGTCCTCATTGGATTCGGTTGATCCAAAGTGATCGTTATCTAATAATTATGAAAGCTTTTGGCGGTAATAAATTCATGAATTCGAACAGGCCATTTTCCTTTTTCGGAAGAATTGGCTTTGAATGATGAAAAGTCCTCATTATATTCGGTTCACATGACCGTATACTACATATGACCAAATTCACTGATCAAATTGCCAGCTATATTTTTGAGAATGATCTTGATCTAAAAGAACTCGTTATCATCTTACCTTCTGAACGAGCCAAAAAATACCTGACCGCTTCGTTGTTCGATGCGATGGGCAAACCATTACTGGCGCCTCAAATACTCACTATTGATCAGTGGATCCGAAAGTTGAGCAACCGAACTATTGTCGACCGAACCAGAATACTACTGCGTTTTTATGAGATCTACTTGAAACATCAAGCCGATCCTTCGCTTGTTTCGTTTGATGAGTTTATGAGCTGGGGAACAACTTTGCTCTCGGATTTCGAGGAGATCGACCGCTATATGCTCTCCCCTACAGATGTGTTTCGCAATTTGCAATCTATTCACGAATTGGAATCATGGTCATTTCTTTCTCAAGAGCTGACTGAGGGGCAAAAGAAATTTATGGAATTCTGGGAGTTGCTTCCATGCTACTACACCGAATTAAACGCACGTTTGGATCAAGAGGGCATCTGTTATTCCGGTAGTGCCTATGCCTGGGCAGCCCAAAATCTGGATGTGGTTTTTCGAGAAAGTAAGCAGCGCGTGTTTCTCTTCGCAGGATTCAATGCGCTATCGGCCGCTGAGAAAAGTATTATTTCCCAATTGTACAAAATGGGACGTGCGCACGTGCTGATCGATGCCGATGAGTTTTATTTGAAAGATACGAACCATGAGGCAGGACGATTTCTCCGAGAATTAATGGATGAATTGAAGGCACGAGAATTACCATTTGTGATGAATGAGATGTCTGCATCAGCGATCGATGTAGAGGTCATTGAATGTGCTCAACATACCGGTCAGGTCAAGGTAGCCTCAACTATTCTAGCGAAACTTTCGGAAGAGGAACGCGATGAAACCCTTGTTTTACTCGCTGATGAACAGTTGATCACACCCCTACTCAGAAACCTACCCAAGCAGATCGGAAATGCGAATATCACCCTTGGCTTGCCATTGCAACACACTGCCCTTAAAACATGGGTAGAGTTGGCCTTTAACATACAAGAAAACCGAAACCGTTTCAAAACCAATGCGCTATATATCAATGATCTACAACGTTTCTGGAATCACCCCTTCACGTTGTTATTCTTGGATGACAATGAAAAGAAGAGAATTGTTTCCCTAGAACAGGAACTCATTCGTAGAAACAGCATCTTTGTGCGTAATGACAGAGTACTTCTGAGCACACCTTCGGATGAACTCGTGCAACTTGTTTTTTCGGACTGGTCGGATAATTGGCTTGAGGCTGTGCGTAAATTCAGAATGATGAACACCCTGCTATATGGTCGTTTCGGTCTATCGGATGATTTCGAAAAAGCAATCATCGAAACGTTTGAAAAAGGGCTCATTGAGTTAGAAAATCTTATTCAGGAAGGGCTTCCGGAGCTCAACTTGAAAAGTTTTAAATTATTATTCTTTCAGCATTGGTCGCGACGGGCACTTGCTTACCACGGAAATCCGCTTGAAGGAGTACAAATCATGGGATTATTGGAAACACGCCTGCTGGATTTCAAAAAGATCATTGTCCTTGGATTGAATGAAGGTGCCATGCCGCCGTTGAATCCCGTTCAGACCATGATTCCAATGGACCTCAGGAATTACTTGAAATTACCGACTCCCAGGGAGAAACAGGGCTTGTTTGCGCATCATTTCTATCGTTTGCTTCACCGTTGTGAGCAAATGTGGATCACCTACACCTCTTCTCAGGAGTCAATTGGGAGCAATGAAGCAAGCAGATACATCCTACAAATGGAACTGGAGTGGAGTCGGATGAATAAGAACATGCGTATCCATCGTTCTTTCTATGCGATCTCCAATGAGGAAAGTGTAACGGAGGCGGGAGTGAGTATTGAAAAAACGGATGAGATTATTCAGCGATTGGATGAATTCTTTCAGAAACCTGTGTCAGCATCCGGACTCAATAAGTTTATTACTTGTCCACTCGATTTTTATTACCGGTATTTGCTAGAGTTCGGAGAAGAAGAAACAGTGGAAGAAGAGGTGGAAAGCAATACGTTTGGAACTTTCATACACAACGTATTGGAATTGCTCTACACGCCCTTTGCTCGACACGAAAAGAATGGTGATCTCAAAACAATTCAACCTCCCAATCTTACCACTAAGGATGTTGAGAAAATGCTCAAGGAATTCAAACCGATGATGGTTGAGCAGTTTATGAAACACTTTGACAATGATGCCACAGCTTTTCAAACTGGACGAAATCTCTTGAGTTTTGAAATGGCATGTGAACTGACAGAGCGAATCTTGAAAAAAGAATTGACTTTTCTAGAGGAACAGTCCGAGCCTGTATTTATTGAATTTATTGAAGTTGAACTTCGTGGAGAAGTGGAAATCGAACTCGATGGGGAGAAACGTGCCATTCCTTTGCGGGGTTTTGTAGATCGTATTGATTCGATTGGAGGCAGGATTCGAATTATTGATTACAAATCAGGTAAGGTGAAAGAATCTGACGTTAGATTGTCTGTATTCGAATCAACAAAAGATATAGTCTCCTACTTCTCATCAACCAAACATGCAGTTCAACTGGCGTTTTACACTTTTCTATATCATCAGAAAACCGGCAATTATCCTACCTGCTCTTCCATTTACTCACTCGTGAATTTAAATGAGGGACTATTTGAATTACAAGCGAACGAAATGACACAAGAAGAATTGATGGAACTTTTTCCTTCCTTTGTCCAAGGGCTGATTTCGGAGATCTACGATAAGAACAAACCCTTCGCTCATCAGCCGGCGGCATACAGAAGTTGGTGTCAATACTGTGAATAAAAAACTTTAAAAGAATTCGTGGAAGTAAAAATACTATTCAGGTGACTCCAAGAAAAAAATCAGAGTTGAACAAACAAACTGATCCGCAGTAAACGCCTTGTGAAAGTAGAAAAATTAAACTTTAATATGGTGCTAAGCATCGTCTTAGCGGTGCTGTGGCGAAAAAGGATGATTTATGGAGAAGCTGGTCGAGACAAATTCAATTATTCTTCCCCAAGTTTTAGTTGTATTTCCATAAAAGGCATCTTGCAATGTAAAATGAAGAAAAAGAAAAAAGCTGCTATTATAGGCAGCTTTTTAAAAGGTTTTTGCTAATTCTTAATCTTCATCCTCATCGCCATCTTCGTCAGGCTGATCATATTCATCTTCTTCCTCATCATCAGAATCCAAATCATCATCCTTCATGTCGTCAACTTTGTCGAAATCATCGCCAAACTCCTCCTCGTCCTCTTCTACTACCGCCCGTTTTGGAGCTATTTTATTGATCTTTACAAGATAAATCACTTCATCCGTTTCCCAAATCAACGCATCGAGCGTTTCACCCGTTGGCGTTTTAATGGTTGTAAGATGGTTGATATAGCCATCAGGAAAATCACGTAATATCTGTTTTTTCTGCTCAATGCTTAGTTTGTCGTAACTGATGATCGCTCTTCTTTTTGACATGTGACTCAATTTATATTTCCAACTTATATATTCTGTTTAATGGTAAAGTTATGTTCTGCTTTAAAACAATCGCTTTGTCTGTAAGCGCCCATATGGTCGTATGAACTATCCTCTTTTTCTTTTCATCTTCAAAGTAGATTTTTACTTTCTGATGCTCGAGATTGCCCAGAGCCATTGCCCTATCGAGCTCGTCTTGCAAACTTTTTCGATCTTTTTCTGTTCGTAAAACATCTGATTTCGGGAATTTTAACCGCGCTATTTCCTCTTTTTCAATCAATACAAATTCACTGTTCATCGACTGATTTTTGGGCAAATTTAAAGGAATTGTGAAACCAAATACATTTTTCACTTTTTTGCTTTTAATTTTTTTGATTCGCGAGATACATTCCTTAATTTCACACCTGCTAAAACTAAAATCATGAAAAAACTATTTATTTTTTGTTTGAGTGCACTACTCTGCGTTCAAACCTTTGGGCAAGAACGACCTGGAATGTTTTGTCCTGAACCTGTTAACGAAGATTTCTCAGGCTTATCAGCCCTGCAAATCGATTCGATAATCAAAACCTACAAATCTGCCCCTAAAGCTGGAATAATAAAAGTGCCAATTGTTTTTCATGTGTTGACGGACGACCCGAATCATGTATCTAACATAAGCGATTGTGTTATAAAACATCAAGTCGAAATACTTAACAATTGTTTCAGAAAAAAGCAGGGGACTCAAGGATTTAATACCAATCCGGTAGGAGCAGATACAGGCATAGAATTTTTCCTGCCGTGTAAAGATGGTAATGGAAATGCAACGACCGGTATTATTCGCACCACCACATCAAACTGTAACTATACGACTTTAAATAGTACCACTCAATTGAATAATATTAAATCTGCCAGTAGTGGTGCCACCAATTTCCCCAATAACAAATTTTTGAATATATGGGTGGTTAAATCTACGCCGAATAACAACAATGTTCGAGCTCAAGCATGGGCAGGAAACACGTCTTCCGGTTCGAATAGAGCAGGTGTCATAATTCATTATTCGTATTTAGGATCTAAAAATTCCGGTTGTCCAAATATAGGTTACCTTGATATTACCGGGTATAAAGCCTATGATTTGGGGGCTACTTTAGTGCACGAGGTTGGTCACTTCTTTAGTTTACTGCATACCTATGGTACTAGCAATAATGGTGTTTGTAATTATTCCGATGATTGTGGGGATACGCCTGCTGTAAACGGCTTACCCAATGCTTATTGCAATGCTGATAACGATGCGAAGGGCGTATGTGTAACGGGTCAGAAGCGAATGTGGCAAAATTATTTAGATTATTCTGATGATGCATGTATGAATGTTTTTACCAATGATCAAAAAAATAAAATGCTTAACTATATTTCGAATACCTCAAATTATAAAAATTTGACTTCAACCGCTAATGTAGACGCCGTATCTTGCCCTAATACTACGACCAATTTCAATGTAAGCACATCTTCTAGCCCAGTTGCTGGAGGAACCACCACTGGCGGCGGAACTTATGCGAGCGGAAGCAATGTTACTGTTACTGCAACAACCAATAACGGTTATACTTTTACGAAATGGACAGAAAATGGTAGCCAAGTTAGCACGAATGCTTCTTACACCTTTGCGGTTTCTGCCAATAGAAATTTGGTGGCTAATTTTACACAGAAGTCATCAGGGATAGATGAGGCTGAAGAACAAAATCTTTCTGCGGTTTCTATTTATCCTAATCCTGTTTCTTCAGAGCTAACAGTTAAAATTGATGAAGAAAACATAACAGAAATAAAAGTGTTCAACGTACTAGGCGAGCAAGTGTTTAAATCTAAAGATGTATTTACACATGAATACAAATTGAACACTTCGGCCTTTTTAAAAGGGATTTATTTTATCGAAGTAAGATTGTCAAACGAACAAATTGTAACTAAGAAGATAATGAAGCAATAAAATTTTGTTGATTTTGAAAAGGGGCTATTTCAATTCAGATATAGCCCCTTTTTATTTGAATAGAGCGTTTTATCAAATTGAATTCTTGAATTCATGTTTTAAACCGCTCCAATCCACGAGGTGCATCTTCACTACCCCCACAGGAATTTTTGCTTTTACCAAAACCGGCACTTTGTTGTTATCACTAGTCACCCAAAAATTCACATCCTCTTCACTTTTAAAATATCGACCTGTTTGAACTACAGGAACAAATTTGTGGCATTTGAACTTTCCCTTTCGAATTGAGATTGTTTCATCCCCTACGTATTTTATTTTCAGATTCCATACAGCATCATCCATAAAGCACTTAAATTCAAATGTTTTTCCTGGCTTGATATCCTTATAGTTCAATGTTCTGGCGTAATAAAAGGAAGAGATCATGTCTTGAATTCCTATGGGTATTCTGAATTCCTTTCCGTTTCCGTTGTTCACTCTAGACTTATCGTGTTCAAATGCATAATCCTGGTTGATTTTGTGGCCACCTTCATTTACTCTCCGAACGAAGTACCATGGAAAGATTCCTTTTTTGTCAAGATAGGTTTCATAGGTGTCGGTCACTTTATAAAAGGCATTGAATCCACCTAGTGTTCGGCCCGTACCTACGGCATGGATCAGTTCTCTGTTGGTGCCCTTTTTGGTTGTTGATCGCAATTCCAAGATGGCCTCACCGGCATCCATAAATCCATAGGTGATTCGGTATCGTAATTTTTCTCCAACTTCAAACGCATTATTGGTAACAGTAGGATAAGTAATCTCAGTACTGCTTGATATTGTCAGCAGAATGATTAATGCCCCCAAAAAACATGCAATCTTTTTCATGACACTGGTTTGTGCACTAAACAAAGGCTGTGCCAATTCCTCTCTTCATATCTGGTTATGCTATTCACTAAGTTACAAACTAGATGTGTGATTTCAAATTATTCGATTTATAAACGCAACAATATTGCAATAAAAAAGTTTTTTCTATTTTTGCAATAGAGTTGCATTAAAGAAGCGGCAGCGTTGGTTCAAGAATTACTCCCCGAGAAAATGGAAATTTCTAATGCCTCCAAAGGAGGTGCTCCTGAGATTTTGTATGACATCCAATTGAGCAATAAGAATATAGTTTGTTTCGTGAGGGATATCTCTCATTTAAAATCAGAATTAGCTGAATTATCGGGAAGGGAAATAGAATTTTACCATTCAGGACGACCTAGCGAGATAGTCACTGGTCTGAAATCTTATTTCGGAACACGATGTCTGCAACCTCATAGCTTGGTTGCGGATGTTATTTTTATTTTGACTTTGTTTGATGAAATAGCCTCATCGGGATCTTACAGAATCTCACTGGAAACTGTTTCTAGTGACATGTGTAGGAGATTTCACTGCGATATGAATGAACTCAGATTACTTTGTACCTATGTTGGTAAGGGAACACTCTGGGTTCCGGACGAGGCTGTAAACAGAGCTGCTCTTCAAGCACTTGAGGATGACTCAAAAATTGTATCCGATAAAAACTTGATACAGCAGGCATCCAGTGGTGAAGTGCTTATACTTAAAGGTGCACTATATGGAAGTCAAGGTACGAAGGCAATTGTTCACAAGAGTCCAGAAATTGAGCGTAAGAAGGAACAGAGACTTGTCTTACGAATCGATTCAAACGATTTATTTTCTTTCGAATGATACCAGCAGACTATATTGAATGGAGACATTGTATTGAGATTGAATGCGGTCTCCGATTGGATGAGGAATTTGCGGTTGAGCGTTTAAAGACATTGTCAGACTTTAATCATCAGGAAACCAAAAAGTTTGTTGCCATTTATGGTCCGGAACATTTGGAAAATATTTGTAAATGCTTTAAAACATTCATAAATGAGTGCCACTAAGTACAACACCACTGCTGATTATACTGGAATACTCAATGCCGTATTATGTCTGCTCCATTGCTTATTACCAGCTGTATTGTCCGCATTAGGAATAATTACCGAGTATCCTATAATCACCTATTTTTTTGTGATCTTCTCTTTTATTACCATTTACCAATCCACCAAAAAAACGCGAACTTACTGGATCAGTCTTTTGTTGTGGGTCTCTTTTTTGGGCTTTTTAGTTACAAATCTATTTGAAGAGGATTTTGAATGGCTACATCGGGCCAATTACTTTTTCGGATCACTCATCATAATAGGTCATGTTCTTAATATCAAAACATGTAAAAATTGTAATTAATCCAATGTGGCGTCACATTTTCCAAATTGTAAAATCGAAAAAAATGAATACTGAAACCCTAAAAAAATTACCTGTTACCGTGTTGAGCGGATTTCTTGGTGCTGGAAAAACAACTCTTCTTAATCATATATTGCACAATAAGGAAGGACTAAAAGTTGCTGTGATCGTAAACGACATGAGCGAGGTGAACATTGATGCCAGATTGGTAGAAAATCAAAATACGCTCTCACGAACGGAAGAAAAATTGGTAGAAATGAGTAATGGGTGTATTTGCTGCACACTCAGAGAGGATTTGATGGTTGAAGTTGAAAAACTGGCTAGCGAGGGACGCTTTGACTATCTCCTGATCGAAAGTACAGGCATCAGCGAACCTGTTCCGGTGGCACAAACTTTTTCTTTTGTAAGCGAGGATGGTACGATCGATCTTTCTCAATTTAGTTATATTGATACTATGGTAACGGTGGTGGATTGCCTTAATTTCTTCAATGATTTCGGTTCTAATGAACTTTTGATGGATCGAAAATTAACGGACATGGAAGGGGATTACCGCACCATCGTGAACCTACTTACTGATCAAATTGAATTTGCTAATGTTATTATTCTGAATAAAACAGATTTGATAGATAACCATTCACTCGGACTTTTGAGATCTGCCATAACCAAATTGAATCCAGGAGCTAAAATTTTACAATCCCAGTTCGGAAAAGTAGATCCGAAGGAAATCCTCCATACCCATTTATTCGATATGGAAGAAGCAGAAAGCGCTGCTGGATGGCAGAAAGAGCTCGAAGGTGGTGTTCATACGCCGGAAACGGAAGCCTACGGGATAACTTCTTTTGTTTATCGCGCCAGAAAGCCCTTTCACCCGGAGCGCTTTTGGAATTATCTGAATAACGATTATCCAAACGGGATAATTCGTTCAAAGGGGCTATTCTGGCTTGCTTCTCGCCCCGATGATGCTATCAATTTCAGTCAGGCTGGTGGATCTTCACGATTGGAACGCGCAGGAGTTTGGTGGGACAGTATGCCTTTCAATGAGCGCGTAAATTATTATTCTTTTGTAGAAAATCAATCCTACATTGAAGATAAATGGGATCCAAAATGGGGCGACAGAATAAACGAACTAGTTTTCATAGGCCAAGACCTAGATAAGGAGAAAATGATTAAAGACCTCAATGATTGTTTATTGAATGCACATGAGATATCAGCACAATATGGAATAGTGTCTTTCTCCGATCCTTTTCCAAAGGAGATCTAAACAATAAAATATCAGTAAACCAAGTTGACAATCTTTCCGGGAACAACAATCACTTTTTTAGGAGCTTTGCCTTCCAACCATTTCTGTGTGTCTTCTCTCGATAGCACTACTTCTTCGACTTCTTTCGCATTCAGTTCTAAGGACAACTCCGCTTTAAAACGCATTTTCCCATTGAATGAAACCGGATAGGCAAAACTGGATTCTACCAGATAGGATTCGTTGAATGCAGGAAATTCCTGTTTACCAACTGTACCAGCTTCGTGCCCCAATTTCGTCCAAAGTTCTTCGCTGATGTGAGGTGCGTACGGACTCAACATGATCACCAATTCTTTTAAGATAGCATGATTGTGGCATTTCAAGTCGGAAAGCTCATTCACACAGATCATGAAATTCGACACACCGGTGTTGAAGGAGAACCGCTCGAGGTCATCTTGCATCTTTTTGATGGTCTTATGCAAGGTTTTCAAAGCTTCTTTTGGTGCTTCGCCCTTTTCAACAATCACATTACCATCCTGATCATGGAATAATCGCCACAATTTTCGAAGGAAGTTATGCACTCCATTGATCCCCTTCGTATCCCAAGGCTTGCTCTGCTCCAAGGGTCCTAGGAACATCTCATACATACGCAATGTGTCCGCACCAAATTTTTCTACCAGTTCATCCGGTGTCTGAACGTTGTATTTGGATTTGGACATTTTTTCAACTTCTGTTCCACACACATAAGATCCATCATCTTCGCAAATAAAATCTGCTGCGGCAAATTCAGGGCGCCACTTACGAAATCCTTCGATGTCCAATTTCCCATTGTCTACCAACGAGATATCCGCATGGATCGGTGTGGTTTCGTAATCTCCTTTCTTTGAAAGTGTCACAAAAGAGTTAGAACCATTAATGCGGTATACAAAACTGCTCTTACCGAGGATCATTCCCTGATTGATCATTTTTTGAAATGGTTCCTGAAATGAGATATGTCCCAAGTCAAAAAGTACTTTTGTCCAGAAACGGGAATAAAGCAAGTGACCTGTAGCATGTTCAGCTCCACCAATATAGAGATCCACCTGATTCCAGAAAGCCGTATCTTCCTTGGAAGCGAAGGAACTTGCATTCATTGGATCCATATAACGCAAAAAGTACCATGAGCTTCCTGCCCAACCCGGCATGGTGGAGTGCTCGTAGTCATAGATTCCTTTGTATTTCCAGTCCGCAGCGCGCGCTAAAGGCGGTTCGCCGTCTTCTGTAGGCAGGTATTTATCTACTTCCGGCAGGGTCAATGGTAATTCCTCAGCGGACAATGCAAATGGAATTCCCGCTTTATAGTAGATCGGAATGGGTTCCCCCCAGTATCGCTGACGACCAAAAACAGCATCTCGCAAACGGTAATTAATCCGTTTTTTGCCATGTCCATGCTCCTCGATCTTCTCAATGGCTTTTTGAATCGCTTTTTTGACCTCCAGACCGTTAAGCATATCAGAATTGATCATGGTCCCTTCTTTATCTGTCCAGGCATCTTTTTGGAGATCGAATTCGCGATTCGGTTCGATGACCTGTTTGATCGGCAATCCGAAATGTTTAGCGAATTTGTAATCGCGCTCGTCATGCGCGGGAACGGCCATGACCGCACCTGTACCGTATCCAACCAATACATAATCTCCCACCCAGATCGGAACAGGTTGTCCGGTAAATGGATGCATTACGTATGATCCAGTAAATACGCCGCTAATGGTATTTACATCGGCCATCCGTTCACGTTCACTTCGATTCTTTGCTTTATTCACATAGGATTCAACTTCATTTCGCTGTGCATCGGTTGTTAACTTCGAAACGAGTTCATGTTCTGGTGCTAATGTCACAAATGAAACGCCAAAGATCGTATCAGGGCGTGTCGTAAAAACTTCAATGTGACCACCATGTTCTTGTATCTGAAAACGCAAGGATGCACCTTCGCTTCTACCGATCCAATTTCTTTGAGATTCTTTAATGCTTTCCGACCAGTCGAGTGTTTCCAATCCATCTAATAGGCGTTGCGCGTATGCAGTAATTCGCATACTCCATTGCCTAAGCAGTTTGCGTTCCACCGGATGACCACCACGTTCTGATACACCATTGATCACTTCATCATTAGCAAGCACCGTGCCCATTGCGGGACACCAATTCACATAGGCTTCTCCGAGATAAGCCAAACGAAAATACATGAGTGTCTCTCTTTTTTGTGCTTCTGTATAGGAATTCCATTCCTGAGCAGTAAAGGTGACTGGTTCTTTTTCTATGTCACCCGTCAGAATATCTGTCGTTGATATGTTAAAACCTTTGTTTGAGAACAATTCAATTAAGGTGTCGATATGTTCAGCTTTGTTCGTTCTGGGATTAAACCAACTATTAAATAATTCAAGGAAGATCCATTGAGTCCATTTGTAATAAGATGGGTCAGACGTACGTACTTCGCGTTCCCAATCAAAACAGAATCCTAGTTGATCCATTTGTTGGCGGTAGCGTGCAATATTCTGTTCTGTAGTTAGTGCTGGGTGCTGACCTGTTTGGATGGCATATTGCTCCGCCGGAAGTCCGAAAGAATCGTATCCCATTGGATGAAGCACATTGAAACCGCGAAGTCTTTTATAGCGGGAAAAAATATCAGACGCAATATATCCGAGCGGATGGCCAACATGCAATCCGGCACCTGAAGGGTATGGAAACATATCCAATACGTAATATTTTTTCGTGTTGGTGTCCTTTTCCACTTTGAAGGTTCTGTTGGTTGCCCAGAACTTTTGCCATCTTGATTCGATCTCCCTAAAGTCGTACTCCATTTTACATTCCTTAATTTAGAGCGCAAAGATAACCATTTGCAAAGGCGTTGTGGAGGCTATATGATAGTAAAACGCTATTTTAGTACTGAATGAACTGTTTTTGCCCTATACGAATTTTACTCTCTTTTGTGTTGCTGTTCCTCTCTTTTCATTACGGGAAAGCGCAAACTGCTTATGAAAAGAAACTTATCCAGTCAATTCGTCTCGAACGAAATGCGAAAAAGCAGTACTTACGAATGCTTTCATTGGGCGAGTACTACAAAACGATAAACATCCACAGAGCTGACTCTATGAGACAGTTACTATTGGTAAAAAGTAGTGAGTTTGAAGATTCGATCCGATTTAGTGCATTGATGTTTAGTGCGGAAGTAAATCGCTTATCAGGTGATCAGGAGGAATATTTTAAGGATATTCTTTCTTGCGAGCCCTTTCTGTATTATTTAAAATCCGACAGAGTTCGATACACATTGTATCATCATTTGGGTTATTATTACAGTATTTCAAAGGAGTACAGAACTGCTAAATTCTATTTGGAAAGCGCCTCGAAAATAGCTTTGAAGAAGCGAAATAATGCAGCTATTGCAGATAATTACAACTTCATGGCATTGCATTACATGCTTCGGAACGATAAAGATTCAGCGCTTTATTTTTCCGATTTGGCTTTAAAGTACGGGCGTCGCTCTTCAGGTAAAAATATGTTAGATCAATGCCTTAATACACAATCAGCCATCTATTATCATTTTGGACAAATTGAACTAAGTGTGGCCAAGAATATTCTTGCTGCTGATTGGGCAGAAAGAACGGGCGACCTATATCATCTTGCACAATATTATAGAGAGATAGGTATGTCTCAACGGCAGATTCGGAATTTGGATGATGCAGAATTCTATTTGTTAAGATCGTTCAATTATTCTCAGAGGATAGCAGATTACCGTCAAATGGGACTTTCACTGATAAATATCGGTTACGTGCGATATGAGCGTAAAGAATACGAGGCGGCTATTGGGAAGGCAGAACAGGCATTGCGTATTATGAATAAATTGCGTGATGCCAACGGTTTGGGAGAGGCATATAACTTGCTAGGAATAGTGAATCGGGAGAAGAAGGCATATTCCCAATCGGCAATATGTTTGAATAAGGCGCTTGTCTATTTTGAATCAACCGGTAATCAGGATAAGATTGCTGAAGCTTATCATAATGTGGGAACAGTATTTATTAAACAACAAAAATATTTGAATGCGCTACATTATCTGAATAGATCTGTAGATATTCGGAATAAATCAGGCAATCAGAATCAGATTTATGAAAGTTATCGGGTAATGTCTGAAGTTTATCGTCTTCTTGGGCAATCTGCGAAAGCACTCGATTTTATGTATCGCTATGTGAATTATATGGATAGCAATTCATTAGTGATGGCAACAAAAAAAATTGCCGATCTTAGTGAGAATTACCGTTCGGAGCAACGTTTTCGACTTATTCAAAATCAGGCAGACTCAATAGAACAGCAACGAAAAGATAAGATACTTACAGAAACTAAGCTCGAAAACAGTCAACTGAGAAATAATTTTCAGCTGTATATTATCATTGCGTTGCTCATTGTCTCTATACTTGCCGGAATTATCTTTTTCTATCGCAGTAATCAAGTAAAGATCAAACAGCTGCAGCGAGAAGCCGAGATGGCTCAGACTCTGTTAAGGGCTCAGATGAATCCTCATTTTGTTTTCAACGCTATGTCTGTGATCCAGAGTTATATTTACGAGAATGATACCGTTAATTCCTCGAAATTTTTAGTGAATTTTTCACGTTTAATGCGGTTAATCCTTGAAAATTCACCCAAGGAATTCATCCCGCTTGACACAGAGGTGGAGATTTTAAAGAAGTATCTTGAAACACAGAAATTGCGCTTTGGGGATCGGTTTATTTATGAGATAGAGGTAGAGGATGGGATCTTATCTGAGTATGCAGTTATTCCTCCGATGATTACTCAGCCCTTTATTGAAAATGCCATAGAACATGGGCAGCTTCATACGATTGAGAATGGATATATCCGAATTTGTTTCAGGCGTTCAGGAAAATTACTTGAAGTGATTATAGAGGACAATGGTATTGGTCGGGCCGGGTCTGAACAAAACAAGAAGAGCAACGAGCACAAGAGTATGGCCATGGGTATTACTCGCGAAAGAATACAAAATCTCAATAATAAATATGGTACAGAGGGATCCCTCGAGGTACGAGACCTAGACTTAGATAGTAAAACAGGAACAAAAGTATTAATTTCGCTGCCTTACAAAGAGGATAATTTAGCGCCTTCAAAGCCATGAAAAAAGCACTTATCATAGATGATGAGAAAAGAACAAGAGATCTGATTGCCCGCATGATTGAATCTTTTGAGCTCAACATAGCCACATATCCTTTAGGTGAAAATGTTAAGTCCGGAATTGAGCAAATTGATACGCTACATCCTGATGTGGTTTTTTTGGATGTGCAAATGCCTGATGGAACCGGATTTGATGTTCTTAAGAATGTTCAATTTAAAGATTTTGAAGTGATCTTCATAACGGCACATGAGGAATTTGCAATTAAAGCTATTAAGTTCAGTGCGCTTGATTATTTGCTTAAGCCAATTGACCCGCAAGAACTTCGTTCCGCATTGGAGCGAGCAATAAAGGCACTTGATGATGAGAAAGTAGAGGGTCAATTTGAGGCGCTTCAACATAATATTCAACCCAATCAAAAGCGAAAACTTGTACTTAAGACTCAGGAGAGCGTGCATATTGTAGAACTTGATGAGATCATCCGTTGCGAAGCATCAAGAAATTATACTGTTTTCTTTCTACTTGGTGGAAAGAAGATCTTAGTTTCTAAAACGCTAAAAGATTTTGAAACTATTCTTGCTCCGCATCTTTTCTTGAGAATACAGCAATCTCATCTTATTAACTTGAACTTTGTTGACCGATATGATAAAGGAAATGGTGGGATGGTTGTTATGAAAGATCGATCGGAAGTTCCATTGAGCCCAAATAAACGAGATTTATTCTTTCAATTTTTGGAAAATCTTTGATCCAAAAATAATTGAAAAGTCCATTTTGTTCATTCGGAAACCTAGAATGATCATTTAGACAGTTTAGATCGAAATTGAATCCTACATTTGAATTAGAAATAAGGAGAGAGATCAGGTTATCTTCTTAGAGCTTTGAAATAAGGGAAGATTTACTGCTTGGAGAGGCAGTTTCATTTTCTAGTTTGATTAAAGAGTATAACAGTTCTTTCTTCCCTTGCGGAGTTGTAATTTATTACCTCTAAGAAGTAACCTGTTTTTTTAGGTTTTGGTTTTAGCATTTTAGGTTTTAGCATTACTTGGAATTACTTACTACTATCAAGGGAAAAGCGGATGTTTAGAGTCATCCGCTTTTCTATTTGTTATTAATTCTGTACAATACAGGACGAGACGGTGAGGCATCATTTTCAAAAGGTGCAACTTGTAATTCAAGAAGGTAAGCCCCGTCTTCAATTGAATCTTCCAAAAATACCAGTTCCGTAATCGTACGCGATTGATCAGGTTGGCCAGAAG
The DNA here is from genome assembly GCA_044340465.1 of Crocinitomicaceae bacterium. Classification (GTDB taxonomy): domain Bacteria; phylum Bacteroidota; class Bacteroidia; order Flavobacteriales_D; family Crocinitomicaceae; genus M0103. Next base: position 21,898 of record JBIITO010000006.1, on the reverse strand, counting down.
TATTCCAATAGAGATGATGAAATGCCAATTTTCCTTCATCTGATTCCCTATCGACAGAAGGAAGATCAACTAAAAGATGCTTTACTTTAAGCTTGTTCAACACATCTACGATGCCGATCTCTAAATAGGCCGGATTCGTGTCAGAGTATGCTTTTCCTATCTTATCTTCTTTGTTGTTTGGAAACGTTCGAATAATTAATGCTTCAATGGTGTCTATTCCTTTAATTGCACGCTCCACGGCTGATGTTCTAATGATTCGATCTTGATGCCCATCCTTCAAATTGATGTCAGTTTCCGGTGTAACCGAGATGACTTGTGCGTTCCAGAAAAAAGTTCGCAAGCTTTTATTTACAGAGTAGACATCTCTGGTGATGTGCCCAAGACATTCAGTATGTGTTCCATGACCGTGAGGGTTGAAATAAATATCTTTGAAATTAACCGATCCTCCTTCGGCTACTGACCCAATGAATCCATTTGCGCGCACCGGTTCAAATCGAGGAGGATCGACATACCAGGCTGTTAGATTTTCCTTACCGGAAACTAAAGGTATCGAAATGTCAATAGGTTGATCAGTATCTATATATCTACCTTCTTTCAGAAATAATTTCATTTTTTGTTAGTGTATGAGATATAAATATACGCGTAAAGCTTGAAGTAATATTTTTTCTTCCTTTGTGCAATGAAATTCGAAGCAATAATTTTTGATCTTGGGGGCGTATTGATCAATCTGGATTATCAGAAAACAATTCAAGCATTTGATGCACTTGGGGTCAAAGATTTTTCAGCATTATATAGTCAGGCCGCGCAGACTGAATTGTTCTCTGATTTTGAAATGGGAAAAATCTCTGCCCAACGCTTTATTAATGAATTATTACTGTATTTACCGAAGGGAACATCACCGAATTGGGTAGTACATGCATGGAACGCAATGATTTTGGAAGTGCCCTTGAAGCGAATTGAACTTCTCGAGAAATTAAATAAGATTTTTCCTGTCATACTTTTAAGTAATACCAATGAGTTACATGTCCCCGTTGTCCGAAGGGAATGGGCAAAAACGACAAAATTCTCAATGGAATATTTTTTTCAAACTATTTATTTTTCTCATGAAATAGGGCTTCGCAAGCCGCATGAGGAAATCTTTATTGAAGTATGCCGCAGAGAAAATCTTAATCCTTCAAGCACATTATTTATTGATGATACGCTTCAGCATATTGAAGGCGCTAAAAAAGTGGGCTTGTTGGTTAAACATCTTACTGATCCAGAGATGCTTGATCAGTTTTTTTCTTGACACAATTCCACCAAGACTCCGTCTGTTGATTTGGGATGTAAAAAAGCAATGAGCTTGTTATCAGCACCTGATTTAGGTGATTTATGAATCAATTCAAATCCTAATGACACAAGCCTAATAATCTCATCCTCCAGGTCTTCCACATCAAAGGCAATATGATGAATGCCTTTGCCTTTTTTTGAAAGGAACTTAGCAATAGCTGATTCAGAATCAGTTGCCTCCAGCAATTCTATCTTCGATTCCCCAATTTGTAAAAAAGCCGTTTTAACAGCTTCGGATTCTACAAATTCTACCTTATAGCAGGTTGTATCCAGTAAGGCTTCATAAATTTTTAGGGAATCCTCAATGCTTTCTACAGCAATTCCTAAGTGCTCAATCTTACGCAACATGATATTAGTTCTTGATGAACTTTTCGTTGACGTTATCAAAGTTGATGTAGTAAGCCCCGCTTAGGAGGTTTTGGCAATTGACTGATGACCCAACGCCTTTCTTTACAATATTTCCATAAGCATCATAGATCTCATAGCGGGTTTCTACCGGTTGACCATTAGCAGTGAAAGAGATAAGCTCCTTCACTTTTACTGGGCTTTTTGTTACAGCAGGAATAGTAGAAATAAACTTGACTTCCTTAGAAGTTCTTTTAGACCCACTGTGATCAATTTGCACTACGCGCACGGTGTTTTCACCAGAATGCGGTGTAATGTTAAAATCGTATAAATTAGTTCCTGAGGTGCCTTTACCCTGAACTTCCCCTACAGTAACCCATTTATTCCAACGGTATTGCTCAATTATGTAAGGTAACTTACCTTGCTCACCCGACGTTTTCCATGTAAGTTTTCCGGCATTGGAAACAACAATACTTGTAACCACGAATGTACTGCGTGGTAATAACACCTCTGGATTTAGGATTTTCGGTTTGCAACCATCATTGTGTTCAATAACAATAAAGACCGTTTCACCGATTACAATATTGAAATTTGCAAAATCGATTTCAAAAGCACCCATATTGGTTCCGCCCGGCATAATGTCACCGTTTACCGTAACTTTTGTGGCACAATAACCAAATCCGTCATCATCCATAGGGTTTTGAACGTAAAGGTTTTTACCTTGATATGTCCCTTCAATAGATAGAGATGTTCCGAACAGAAAAGAGATATTCAGAAAGGACAGAATACTTAACAGAACTATTTTCATGAAACCAGGAGTATAACAGCGTTTTTGTTTCAGTAAATAATTATAATTCCCCACAATATTACGAGAATTTTTGTTTCGCCCGACATACGAAAAACATTTTTCACCGATATGCTGAGACTGGAGAAAAAATCCTTCTAAAATCAGAATAAATTCATCCTTTTGAACAATTGCTGGTCGAAAGTACTTATTTCATTTCGAACCTATACAAGTTATTTTAATCAACTTTGTAAATACAGATATTCATTTACTTATGAGGATTCTCAGGTTTGTATATGCCTCTATGCTACTCTCCTTGACTACATGCGGAAATAATTCAAAAAAACATTTTGAATTTGCCGGGGGGGAGATAAAATTGGCTATCGATAACGAACCTACTAGTTACAATTCTATTGACATTGATGATTATTTCTCGACTATTGTAGTGTCTCAGATGATGGAAGGGTTGGTCAAAATAAATCCTAAAAATTTACGCATAGAACCTTTAATAGCGAAATCCTGGAAAATCAGTGACGATGGACTTAACTATGAATTTGAGCTTCGAAGGGATGTACTTTTTCACTCGAGTTCTCTCTTTTCGTCAGAAGGTGAACGTCGTCTGCGACCCAGCGACGTCAAATATACCTTTGAGCGAATCTGCACCAAGAATGAAGACGGAACAGCACATCACGCTTACCATTTTCTTTTTAAAGACTTACTTCTTGGAGCTTCTGATTTTTTAGAAGGTAGATCGAGTTCTGTTTCAGGTCTGAAAATCGAAGGAAACAAAGTTTTAATTCGGTTGCTCAAGAAAGATGAGAATTTTCTATACAAGTTATCGAATGTTTGTGCTGCCATTTGCTCAGAAAAGGTACTCAAATCAGGGCTAGAAAATACAATCATTGGAACTGGACCTTTTTGTTTTAATGCGTTCAAAGATGGACCTCCCAAATCCATAATTTTGACTAGGAATGAAGAGTATTACCTTACCGATAGAAATGGAAATGCATTACCATATCTGGAAAAGTTGGAGTTCGTTTTTGAAAAAAGGAAGTTGGAGCAATTGGATATGTTTGAGAGGCACGAGACAGACATTATTCTCGGATTACCGACTAATCGTATCGCTAAAATGCTCGAGGGTAGGATTGAAGACTTCAATTCTAAGCCTCCACTATTGTTGATGTATGACAATCCATTATTGTCTACCCAATATTACTTCTTCAACATGACAGACCCTCGTTTTAAGGATTCACGTGTTAGACAAGCATTTAACTATGCTATAGATAGAGAAAGAATAGGAAGTAAAGTGCTTCATCATCAGTATAATGAATTAGGTTATTTTGGCATCGTTCCTCCTATATATGATATTTTCAAGGGGTACGATTTTGGTAAGATTAAAGAGGTCTGTTATAGCTATAATCCCGAAAAGGCAAGAATGTTGCTTGCTGAAGCAGGATACCCAAATGGACAAGGATTTGGCCCTGTTAATTTACGTTTAGATATCGATGATAAACATTCAGTTGTTGCCGATGAATTTGCACAACAGATATTTCAGAATCTAAATATCAATGTCAATATTGACGGTTCTTCATTTGAACAGAAAGAGGCAGATGCTGTTCAAGGAAATGGTCAAATCTTCCGAAGTGCATGGTACGGCGATTATCCCAATCCAGAATCTTTCCTGACCAATTTCTTTGGAAAACTAATTCCTTCAGATCCATCTTCACCAAGCATTATAAATCAGTCGAGGTATTCTAATCCCTTGTTTGACTATTTCTTTGAAAAAGCCAAAAATAGTGACCGTAAACCAGAAGCGATGGAGAATTATGCGAAGGCTGAACGCATTTTAATGCAGGATCCCCCTATCATACCTTTATGGTATATGGGAGACATTCAGGTCGTCTATTCAAACATACGAAATCTTCATTTCAACGCATTGAACATGTTTATATTCAAAGAGGTTTATAAAAAAGATTGGACCGAAGAAGAATATACAAAAGCGACCAATTAATCGATAACTCAATTATAAATTCAAACCAATGAGAACAATATTCAGTTTGTTTTTGGGGCTAATGCCTTTACTTGTTTTCGCTCAACCAACGCAAACCGTTAGGGGTAAGGTGTATGATAGTGAATCAAACTTTCCGCTGATCGGCGCGAAAGTTGAAGTATTGACGGGTGACAGTCTAAAACGGTATCGTGGTATGTCCGATGAAGAGGGTAGCTTTATTATTGAAAAGGTTCCGGTTGGCAAATTCCAGATGGAGGTTAAATACCCTACTTACGATATTAGAAGTTTAACGATCGAGATTACTTCAGGTAAGGAATGTGTTATTAATGTTCCGATGAACGAACGCATCGTTGATCAAAAAGAAGTGACTGTCAGTGCTAGAAAAAAAGGAGAAGTCATCAATGAAATGGCACTCATCTCTGCTCAGCAGTTCAGTGTGGAAGAAACAAATCGCTATCCGGGATCGAGAATGGATCCAGCCCGTATGGCCTCCAATTTTGCAGGTGTACAAGGTGCTGACGATTCAAGGAATGACATTGTTATACGTGGTAACTCACCATTGGGCGTGGTATACAAAGTGGAGGGCATCGATATTCCAAATCCTTCACACTTCGCTATTGCCGGAAGTACGGGCGGACCGGTATCTGTTCTTAACAACAAGATGCTAGGAAATTCAGATTTTTTCATGAGTGCCTTTCCAGCTGAATATGGGAACAGCACCTCAGGGATTTTCGATCTTAAACTTCGTAACGGAAATGACCGAAGTCATGAGTTTACCGGACAATTTGGTCTGTTTGGGACAGAATTCCTTGCTGAAGGACCAATGAGTAAAAAGAATAATTCCAGCTATATGGTCATGGGTCGATACTCCACTTTGTCCATCTTCCAAACACTGGGAATAAAGATTGGTACGGATGCCATACCTGTTTATGGTGATGCTGCTTTCAAACTGAATTGGCGTCTCAAAAAAGGTGGCAACCTATCCCTATTTGGTATAGGAGGAAAAAGTGAGATTGCAATTAAGATCTCTGATCAGAAGGAGTTCTCAAGCGAATTGTACGGAGAGGGTGACCGAGATCAGTACTTCGGGACTTCCATGGGTGTAGGTGGGTTGAACTACAAAAAATCCTTGAATGAAAAGACGTTTATTGCCTGGACAGCAGCAGTGTCTTATGAGGAACAACATTCCAGACATGAATACTTGTTACGATCACTTAATATTCAAAATGGCGACACGACCATTAACGTGGACAACATCTATCCATTGATGGGTTATAAATTCGGCATCACTAAGTTTTCCAATTATTTCGCAGTTAATAGTAAGCTCAGCAAACAACACCTGTTGAAATTTGGGGTATATGGAGACCTTTTGGGTATAAGCTTTTTGGATAGTGTACTTACGAGCATCAATATACCTGGTTCTTTTGCGAAAAGATGGGATTATACTGGGATAGCGGGAATGATTCAACCCTTCTTTCAATGGAAATGGCGTTTGAGTGACAATATGGATTTTACAGCTGGTATACATAGTCACATTTTCCATGCACTTACTGTAGCGGTTAGTCCTGCTGAACCCAGAATAGGGTGGAAATACCGTATGAAAAATGGTCAGGCGATCTTTGCCGGTGCGGGAATGCATAGTCAGGCTCAGCCTTTGTATACGTATTATTATCACCGATATGACAACAATGGTAATGCGGTGAGGTACAATGGTGAAATGGACTTTATGCGTAGTTTGCATTCGGGAATGGGTTATGAGAAATCGTTCAACAAAGGATTCAATATACGAACGGAAGTATACTACCAGTATCTTTATAACGTCCCGGTAACCATTGTCCCTTCTTCCTTTTCCATGATCAACATGGGAAGCGGTTTCGCCAGGATCTTTGCCGATTCTTTACAGAATACCGGTTTGGGCGTAAATTATGGGGTAGAGCTGACGATACAGAAATACTTCGATAAATCCTTTTTCTTTTTATTTTCAGGAACTCTTTATGATTCGAAATATCAGGGAAGTGATAATATTTGGAGAAATACATCTTACAATGGAAGTTATGTTGCCAATTTCCTTGCAGGAAAGGAATTCAAATTGAATGAAAAGCACGTCATTGGTATCGGTACCAAGATTACCGGCGCAGGAGGGAAGCGCTATGGTTTGGTAGACATTGCCCAGACCGATTCCTTAAAGGAGATCATCTTCAGAGATTCCCTCTTCAATGACTTTCAGTTCAGGGATTATTTCAGAATGGATCTCAAGATAAGTTGGAGAATGAATGCCAATAAAGTAACGCATGAATTTGGTCTTGATCTCGTAAATATTCTGAACACACGAAATCTGCTTAGTTTGGCTTACGCTCCGTCCTTGGATCCCTCCGTTGTGAATTCATCTAATTATCAGCCGATCGCAGAGAAGACCCAGCTTGGATTTTTACCGATCTTCTATTACAAGATTGATTTCAAGCTTTCGAAAAGGTCTGATTAGAAAGAGCTTACCAAACAGGACAAGTGTTGCAGTTATTTGTTGGTCGGATGTACAGCAAGAAACCAACATTTGTATCGAATTGCAGATAGCCGAGATTCTGATTGGCGAAAGCTGATGGATCATTGGCTCTTGTACGAACATGTGATTGACCCATCCACCCACCACTAAAATTGGATTGAATAAATACATGCTTGAAAAATTCTAGCCGAACACCCAGATGAACAGATACCGCGAATCCTGACAAGGAACGTATCTTCTGCTCTTGTTTTCCTGCAAACAGAAAACTATTGTCAGAAATCAGTGCACCTGCACCGATTCCCGCTAAGGATGAAAGAATGATCTGTTGGCGACTTCCAGCAGCCAACCATTGATCGGCTCTGGTAAATTCAATTCGTACATAATTCAAGCCGGAGTTTGAGTATATAAATTTTTTATCATCTATTAGCACAGGCTCATTCATGTATGATCCTTTCACGTTCGTAAAGGAATTTGTAGCTTCATTCAAGTTGCCTGTGAGTAATATTTGATCTCCATCTTCAACTTTATATTTCAGTTTATCGTATCCAAAAGACAAGGAATAATGATTCTTTAGATAATATCCGAAACGGATATTGTATTGACCAGCAGTCGCTTTTAATGGATTTAATTGTTGACCGGGATCGAAGGGGAGTGGGGCATCACTACCAGCCACATCTTTTATCGAAAACTGATATTTAGGTCCAGTAAAGTTTATGGTGCTGTTTGCATACCAGGAACGGTTACATCCATAATAGGCGAAAAAAGTTCCTTTTGAAAAGGACGCTTTTGGCTTTCCTTTGTGGATCTGACAATGAACTCCAAAAGGAATGAGGAGAGATAGCATCAAATATATCTTAGGAAATTTCATCTTGTGATGATCTTAATCCAATCTGCTTGATTCATGATTTTTTCAAGTCGATAATGCGCTTTTTTGTTTGGTGTGAACCATTCTACCAATCCGTAACCTTTTGCAAAATAGTTGATCGCCTTTCCTTCCACGACGGTTTCTTTTTTGGTAAAGGGGTTGAAATTCGTAAGACGTATTTTATCATCCATTCGAATGGCAGGAACATCCTCCTCCAATACTTTGCAAGTTGTTTCTTTTCCATAAACCTTTCTTCTTACTTCTTTCAGAATGAGGGTTGAATCCAAAAAACCCTGGAAACGACTAGCGAAATAGGCTTCTTCATTTTCATTCATTGGTATCAATTGATCTTTAAAGAGCTCAGCTTTGGTCTTTTCTTGAAAACGGTTGACTACCATGTGGTCCATCACGTTGAGCGAATCCAAATTGTAATTCAGGGCTTCGATAATGCGTCCATCCGCGGTATAGATCTCAACTATGATGTGGTCTCCTTGTGAGTCTTTCAACCCATAAATCCGATGGTATTGCTCGTCTAATCCATGGGCCACATCTCTGAAAAGATAGATTTTAGGAATAGAATCATAGGAATAAAAATAGGGCGCATAGGGATTTACGGATGCGGTTGTTTTTTCCTTTCCACAAGAACCTAATAGTGCCAAAGTGATAACGATGAAAATCATGATTCTCATGATGACATCTTTAAAAATGCAATTTCTTTTTCTGATAAGTGTCGGAACATTCCGCGTGGAAGGTCTTTTTTGGTTAATCCAGCAAATTGAACACGATCCAGTTTAATCACTTCATAACCCAAAGCTTCGAAAAGACGGCGAACGATCCTGTTCTTACCAGAATGTAGCTCCACTCCAATTTCCCGTGCACTTCCTTCCTTCACATATTCAGCCACATCCACTTGTGTTCTCCCGTCTTCGAGATCAACTCCCTTGAGGAGTTTTTCAATATCCTCCCGCGAAACGGGTTTATTGAGCTCTACATGATAGATCTTCGATGCTTTATACCTCGGATGTGTAAGCTTTTTTGCCATATCGCCATCATTGGTAAAGAGAAGTAAGCCCGTTGTATCACGATCCAGTCTTCCTACCGGATAAACCCGCTCACGACATGCTTTTTTTACGAGCGACATAACTGTTTTCCTCCCAAAAGGATCATCCATGGTGGTAATGAAACCTTTCGGCTTATTCAATAGTACATAGCGCTTAGTTTCCGCATTGATGGTTTCCCCGTCGTATTGAACCACATCACCAGGTTTGATCTTGAATCCCAATTCAGTTACAATCGAGCCATTTACTGCAATCACACCAGTCTGGATCAAAACATCTGCCTCACGCCTTGAACATACACCAGCATTAGATAGGTATTTATTTAGGCGTACTTCCTCTTCATTGAACGAAGGAAGAGGATCACCTTTCTTTACCTTTTCTTTAAAGTCTATGTATTTGCGCTTATCTCTGGCACTAATGTTTTTGTCGACGCCGGTTTTTGATCCTGATTTCGGGTTACTTAAAGTTTTCGATACAGGCTTGGGAGCGTTTGAAGGAGCGGATCGTTTTCTATCGATCGTTTTACCTTTTGTAACGGAAGCTTTTCCGCCATTTTTTCTTGTGTTCATCACGAGCAGAATTTTGTTGCTACTATCGCAGTAGTTCTACAAAGATAGCGGTTTTTGTTTTTCGAACGTTCTTGATAGGAAATGGTTACGTTGCATTTATCATGTGATTATTCTTTGCGACTCATCTAAACGATCAATTTAACCTGTCTGTATGTATTTTTACAAAAATTATTCTTCATGTCAAAATCGCGCGTACAGGAAACAGCTATCGATCAATTTACCTATGAGTTGCCTGATCATCGCATTGCGAAATATCCCGTCGAGCCTAGGGACGAAAGTAAATTATTGATTTATAAGGAAGGGGAGATCGTGGATCGACACTATTTTGAACTTGCAGATGCGCTTCCGGAAGATACATTCCTTGTTATGAATGACACGAAGGTGGTTGAAGCACGGTTGATATTTACAAAAGCTACTGGAGGAAAGATAGAGATTTTTTGTCTGGAACCGGCCGATAAATATAAAGATCTACAGTTGGCAATGCTGGAGCAGGACACAGTCCTTTGGAAATGTCTAGTGGGCGGAGCGAAGAAATGGAAAGAACCCTATTTGGAATTAAGCGTCAAATCAGAGGATGAACTTATTTCATTATCAGCGTCGATTGCAGAAAACAGAGGAGATCACTACCTTATTGAATTCAAATGGAACAGACCGAAAACCAGTTTTGCTGAAATGCTGCATTTGGCAGGCGTCATTCCTTTACCACCTTATTTGAATCGGGGATCAGAAGGGGAAGACACGGAACGATATCAGACGATCTATGCGCAACATGATGGATCTGTGGCAGCTCCAACCGCAGGTTTGCATTTTACAGATCGTATTTTTGTTCGATTGGCAAAAAAGAATATTCTTCATGATTTTGTGACCTTGCATGTGGGTGCGGGAACTTTTGCACCTGTAAAATCAGAGAAATTGGCCGATCACGCCATGCATGCCGAATTTATCGATGTGTCTATCAAGTTCATGGAAAACTGGCTGAAACGAATAGATTCCAACTTGATCTGTGTAGGGACAACCTCCTTACGAACATTGGAAAGTCTTTACTGGATTGGAGTTAAAGCTTTGGAAAACAATGAACTTTACTTGGAAGATATCGGGCTTAAACAATGGGAGGCCTACGAATTGCCTCAACATATTCCTGTTAAAGATGCGATTCAAACACTGTTGATGCATTTGAACAAACGTGGTATGGATCGTTTGATTACTAAAACACAATTGCTCATAGGACCGGGGTATGAGATTCGCACTGTTGCCGGAATTTTGACGAATTTTCATCAGCCGCAGTCCACTTTGCTTCTGCTCATCCATGCATTTGTAGCTGATGAATGGAAACGCATTTATGAACATGCCTTAAATAATGATTATCGTTTCCTCAGTTTTGGTGACGGCTCTTTGCTTTGGAAAGTGAAGACAATTGCTTAGGGATAAAAAGCATCTTGAATGTGTTCGACGCTCGTTTGATATTGATTGTGAATGATCGAAACAATGTCAAACCGGACTTCCTTATCGATATTTCGTTTTTGGATGTAATGATTCGCACATGCAATAATCTGTCTTTGTTTGGATCGGGTTACTGCGCGCCATGGCTCTCCGATTAAAACTGTTTGACGAGCTTTCACTTCAATAATGATATATTGATCGTCATATTCTGCTATAAGATCGACTTCCCATTTCTTAAATCTTACATTTCTGTCGATAATTTTGAAACCTTTCAGGGTCAGATAGTTTTCGGCTAAACTTTCGCCATGTTTGCCAAGTTCTTGTGTTGTCATTGGTGTGATTAGGTTAGACTAACCTGAATATACACATATTTTTCAAGAATAATTACAGTATGATCAGATTTCACCGATCAATTGTAAGGTTTGTTTGGATGCAGCTTGCTCTGCCATTTTTTTGGAGGAGCCGGATCCTCGACCATAACTTGTTCCGTTGATAACAACGAGTATAGTGTAATTCCATGTGCCACCAATATTTTCCTCTGAGACTACATCGAATTGAAGTTTCAATCGCTTTTTTTGACTCCAGATAAAGAGTCGAGATTTAAAATCGATCTCCTCTTCAAGAATACGGTTAAGGTCAACGTACTTTCTGAAAATGTGGTCATGGATACTATTTTTTACAGCGATGAATCCTCCATCAAGATAAATGGCCCCCATAATCGCTTCAAACGCATTTCCTTCAAGCGTTGAAAGATTGATACTTCTTCCTTTTTGATATCTGATGACATTTCGAAGTTCCATTGCCTCAGCAATTTCACCCAAAGTTTTACGACTTACTACTTTTGATTTGATCTTGGTAAGGTATCCTTCATCTTCATTTGGAAAACGATGATAGAGGTATTCCGCGATCACGGCATCTAGAATAGCATCGCCTAGGTACTCAAGGCGTTCATTTGAAACATCTTTTTCGGCATGATTCAGGGATCGATGCGTGACTGCTCGCTCGAAATAAGATAGCTGGCGGGGCCGATAACCGAACCTGCTTAGAATGAACGAGATTAGTTCCAGTTCATCCGATGACCTGCCTGATTGGAAAAACGGAAATTTCAGAGGGATTAACCTTTAAATTTTCTTACGATTATACTCGTATTGTGACCTCCGAATCCAAAAGTATTGGAAAGAGCCACATTCACTATGCGTTGTTGAGCATTATTGAATGTAAAATTTAGCTTATTATCCAATTCAGGATCGTCTGTAAAATGATTGATCGTTGGTGGAACAAGATCATTTTTAACGGCTAGTATACAGGCAATGGCTTCTATCGCTCCTGCAGCACCTAAGAGGTGACCGGTCATGGATTTGGTTGAACTAATGTTAAGGTTGTAGGCGTGCTCACCAAATACCTGCTGAATCGCCTTCACTTCTGCCACATCACCGAGAGGAGTAGAGGTGCCATGTACGTTTACGTAGTCGACATCTGAAGGTTTAATACCTGCATCTTCCAGCGCGGCGATCATGGTGTTTTTTGCGCCCAAGCCTTCAGGATGAGGGGCAGTCATGTGATAAGCATCTCCTGACATTCCGCCACCTATGACCTCTGCATAGATCTTGGCTCCTCGTTTAACCGCATGGTCGTATTCTTCAAGTATGAGGGCGCCACCACCTTCACCAAGAACAAAGCCATCTCTGTCGACATCGAAAGGCCGAGAAGCCGATTCGGGGGATTCATTTCTCGTGGATAGTGCTTTCAATGCATTGAAGCCACCCATTCCCATTTCGTTCACAGCCGCTTCTGAACCGCCTGTAACGATGGCATCTGCTTTACCTAAACGAATTAGATTGAACGCATCGATTATAGCATTAGTTGATGAGGCACATGCGGAGACTGTAACATAATTTGGACCCCTCAAACCATATTTAATCGAAATGTGACCCGCAGCAATGTCAGCGATCATTTTAGGGATAAAAAATGGATTGAAGCGAGGGGTACCGTCCCCACTGAAAAAATTCTGCGCTTCATCCTGAAATGTTTTGAGTCCACCTATTCCGGAACCCCATATCACACCAATGCGGTCCACATTAGGGTTGGATTCCATCAATGCAGCATCGGCCATGGCTTCCGAAGCGGAAACCATGGCGTACTGCGAAAATTGGTCTAGTTTACGCGCTTCTTTTTTGTCGATAAAGTCTTCAGCACGGAAGTTCTTTACCTCACACGCAAACTGCGTTTTGAACAAAGAGGCATCGAATTGCTGTATGGGGGCGGCACCACTTTTACCACTAATTAGGGCTTCCCAATATTCGTTCAGCGTATTGCCAATCGGGGTGAGGGCGCCCATCCCTGTAACAACGACTCGTTTTAATTCCATAGAGAAATACTTTGCTCTAAAATACGAATCTTTTCAATTAGTTTGCGTGCTGCTCGATGTACGAGATCGCATCACCTACAGTCTGAATGTTTTCAGCTTGATCATCTGGAATGGCAATATTGAATTCTTTTTCGAATTCCATAATCAATTCTACTGTATCCAGAGAATCAGCACCCAGGTCGTTTGTGAAGGACGCTTCATTCGTTACTTCACTTTCTTCAACTCCTAGTTTATCTACGATGATCGAGATTACTTTTGATTTAATGTCTGACATTTCTTTTGTTTTTAGTGTTAATCAGGCTGCAAAGAAAAAAACAATGGATCAATTATCAAAATTATTTATTCACTTAATTCTTTTGAGCAAAATGCTTGAAAATATGGAAGTTTGAAAATTCTCGAATTCGAAAGGCTTCCGTATTTACTTTGTACATTCGCTAAATGAAAAAGCAACGGTTAGCCATTTTTGCCTCAGGACAAGGAACAAATGCGCTGAACATCATGACTTATTTCAAGGATCATCCGACGATTAAAGTAGTCGCCGTGGTAACTAATAATCCTTTGGCAGGAGTGCTTTCATTTGCAAGGTTCTTTGAAGTACAAACTCATTTAATTACCAATGAGCAAGCAGCCGACGCATTGTTTCTTACGAAACTTTGTCGGGAAGAAGGATTGGATTATGTTATTCTTGCCGGGTATTTAAGAATGATTCCGGAAGATTTTATACATGCCTTTGAAAAACGAATTATTAATATACACCCATCCTTGTTGCCAAAATTTGGAGGACAGGGAATGTATGGAGATAATGTTCATAAAGCCGTGATTTCGGCAGGAGAAAAAAAATCTGGCATTACAGTTCATTTTGTAAATACAGAATACGATAAGGGAGAAGTTATTGCACAAGCGTATTGTGTAGTTAGCGAGGACGAAACGACTAATTCATTGAGGGCCAAGATAGCAAAACTTGAAAAAGAGTATTTTCCAAGAATTATAGAAAAAACAATACTAGGTTAAATTCTTCTTAAGGGACTGATTATGAAAAAGATTCTTGCTTAGTCTATCTTGGAGAAAACGATCCAGGTTTATTTCCCTGACCCTTGATCACTTCCACCCCCATTTCGAAGGTTTTTTCGACGAGTACTTTACCTCTTTCATTGTAGATGATGAAACGACCGTGTTTCAATCCTTCTTTAAAGTCCATTTCTTGAAGCAGACTACCTTTGCGGTTGTATTGTTTCATTGTTCCGTCTAGTTCACCTTTCTTATATGAGGAAACAACAGCAGGAATTCGTCCTCCAGGAAAATAGGCTGTCCAGACACCGTCTTTCAGTCCTTCTTTATATGCGCCCTCTTCCGTCTTACCAAAATCTTTTGCGGAATAGGAAATGGCTTGACCATCCTTTTTACTTTCTATTCGTTCGCGATTTTTCATTATCCCATAATCTATCTGGGATCTCTGCTTATATAATTTGTAAGTAATGAGATCCTTCGGTTTCCCGTTCTCAAAGAATTCTATCCATTCTCCGACCTGAAAGCCGTTTTCATATTTGCCTGTGAGTTTGGTCGTTCCATTTGGATATGCAGATGTCCAATCCCCATCCAATATGCCCGCCTTAAATGTGGATTTATTTTTTAGTTTACCATTATCCCAGAAATTCTGCCATTCTCCTTCTTCCTTACCTCTGCTGTAATTGCCGGACATCAGTAACTTTCCGTTTTCATACCATGTTTCCCATTTGCCTTCCTTTTCATCCTCTTTGAAATCTCCCTCCTTGAACTTGCTTCCATCCTTGTAGAAATACGACCAGCGTCCTGCTTTTAAACCCTTTTCGTAGTGTGCGTTGTAAGAAAGTTCTCCCGTCGGATAATAATACGTCCAGTTACCATCTTGAAGATCGTCTTTGAATTCACCTTCCATATCCTTTGTTTCCTTGTTGGTATACCAAGTCCATTTCCCGGATTTCTTACCCTCTGTATACGATCCAGTTACATTCACTTTCCCATTGTCATAGAAATAGGTGTAGGGTCCGTGTAATTTTCCTTCCTTGTAATTACTAATCTTCTCGGTATCTCCGGTATAATAAGCATAAGTCCAGGTACTATCTTTTTCTCCCAGTTTGAAAAATCCTTTTAACGTAGTATAGCCGTATACGCTGATCTCCTCAAACGGACCGTCTTTCAAGCCATTTTTGAAGTTATACCATTCCTTAACAGTACTTGTAGTATGGTAGGTCGCCATCTCACCATTACCGTTTATGATCGTTTGTGTGTGCAATGAATCCGGTAACCAAAAAGAATGAACCCTGTTTTCTCCACCTTTCAATTCCTCGACGGATTTTTCTCTTCCATCCAAATAGTAATGGGTCCACTTGCCCACAGGTTCATTTAATTTGTAGTATCCTTCAACAGCCATTTTACCGTTCTCATAGAACTCACGGTAGATACTGTCCTGGCGACCTAACAGAAAGTATCCTTCTTGTTTTAGCTTTTTATTTGGAAAATAGAGCATTACTTTTCCGTGGAGCATATCCTTGTAGTAATTGCGCTCTTCTTCAAGTTGTCCGAAACGATCATAGTAAGTCCACTTTCCGTGCTTTTGATCGGTAGTTTCAATGGCATCCTTGTAATAGGAACCTGCGGCTTGAACCTGTGTTTTGTTGAAATCCCAGAAAAGGGTTATTTTGGGGGATAGATTTTCTTTAAGTACCTCCTGTGAAAGAAAGGTGCTTAAGGAAAATATGCTTAAGGTCAGAAGAAGTGTTTTCATTTGCATTTGTCTCCTAGTAATGTTCTAAACGGTAAAGTGTTACATGAGTACTTTAATGCCTTGTAGGATCAAAAAGACACCAAATCCTGCGAATACGATTCCAATAAGTTGGTTCAAGGCGGTCAATACACGATCAGTAACAAGAGGGCGCAACATTTTTGCACCAAAAATCTTAAGAAGATCGAAAGAAAAGAAAGTAATGAGGATCGTAACAATAAAATAAAGAATATAGAATCTAGGTTCGCCCGGATCCTCATTTTTCGCACCAAGTGTAATAACACTGAACCAGTAAAAGATCACCATTGGATTGGCAAAATTGAGTAGAAACCCTTTCACGCCTAATATTATATAATCTTTAGCGCCGTGAAGTGTGTCTCCGTCTTCATTTAACTTCACTTGAGTAGGTCTTTTGAAAAAGGAGATGACTCCGTAAATCAGGAACAAGATCCCGCCTATCAATTTTATTAATTCCTGCTTTTCCCCACTGATGATCGATGAAACCTCCGAGTAAAAAACATAGGCAATCAGAATATAAACCACATCACTTAACAAAACACCCAGATCAAAAGAAATGGCAGCGCGAATTCCTCTACGAATACTGGTTTCAAGCAAAACGAAGAATACCGGGCCTATCATTATGGCCAGAATGAATCCTGTAACAATTCCTTTTATAATAAGGTCAACCACGAAGTGACATTTTTACAAAAATACGATTTGAAGTGAGAAACAGTCCTTTGAAACCCGGTAATCGTCGGGTTAATTTTTTTAAGATGTTCTTCCTCTTTTTCGCTGCATTTAAGTCAAGTTGTTTACATTTGCACTCGATAACCGCGATCTGCGGGTAAAACACCTTATATGAGAAGTGCAGCAGCAAATAAAAAGTTGGACGAAGTGATCGAAAAAGTCGAGAAGAAAGGCCTTGCCGCTTCTAAACTTATCGATGAGTTGAAGGAGTTGAGAGAATTTGCATTAAAGGAGCAAGATCCTTTGGTAACGAAAGTTCTCCGTCTAACTTATGAATTCCTTGGAGAGAATAATGCGTTTGATGTTCAGGCACAATATGAGGAAGACGAAGAAGGGAATGAATATCCAATCGAAATTGATGATAAGGAAAACCTGCTTTATTTGTTGAACTTACTTAAGAATGCCGAGCATAAAATCAACCGTGAGGAGATCAAAGATTATCGCACAGCATTGAAGATGGAACTATACTAATTCCGCTAAACTCACTCATGAAAAGCGAAAGGGGCTGTCTCAAAAGGGGCAGCCTTTCTTTTTTTTCATTTTGTTTAATGTAGGATTGGCTATATGATGTGTAATACAATCCCCGTTTATCTAGACATTTGTTTTGGAGCTCGACCCAAAGAATGAGATTTCAGGTATCAGAAGTGCTAAAAAATGGCTTTTACCTTGCCATTTTCTTCAGATTATGAGCTAATGCAAGTAATCCTGTTTCTATTTCGACTTTATTTTGACCACGTAAATTGTAGCGTTTAAAGCCTTTGTTGTTTTTTAATTGAGCAAATACAGTTTCAACATCCCAACAACGTTGTTTTCGAAGTTTTTCACCACGTTCAGAACAGAGTAATTCATAGGTTTTAATTCGTATAGCAGCAAGTTCAGGGTTACTTTCTGACTTGGTAACGCATTTGCTTTTCCTGTCTTTGTCGAAGTAATTGTATTTGACATACCCTTTTAGCTTTTGAGTAGCCATATATTGGTAGTTTTCCTGAGAACCATATCCTGCATCAGCGACTACTTCTTCTGGTAATTTACCATAGTTTGATTGGAAGCCTTCAAGATGAGGGATTAATGTTTTAGTGTCCGTTGGATTGGCATGGGTAGAGTAATGTAGAATAAACTGATTTGAAGTGCTGATTTGAAGGTTGTAAGCTGGTTTTAGCTGACCATTTCTCATATGATCATCCTTCATTCTCATGAACGTTGCATCTGGATCTGTTTTGGAGAAGCTGTTTCTGCCTTTTAGGATTTGCTCTTGTTGTTGATATTGATCAAGCTTCCGAGGCCAGTTCTTACGTGCGTAATTGATCTTTTGACGAACTCTTGAAGGGATTTTCTTTTTCTTCAAAATACGATCAATTTGTTCCACTACAGCTTCAACTTTTTGCCTATCAATAGCTGTAAATGTCATAGGATCGGTGTCTTTAGTCTCTTCCTTAGCCACTTCTTGTGTGTAGTTCCAAAGTTCCTCAAGCTGCTGTTCAATACGCTCTTTACTGCGCTTTATCGCTCGCCCCCATACAAACGTGTAACGGTTCGCTCTGGCCTCGATCTTTGTCCCGTCTACAAAAGCAGTTTGCAAACTTACATGCCCCTCTGACGCCAATAACTTAACCACCTGACTGAAGATCTGTTTAATCTCATCCTTTAAACGTTCACTACGAAAACGGTTCAGTGTGTTGTGATCTGGTCTACTCATAGCACTCAACCACATAAAGTGCACATTTTGCTTAAGTGCCTCTTCCAACTTACGACTTGAATAAATATTACACAAGTAGCCATAAACAAGAACCTTCAAAAGCATCCTTGGATGATAAACTGATGTCCCGCCAGGTTTGTAGCGCTTTATTAAACAAGACAGATCCAAACGATCTATCACAGCAGAAACTGTTCGTACAGGATGATTATCTTCTATTAATTCCTCCAAGCTTGGAGGAAGAAGAATATTTTGACTTGGATTATAATCCTTAAAAACTATCTTTGATTCTACACACATACTGAAAGATACGCATCTTTCAGGGCGGGAGAGAAATCTCCCGTTTTTTGTTTTTAACAAAATCAAATGAAAAAGGGACTATCCTTTTGAGACAGCCCCCTTTTTTCGTGTTATTTTTTTTGGATTTGGAAGTTTTTAGTTAAACCGCGAAGAGGTATTTGCCTCTCGAAAATTACTAAGCATATGAAAAGAATTTATTTACTGGCTCTTGTCCTGATAGGATTTATCCAGACTGTACACGCAGAAAAATGGCAAGCACCAACGGCCGCACTTCGAGCTGTTTATATGCCTAAAGGTAAATCCAACCGATTAGAATTGATCCGTTTATATGCAGACAAGACTTTTGAACACCTTATTTATTCTCCAGGCACCATTCCCGAAGGAAAGCTGGTATCCGATCCCATGAATAAAGTGAGCAGGGTGGAGGTGAATCGTGGAACTTATGTATTGGCTTCTGGCAAGTTAAAACTTACTGCTGAGGAGAATGATTTTAATTCTGCGCTTTACACAAGCACATTTTTCATCGAAAACAGTAAAGCGTATGATCAAAAGTGGAAAGCGCTTTTCCGAAAGGATGAATATGTGTTGCGTTCTGTTCCAAAAATGAAATACAATATGCCCTTTTATCTCGATCCGACCTCACACTTAATAGTCACCAATGAAGAGGCGTCGCAAAATATCGATCTGAGCGAGGTAGTTTCGTTTCTGGTTAAAAATCAAACCAATGAAAAAGAGCGACTGGAGATACTGGCATCATTTATACGACGTTCCATTGAATACGATTATGAAGGGGCAAATACGAACCGTTTCACAAACAATCAGTTCGATATTGAGGCCATTTTGGCAGGGAAAAATCGGGTCGCTGTTTGTACAGGATATGCTGCTTGTTTTGAGAAATTACTTAACCTTGCTGGCATCGAATCTCGTTCCGTGTATGGGTTTGCGCGTTTGGGTGCAGGCCATATCGGATACGAGGGCGAACCTCATGCCTGGAATGTGGTGAAGCTGGGCGAGCAAGAGCAGTTGTATGAACTTACATGGGGGGAACAATGGTACAACGTGGCGCCAGAGATCATGATTCACTCTCATTTCCCGAAAGATTCCCGCGACCAACTGCTTCAACAACCCATTAGTAAAGAACAATTCCTTCAGATGCCATACATGGTGCCTTCTTGTCGAAATGCCAAGGCGGTAAGCTATATGCCAATGCGTGGAAAACTAACCGGAAAAGGGGAGGTGAAAATCCTTTTCGATGGTTCTGTGAGTAATGTGATTGTTGAACAAGCACGTTCCAAAGATGGAAATCCGATTGAATTTCCCACTTCTGTAAAGAATTTCAGAACTGCTTTTTCAAATGGCAAGACCGTACTAACCATTCCGTTATCCAACGAAGAGAGTATTCTTCGTGTAAAAATAGGAAGCGGTATGGATATGAAATTTATTGCGTTGAACAATGGTGTGGTGGATCAAGATATTCTAAATTATTACCGGATAAACGAAAAGGTCCGCATTGTTGCACCAGTAGCTGTTGCCTCCTTTAAAACTGCTGTCAGTTCCCCTATACTGAAGGAAAGCAGCATGGAACTTTCAGGAATGACCGATGCTCAAAAACGCTTTTACCAAACATTGAATGGGTTGTTGAATATCGTGAGCGTGACAAGTAATAATCTTATTAAAGAAGCTTCTGTTTTCTATGGTTTACAAGAGATTCCCGGGGACGAGCATCAACCCCAGATTCTGACTTTTTTCAAGGAAACGGGACACAAAGAAATTCACACGGATGAAGATGCCTGGTGCAGTGCGTTTATGGCATACTGTGCAAAAAAAGCGGGCTTGAGCTATTCGAAAAAAGCAACAGCAAAGTCGTGGTTAAGTATTGGGAAAAAAGTGAGCGACCCACAACCCGGCGATCTCGTAATTTTCTGGCGTGAAGACCCGAATTCCTGGAAAGGTCATGTGGCAATCTATCTCGGTAAAGACAGGCTGACTAATGAAGTCATCTGTCTGGGAGGTAATCAGGACGATGAGGTAAATGTGAGTGCGTACAGTGAAAGTTATGTGCTAGGCTATCGAAGGTTGAACAAATAGGACATAAAAAAACCGGCGAAAAGCCGGTTTTTATTGTTAGGCAGCTTTTTTACAAAGTTCCATCAGTCGGATTTTTGCGCGTTGAAAGTAAATATTGATTTGATTTTCAGGAATCCCTGTCAATTGAGCCATTTCACGACCACTCAGATTGAACATGAATCGGCACGTAATAAGCATTCTATCACGCTCAGATAAGAACTTCATCGCTCGGCGAACTTTTTTCAATTCGGCAGAATCTACATTTTTACTGATGAAATCATGTTCCATAACATTTGCGGATATCGGAACCATTTCCATGCGATCCATGGAACGGATGGCATCAAAGCAAAGATTTTGAGTTAAACGATACAACCAGCTCTTAAAGTTTCCTTTGGATGGGTCGTACATGTGTACTTTTTCGATCGCTTTCAGAATGGCATCTTGTGCTAGATCATCGGAAAGGTGCATGTAACGAGCAGGAAGTGATCTACGAACGATCGCCTTAAAGTAAGGCAACTGCTCTGAAATAAGGAGAATGTTGGTTTTCATCTTGGAGAGTTTTAGAGTTCAACAATCTGCTATGGAGAAGCATTGGTAGAAATGGGAAATAGGCACTAGGTTTTAGTATAACTAACGATCAAGATAGAAAAAAGTAACATTAGAAATGAAAAAAATCTAAAATTTTTAAGAATCTCGTTAATTTGTATATGGCATAGAATCTGCTCAAACATTGCTCAAACAAAAGCACTTTTTTGGGGTGATTTCTTCCTACAAGCTATCAGAAGATATTTAAGTTGAAATCAACAAAAAACCCCAGTACTACTAGCACTGAGGTTTTCTCTTGTTGCTCCTCCTCTTGGGCTCGAACCAAGGACCCTTTGATTAACAGTCAAATGCTCTAACCGACTGAGCTAAGGAGGAGTTTGTCTTTTTTCTCTCTAACCGTCCCGATAATTATCGGGAGAACTAAGGATGAATTAGTTTCCCTTCTCAGAAAAGAGAATGCAAATATAAAGAAAGAATTTATTCTGTCAATAGCACAAAAGAAAAAATTCCTCGGG
>JBIITO010000067.1:0-12998 GCA_044340465.1 Crocinitomicaceae bacterium | reverse complement strand
TAAAATTACGGTAACTATTAATGGGATTGAAAAACCAGTCATCTCTTGTGGCACAAGTACGCTTAATTCCGTGCAGTTTGCATGGCCTTCCACCGTGGGAGCTGCCAGTTATAATGCGAGTTACACGGTGAATGGGGGTACTGCGATTACAGCACCGAACATAACTTCCCCTTATCCGGTGAGTAATTTAAATCAAGGGGACGTTGTTGCATTGACCTTGACACCTGTTGGAGGAGCAGGATCGTGTTTTGCTTCAGAAACACAGAGCTGTATAGCTTCCAGCTGCACTACACCCGCTGCACCTGGGGTGAGTGATGTGAGTTATTGTAAGGATGCAACGGGTGTTACGGCCTTAACAGCAAGTGGATCAGGTTTGCTATGGTACACTGCTGCAAGTGGTGGTACGGGAAGTCCGACGGCACCTGCGCCATCGACTGCTATTGCAGGATCAACAGATTATTATGTGAGTCAGACGGTATCTGGCTGCGAGAGCTCTCGTGCTAAAATCACGGTAACAGTAAATCCTATTCCAACAGTTTCAGTGAATAGTCCAACACTTTGTTCAGGAGCTAGCGCGGTACTCACTGCGACACCAACGCCTTCAGGTAATTATACATATACCTGGACGGTACCAGAAGGAGCAACGAATCCCGGAGGTGTGGCAAGTTTTGACGTAATTATTCCAGGGACTTATAGTGTTATTGTGGCAAATGGACAATGTATAAGCCAACAAGTGAATGGCGTAGTAATTAGGGAGGAATCTCCTTTGGCCCAATTTATAACAAATCCCAATTTTTTTTCTGATGACTACCAAACAATCCAATTTGTAAACAATTCTATTGGAGCAGTTTCGTATAAATGGGATTTTGGAGATGGGATTATTTCGGATAAATCAAATCCTTCGCATTTATTCCAGTCGAAAGAAGCGGATAAGTATCTGGTTACTCTTTATGCGACCAGCTCGGGAGGCTGTGTTGATTCATCTTCTGTTTTGATAAATAAGAAGGAGATGTTAATCTATTATGTCCCAAATACTTTTACACCAGATGGGAATTCCTTAAATAATGTTTTTAAACCAGTATTTACTTCTGGCTATGATCCTTACAGCTTCCAAATGCTAATTTATAACCGTTGGGGAGAATTGATTTTTGAGTCGACCAATGCCGAGTTAGGTTGGGATGGTACTTATGGAAAAGAAGCTAATTTTAAAAAATTTCCAGAAGGAACGTATGTTTGGAAGATTGTTTTCAAACTTTTGGAAAGCGCCCAACATATTACAATTAATGGTCATGTAAATCTCATAAGATGACTTCTCAGAGACAACATTGTCCGTTAGAGGTCTTGAGTTTTGCCACTGTATTGGTCTTTTAAATCGCATTTTCCTAATAATGACTCTAATTTATTTCGCCAACAATTAAAAGAATTACTTGTTGAACATACATGCGGCCTTCTATCAGCATCGTGTGGTTTAAAAGAGATTTGCGTTTTACGGATCATGAACCGCTTTTCGAGGCGCAACAACTTGGATTACCTATCCTATTAATCTATTGCTTTGAACCGTCCGTCATGGCATATGAAGATAGCGATGTGCGTCATTGGCGCTTTGTGCATGAATCGCTTCAGGATATGCAACAGAAGCTCACTGGAATAGGTATACAACTATATGTCTTTCATCAGGAGGTTGAAACTGTTTTTTTTGCAATCAATAAACATTACGACGTCAAGTGTCTATTTTCCCATCAGGAGATTGGCAACCGACTCACATTTGATAGAGACTTGAAGATTAAGGCTTTTTGTGAAAAAGAGCAGTGGCAATGGAAGGAAAGTAGAACTAATGGCATCATCCGAAAATTAAAGGACCGTTCCGAGTGGGACAAACGCTGGAAGGAAACGATGATGACTTTTCCCCAATTGGTGGATGAGCAATTCCGTAATTATGTGAAGTTAGGCACTTTATTTTACGAGAATTTGAAGGGAACTGAATTGTCCTCGGAAATCACGACGCGGAATAAAAATTTCCAGGAAGGTGGTGAAACACTTGCCTGGCGTTACCTCGATAGCTTCCTAAAGGATCGCTACACGAATTACAGTAAGCATATTTCTAAACCGGAACTGAGCAGAAAAGGATGCAGTCGACTTTCTCCATATCTGGCGTATGGAAACATCAGCATGCGTATGGTTTATCGCTATACGATACAGCATTACGAGAAAGCACAAAATAAACGGGCGCTTTCCAATTTCATCTCTCGCCTGCACTGGCATTGTCATTTTATTCAGAAGTTCGAGGATGAATGCCGGATGGAATTTGAGAATGTCAATCGGGCGTATGATCATATGGTGAAACCTCGGAATGAGGAGTTTATCAGAGCATGGCAAGAGGGGAGAACGGGCGTTCCGATCGTCGATGCCTGCATGCGCTGTGTGGTACAAACGGGTTACCTGAATTTCAGAATGCGAGCCATGGTGGTATCGTTCTTTGTTTACAATCTATGGCAGGACTGGCGTGATCTACATTTTTTAGCACGACAATTTCTGGATTACGAACCCGGGATTCACTACCCACAATTGCAGATGCAGTCCGGAGTGACAGGTATCAATACCATACGGATCTACAACCCGATCAAAAATTCAGAAGATCATGATCCCGAAGGAGTTTTTATCCGAAAATGGCTGCCTGAACTGGCTCAGATCCCGAATCATCTGATCCATGAACCCTGGAAGTTAAGTGTAATCGAACAGGAATTCTATCAATGTCATATTGGACGGGTTTACCCCGAACCTATTGTCGATTTAGAGCAATCCAGAAAACACGCGAGCGATATCGTGTACCAATTCAGGAAGCATGCTTTTGTAAAAAAGGAGGGCAGGCGAATTCTGGGTAAACATGTGAGTCGACCGGGGAGAGGGCGCAGAACTAAAAAGAAATCAGATGAAGGGAGTCAAAAAGCAACATCTGCCTGAAAAACAGTGTATCGTTTGCGGACGCCCTTTCACCTGGCGAAAAAAATGGGAGAAAGTCTGGGACGAGGTCAAGTATTGCAGCGACCGTTGCCGCTCAGATAAAAAAGGGAAGATAGAATGAATAGGGAAACTGAGGTTCTGCGTTTGATCCTCGGAGATCAGTTGAACTACCAGCATACGTGGTTCAACGAAGTGCGTCCGGAGGTGACCTATGTGCTGATGGAAATTCGTTCTGAAACGGATTATGTGCAACATCATATTCAGAAAGTTGCTGGTTTTTTTGCCGCCATGCGGGATTTTGCCAAACAACTTACGGAAAAAGGACACAAGGTGATCTATATCACACTGGATTATCCTAAGAATCAGCATTCGTTTTCGCTGAATTGTAGACGTCTGATCGATCAAATGAATCCGCGTCAGTTTGAATACCAGTTTCCGGATGAATACCGCGTGGATCAGGAATTAAAATCGTTTACAGAAAAGTTATTGATTCCTTTCGCTGTTTGCGGTACGGAACATTTTTTTGCTTCACGTACAACCTTTTCGGAATTCTTCAAGGGCAAGAAAACGTATCTAATGGAAAGTTTTTACCGAATGATGCGTAAAGAACACGACGTACTCATGGATGGTGACCAACCCCTCACAGGGCAATGGAATTATGACCATGATAATCGAAAAAAACTTCCCAAAAATCATGTGGTAACTCCGCCGTTTCTTTTCAAAAATGATGTGAGCGAGATTGTTAAGATGATCGATAAAAAAGGAGTGAAAACAATTGGTTCGATCGATCCAAAAGCATTTATCTGGCCTGTAAACCGAACGCAATCTCTTGAACTACTTGATTTTTTTGTCGAGGAATGCCTGACTTTCTTCGGGACCTTTGAAGATGCGATGACCATCAACGCCTGGTCAGTATATCATTCGAGATTATCATTTGCCTTGAATATCAAAATGCTGTCTCCCAAAGAGGTCATCGACAAAGCAATTGAGTCATGGAAAAATGATCCAGATAAAATTTCCTACAATCAATTGGAAGGTTTTGTAAGACAGATCATCGGTTGGCGCGAATTTATGCGAGGTGTTTATTGGCAACACATGCCGGATTATGCTCAACTGAACTTTTTCGGTCACGACAGAAAATTACCCGAGTGGTTCTGGACAGGTCAGACCAAAATGAATTGCCTCAAACATGCGATTGGTCAATCCTTGGAAAGGGCCTATGCGCACCACATTCAACGATTGATGGTCACGGGTAATTTCATGCTGCTTGCAGGTATCGATCCGGATGAGGTCGATCGTTGGTATCTGGGGATTTACATCGATGCACTCGATTGGGTTGAAGTGACCAATACGAGAGGGATGAGTCAGTTCGCCGACGGAGGAATTGTTGGGACGAAACCCTACATCAGTTCGGCGGCTTACATCGATAAAATGAGTGATTATTGTTCAGGATGTTTTTATTCGAAATCGCTAAAAGTAGGTGAGAAGGCCTGTCCGTTCAATAGTCTTTACTGGCATTTTTATGATCGCCACGAATCGAAACTTGCGAAAAATCCGCGCATTGGCATGATGTACAATGTCTGGAAAAAAATGGATCAGGAAACGAAAACCGCCCTACTTGCTCAAGCGGAAAAATACCTTCAGCAAATTGACGAGTTATGACAAAACGAGCGCTTATCTGGTTTAAAACCGACCTTCGATTAACAGACAACGAAACAGTGGTGCATGCCATCTCAGCCTCTGATGAGGTGATTCCTTTCTATTGTCTGGACGAACGACTGCTTCAAAAAAACGATTTCGGTTTCAAAAAGATCGGTAACTATCGTATGAAATTTTTATTGGAATCGCTAGCTGACTTGGATAGATCACTGCGGGATAAGGGTTCGGGTTTGATCTTTCGAATAGGGCAACCCGAGCTTGTGATTCCACAGATCGTTCGTGAATTTGGAATCCAAAAGGTTTATAGTAAAAAAGAGGTAGCTACTGACGAAAAGGAAATTGTTTCAAGTGTGGAAAAAGCACTTTGGGAACAAAAATGTGTCTTGGAAGAATATAGTACGAGCACGCTTTATCACGCAGTTGACCTTCCTTTTGGAATCAAAGACATACCTGATGTGTTCACAGTATTTCGCAAAAGGGTAGAGAAGGAAACACAGGTAAGGACTTTTTTTGAGACTCCTGATAGACTCATTAGTCCAGGGATTCCTGAACTGAATCTTCCCACACTTGTAGATCTTGGTTTAAATGAAGTGGTTTGCGATGCACGAGCGACTATCATTTTTAACGGTGGTGAAACGGCTGCAAAAGCAAGACTGGAACATTACTTTTTCATGACACGATCCTTGTCGAACTATAAAGAAACCCGAAACGGATTGGTGGGAGCGGATTATTCCAGTAAGTTTTCTCCATGGCTCGCCCAAGGATGTGTTTCCCCGCGATGGATTTATCACCAGGTCAAGTTGTATGAGCATATTCATGGCGTCAACGAATCTACTTACTGGCTGGTGTTTGAATTGTTGTGGCGAGACTATTTCCGATTCATGATGAAAAAACACGGTTCTCAGCTATTCTTTAAAAATGGGTTCAACGGATCGAAACCCGTCGATTCTGAAATAGACAGAACGTTTTTGGAGAGATGGATCAACGGAGAAACAGGCGATGATTTTGTCGATGCCAATATGCGTGAGTTGAAGTTTACTGGTTTTATGAGTAATCGTGGTCGACAGAATGTGGCATCTTACCTGATCGATCAGCTGAAATTGGATTGGCGCTTGGGTGCTGCATACTTCGAAGAGCAGTTGATCGATTACGATGTATCTAGCAATTGGGGTAACTGGGCTTATTTGGCAGGAGTTGGCAATGATCCACGCGGTAAAAGAGTTTTTGATACACAGAAACAAGCCAAGGAATATGATCCGGATGGGAAGTACCGCAGTATTTGGGGAACGGGCTCGTTCGATATGAAAAAAGGAATTAAAGAATTAAAAATGGATTGAACATTTGAACATTTGAACATTTGAACATTTGAACATTTGAACATTTGAACATTTGAACATTTGAACATTTGAACATTTGAACATTTGAACATCAATCATATTAACCAATCTTCGAATTATCGAATCATCAAATCATCGAATCATCGAATTATGAAATCATCAAATAACGAAAACTACTGCCACTACAGCGATCTTCCTTCTCCTATGGCTTATGTTGTTAATAATGCTGAGAAAGAGGAGCATAAGAAATTATTGCCCGAGGACATAGATCGCATTATCGAAATGGCGTGGGAGGACCGAACACCGTTTGACGCGATCGAAAAACAATTCGGATTGAAAGAATCCCATGTTAAGGCTTTAATGAAACGAGAATTGAAATTCAGTTCTTATAAGTGCTGGCGGGAACGTGTGGAAAATTGTCAAACGAAACACTCAAAAAAACGTTCAGAAGACATTTCAAGATTCAAATGTTCAAGGCAACGTTCGATTTCCGGAAATAAAATCAGCAAACGTTAAATCAACCGATTTTTAAAGCTGACATTCCACCATCAACGTGTAGAATTTGTCCGGTTATCCAACTTGATTTATCAGACAAAAGAAAGCAAGTCACTTCGGCAATATCTTCTGGCGAACCGATCCGCTTCATAGGGTGACGCTGACCATTAGCCTCTATTTTTTCCAGACTGCTTAGTAATTTCTCGGCAAGGGGCGTATTGGTAAGAGAAGGCGCAATGGCGTTGAAACGAATGGTAGGTGCAAATTCCGCCGCCAGTGAACGTGTCAATCCTTCAATCGCACCTTTGCTAATGGCAACCTGAGCATGAAATGGAAATCCTGTCTGCACAGCTACAGTTGAAAAAAGTACAACGCTTCCCTGTCCACTGGCTTTCAATTTTGGAAGGATTGATTGTAAGATTCTTACAGCTCCCATGACCTGAAGGTTCAAGTCTTCGATGATGTTGGCTTCTTTAATTCGATTAAAAGGCTTCAAATCGATAGCGCCGGGGCAATACACAAAACCGTCCAATATCTCAGGCAAAAAACTCAAATCTGGCTCCTCGTTTCTAACGTCCAGTGAAAAGTAATTCTCTTCGGTCGCAAAAGTGTCATTTTGAAAATAGGTTGCAAAGACGTTGTTGCCTTCAGAAATGAGTTTTTCCCGTATAGCTTTTCCAATACCGGATGAGCCGCCAATGATCAGATAGTTTTTCATGATTTTTTATATATCAACAAGTTTAAAGCATCTTTGTTTGGTTCATTGACAAAGGAAAAAGTCAAATCGTAAATTATTCATAAAATGGAGAATATGTTGCAACCATTGGTTTGAAAGCAGGTAAGTATTTTATCTCCCTTATTACTTCTAAAGGTGACAGGATAATCCTGCCTTTCGTTGTACAGGAATTCTCTGATTCTTGAAATTATAATTTGATCTGTACGGTCAGGAACATTGTTCTCCCATTTCCCGGTAGAATTCCCGGTCCAGGATATCCGCCTGATCTGCGGGTTGAATACATCGTGTTTAATACATTATTTACACCTGCTTTGATCGAATAATTGTCAGAAATCTTCAAGCCTAAGCCAAGGTCGTACACAACATAAGCTTCCAGCATTCCATTTGTCGCCGTACTATTGGGTAAAACGGTGTTCTCTGCATTGGTGAAAACTTCATCCACGAAGTTGCTTTGCACATAAAGGTTGAAGCGTTTGTGAGTAATATTCAAACCTCCTCGGAAAATGTTTTTTGGCGCATATTCAACTTGTTTGCCATCAATAGATTTATCAGGGTTTTGTGCAATTGCAGGGTTGTTCCAACTTGTGTAGACCGCGTTTGTGAAGGTGTAGTTGGCGTGTAATTTAAGGCAAGTTCGCTTCTGCTTCGCATTGCATATGGAAAGAATATCTGCCTCTACAAAGGTTTCAATTCCTTGACTTAAAGATGAACCAACGTTGGTTATGAAATTACTTCCATTTTGTGTTAAAGTACCGATACGGTTGTTGTAAACCAGTCGGAAGTAATTCACATCAAAGGATAGCAGATCTTTGAGTTTTCCACGAACCCCAGCATCGAAGTTATATCCCGAAGCATCTTTTAGTTCGGGATCGATAATATCTGTTGTTGCGGATGGAGTGAGTTGTGAATAAGTTACAGGGCGATATCCTTGTGATAAATTACTGTATAGATTTATCTTTTCGGTTACTTTGAATTCTCCTCCAAGTCCCAATAGCAAAACAGTTCGTTTTAGCTCGTTGTTATGAATGATCCCAGTATTGGAGGTGTTGATCCGGCCATCAGCAGTAGAGGAAATTAACTCATAGCGTGCGCCTGGAACGATGGATAGCCTGCCAACTTTGAATAGTTGCTCAATAAATAAAGCTTGATTGGTGGTATTTAACATCAATTCTTTTTCATACTGTTGGCCATTATTCAATTGAACAATGGTCAGGTCATAATCCATCCCGGTAGATCCGATTGCCTTTTGTCTTCTGTCTGTTTTACCCACATAAGTTCGAGCTCCGGCAGTGAATGTTTGTTGCTGGCCGAACATGTTGAATTTTTGAGCCATTCGCAATTCTGCACCTACATTTGAATACCAGTCACGATCAATTTGCCGATTGTTATAGTCAGACGTCGTGCTATTTATGACATCAGGCGTGGTGATCGATTTTGTGAAACCAATACTGTTTCGCTCGGCTATTGTAGAGAATACCCGAAGATCAAACTTAAGATTCTTGGTGGCATCAAAAGTGGACGTAAACTGCATTACATTCCAGGGGGCAGCGAACCAGTTTCGTTCACGCAAAGATTGCGAAGCATCGATCTGAAACAAGCTGTCTGTCAATCCTCCGGCCTGCTGACTAAGGAAATTGGAACGTGTATATTGAATTCCCATCATGAATCGGTCGGTCAATTGCATTTTAGCTGAGATGAAGGCGGTCGTCGAAGAATAGGCAGAATTTTCTCTCCATCCGTCTGCGTTTCGGTGATGAATGTATGCGTAATAAGAGAATCCTTTCATTTCACCTCCAATGGCATTGTACGTATTGAATAGGCCGTAATTACCTATGGTCTGATAACTTTCGAAGCCTATTTTCTTGCCCTCGATCTTGTCTTTCATCACATAGTTTAACATTCCCCCGAATTGAGAACCATATTGTAGTGATCCCGCGCCCCGAACAACCTCTATGCGATCTACACCTTCAGTTGGAGGAGTATAATAGGCCTCAGGGTATCCAAAAATTTCTGAACTGATGTCCGAACCATTTTGGCGCACATTGAATTCCCAAGAACGGTTGGGGCTAAGACCTCTTGTTGCTATGCCAGTTTGTATTCCGGAACCATCATTTTCCCAGATCATAATTCCAGGGACTTTTTGAAAAAGTTGACGTGTGGAATTTGTTGAAAGATCTGCATTGGATTCACCGGGTCGGATGACATCGTTCTTTTTCGTCGCGAAAATGATCATACCTTCTACTTCAGTAAGTACACTACGATCTTGTCGCTCTTTTAGCTGTGTCACGTCGATTTTCTTGAGAGTTTTTAAAGAATCCTTTTGAGCACTAAGCGCTGAAGAAACAATTATCCCGGAAATAACCGCAAATATTTTCATGGGTATCAAAATTTACGATGCAAAGATGATGGTCGTAGATCGTATGTTCAATACCCAAAAAATGGTATTTTAGAATAAGTCTAAATAAGGAAGATGAATTATGAACATTCCGGACACATCCCCGCTACAGTAAGTTGGTACTCCGTTGCGCGATAATTTTCAGGTAATTCAATGGCGATTGGATGTTCTGTAATACAACGTATTGTTCCACAAGAGGTGCAACTGAAATGAATGTGTTGGTGTATGTGCTTCTCGGAATGGGAGCACGTTTGACAAGGTGCATAGTTCACTACACCATTCACATTGACAATTCGATGAATTAAAGCATCATTAACCAGGCGCTCAAGAACTCGGTAGGTGGTCACGCGGTCGCAAACACCTTCTAGTTTTTCTTGCAATGAGGAATGAGAAATTGCGACTTCGTTCGAATGAATGAGTTCAAGTATTTTTTTTCTGGCTACTGTATTCCTGCTTGTCTTTGTCACGAAACAAAATTAAAATAAAAATGTTAATGCAACAAAGTTTCACTTATATTTGCAACCAAGTTGCGTTATGAAATCATTTAAAGGATTTACAACTATTTTGTTTGTATTGACATCCTCAATCGGATACAGTCAATCAGTTGTCTCAGGAATATTGAAAGATTCTCTTACAGATCAACCCTTAGATGACGCACAAGTCATGCTTTTGGAAAAGGATCAGGTCGTTTATTCCGATGTCAATGGTTTTTTTTCAGTTGATCTGGGTCGATCGACAAATGGAACATTGAAAGTGATTGCGACCGGTTATCAAACTGGCTTGATCAGTATTACTTCATCCACAACCCCAATACTTATTCGCCTGAAACCTCAGCATCTCGATCTGCAAGAAGTGACTGTATCCGGTCTTGCTGTTCAGTCGAGAAATCAAAATGCATTTCATATCGAGACCCGAAAAGTAAGTGCATTGAATGCTTTACCGACGTTAAACATGGGCGAACTCATCAGTAAAATACCTGGTGTATATCAGGCAGGTTTGGGAATGGGAATTTCCAAACCTGTGATCAGAGGTTTGCAGGGTATGCGTATCGTCAGCTTGATGAATGGAATGCGTATCGAAGCCCAGCAATGGGGAGGAGATCATGGCATGGGTATGGCCGAGCTGGGTATTGGTTCCGTGGAAGTGATCAAGGGTCCTGTGTCGCTTATCTATGGTGCTGATGCACTGGGTGGGGTCATCCACTACACAGATCTCGCTCCAGCGGCCGTTGGTTTTTTAGAGGGTCAGTTCCAATTGCTCGGACATTCAGTATCTATGGGTGGCGTTTCAAGGTTAACACTAAGACAATCTGGAACAAAATGGCGTTACATGGTTGCAGGGAGTATGGCCAATCATGCGGATTTTCGTCTTCCAAGTGGAAAATATGCTGAAAACTCCCGATTCAATGAGGAAGTGTTGCGCGGAGTAGTTTCCTATACTTCCAGAAAAGGTCTTCATCATCTGCGCTACACCTACAACCGAACGATTACTGGTATTCCCGGACATACGCATGATTCAATTGTAAATTATTCTGATTTTCAGGTAACTGACCAGAAAAGACATTACACCTTACCAGCACAATTCTTCAATAATCATTACTTGAGTTTTGATAACAAGTGGTTCTTTAAACGCATTGAATTCTATGCGTTGGCTGCTTTTACGCAGAACAGATTAATCGAATACGATGAGAAAGTAACCATTCCGAGTTTAAGTATGACCTTACGGAATTTGATGTATAATGTTCGCTATACCTTATCCGGAACCAACTGGAAATGGATATCAGGTGTCATGGGAATGGGACAGTCTAATTTGAATGCTCAAAATGCTTCAGATTTACTAATTCCTAATTCTTCAACTTTTGATAACGGAGCATATACCACTTTTTTACTTTCGGATAAATACGTCAATTTTCAGGGTGGATTGAGGTATGACCTTCGAACAATCAATGTCCTCCCTGATTCAATGCAACGCACATTTAATTTTAGAGGAGTGAATGGTGCTTTTGGATTGGTTTATCACAAGGATAAATTCATTTTCAGAACAATGTTTTCTTCAGGATTTCGGGCGCCTCACCTGACAGAATTGTTGTCGAACGGATTTCATCACGGTGCCCTGAGATTCGAGATTGGAGATGCAACCCTTTTACCTGAAAAAGCTACACAATTGGATATTACGGGGGAATGGCAGACGGAACATATTTCGTTTATTTTGAATCCATATGTAAATTATATTCGGGACTTTATTTCTCTTCAACCTGTCGATTCGGTTGTGGAAGCAATTCCGGTATTCAATTATAGTCGTGTACCGGAAGTTTATTTTTATGGGTTTGACGCCGGTTTCCATTTTCACCCGCATTTCCTGCACGAATTGCACTTGGAAATGACAGGTTCGTTTATTGATACCTATTCCCAACGAGATAGCAGTATCGCATTTATCCCGCAACCGCGAGTTCAAACGCAATTAAAATATGAGTTGAATATCGGATCAAAATTAAAGATCAAGGAAATCGTATTTCAGCATGTTTGGATGGGCAATCAGTCACGAATTTCATTTTATGAAACGCCATCAAAACGATTCAATGTGCTGGATATTGGACTCAACTTTAGTATTGGTCAAAAAGAAACCATTGAATGGAGTGTTGGATGCAAGAATCTGCTCAACGAAACTTATATCGACCATCTTTCCCGTTTGAAGAACATTCAGATGCCAGGACCGGGTCGAAATATTTATGTAAATCTTAAATACAATCTAAAAACCAAAATCAATTCAAATGAAAACAAAAACGATCGTTAAGTCCTTTTTTATTCTTTCTTTCGTTGCAGGAATGACATCGTGCAAGAAAAATAAATGCCATGAGTGCCATTATGATAAAGCCGGTGCTGAAGTAGAACTTGGAGAAAAATGTGGTGACGAATTGGAACAATTGGAAGCAAAAGGATATACTGATGCAACCGGAACGTATACGGTGCACTGTCACGAACATTGATCAGTTGCTAGATGCATTTAATGGGAGGCCAAGGTCTCCCATTTTTTGTTAATGGATCTAAGGGATTGTTTTTTTATGCTACTTTTATCGTATTATTATTTTGTAGAGATGAGTAGATCGAGAATTGCCCTTTTTGGAGTGTTGGGACTGCTTTTATTGGTCTTTTTTAATGGTTGTTCCACCTACAATTCCATGGTAGAAAAGGAAGAGAATGGAGTCAACAAGATTTGGCAGCAGGTAGAAGTGCAATATCAGGCCAGAATGGATAAAACAAAAAACTTGTTTGAGATCGTAATGGCGAATGCAGATTATGAGAAATCTACTTTAAAAGATATTGTTGAGGCGCGCGCTAATGCAACGAGGGTTACGGTAAACATTGATGATATGACTCAAGAAAATTTGGATAAATTCCAAAAAGCTCAGGATCAG
>JBIITO010000156.1:0-3901 GCA_044340465.1 Crocinitomicaceae bacterium | reverse complement strand
TTTGTCCCGGCGACAGCGCGCGTCTTACGGCGAGTGCTACAGGTGGTTATGGGCAATACTTCTACAATTGGACAGAAACGAGCGAAACGACACCTTCTATATCGGTTAAACCTCTTCAAACAACTGAATATAATGTAAATGTTTCCGATGAATGCCAGACCTTCACTGTCGCGGGAAAAACTTCTGTAATTGTAGTTCGACCTATTGCAAATTTTATCGCTACGAGCAATACACTATTTGATAGTCTGCCTATTACTTTTCAAAATTTGACCGTGAACGGCAACACGTATGATTGGTATTTCGGCGATGGAAATTCCTCCGCTGCTGTTCACCCGAATAACACCTATTTAGAACCGGGAACTTATTATATAACTCTGATCGCTACCGATGAAAAAGGCTGCAAGGATACCATCACCAAACCCATTTCAATAGAGGAAGGTTATTACGTGTATATACCAAACACATTTACACCGGACGGGTTTCGATTCAACGACGTTTTTAAAGCGAGTACACTTGGAATAGCTGATTTGAAAGTACGAATCTTTGATCGATGGGGACAACTCATTTTTGAGGCTGATGACAGAAATTTCCAATGGGATGGAACCTATGAAGGTGCGCCCGTTCAGGACGGTACCTATGTATGGAGAATAGATTATAAAACCAATTCAGGAAGGGATTTAATAATCACGGGACACATTAATTGCATTAGGTAAGTACCCTTAGAGTGATTTTGTTCGGCCACCATCTACTGGCACATTTATTCCGTTCACATACGAAGCAGCCGGAGAAGCCAAAAAAGCAATAGCTGCAGCTATTTCCTCAGGTTTAGCGATACGTTTCATAGGGGTTTCTGCCGCCATCTCCTCAAAAACCTGATCAATGGTTTCATGGTGCTGTTCCGCTTTAACAGATGCGATGGATTGAAGTCGAGCGGTGTTTGTAGCGCCAGGTAATACATTATTTACTGTGATCCCAAACGCGCCTAGTTCATTCGCAAGGGTTTTACTCCAGTTAGCAACCGCTCCACGGATCGTATTGGAGACGCCCAAATTGGGCAATGGTTGTTTCACCGAGGTAGAAATAACATTGATGATTCTGCCATACCCTTCCTTAATCATGACAGGATAAAGTGCTTGTACGAGAATATGATTGCATATCAAATGTTGATTAAATGCGAGTAGAAATTCCTCGACGGAAGCATCCTTGACCGCACCACCTTTTGGTCCTCCGGTATTATTAATGAGTATATGAACCTTATTTACCTGAGAGACGAATTCGCGGATCACTTTTTTCAACTGCTCCGGTTGACTAAAGTCGGCAACCAAATAACAATGATCTTGCCCGGCGGATATATCTAGCGTCTTCATAACCTCGATTAACTTTTCCTTGTTTCGAGCCAAAAGGACGATATTAGCACCCAATGAAGAAAGTTCTTTAGCAGCTGCATAACCAATTCCCTGTGTGCTTCCACAAACTAAAGCTGTTTTACCCTTTAAAGACAGATCCATGTTTTTGAATTTTGCGTAAAAATAATCAAGATCAATCGACTAGATCTTTGAAAACTGGGAATAATTGTAACTTTACGTTTTACATAGTACATAGAAAGCCCCCCTAAAGTACGTGCCTTTCAATGGCTACAGCTTTGGGGACAAAAAATACGGAATATGTTAGCACCTTTCAACTTACAAAAATGGATCGACGAGAATAGGGATCTATTAAAACCACCTGTCTCAAACAAAAATCTTTATGTAAATGCAGGAGATTTCATCGTTATGATCGTCGGGGGACCGAATGCACGCAAGGATTACCATTTCAATGAAAGTGAAGAGTTGTTTTATCAGATCGAAGGTGATATAACTGTCCGCATTCAACAGAACGGTGAGGCAAAAGACATTACGATCAAAGAAGGAGAGATCTTTCTTCTTCCAGGCAATGTACCTCATTCTCCTATCAGAGGCGCCAACACCGTCGGGTTGGTGATCGAAAAGGTACGAAAAGGAACCAACCTTATAGACGGACTGATGTGGTTCTGTGACCAATGCAACACGAAATTGAAAGAATACCGATTTCCCCTTTCAAATATTGAGAACGACTTCATTCCCCGCTTCCGGGAGTTTTACGGATCCGAAGAAATGCGTACCTGTTCTCAGTGCGGCCATGTCATGGAGGTTGACGAGCGCTTTGTCTGATTCAGGATTATCTTATTAAATTAACATGTCCGGTTCTTTCGAGTCTTCGATAACTTAGATCCTTAAATGTTAGTTTCCATGTGTAGGTGCCATCCTGACATTTAACTCCTTTATATGAGCCATCCCAATAATCAGAGAGTTCGTCCATTTCAAAGATCAATTCACCCCAGCGATCAAATATGAGTAACTCGAAATCATAAATGTTATTAGCTACAATTCGGAAACCTTGATTCGATTCATCATTATTGGGCGTGAATGTATTAGGAATATAAATCATAGGCTCGAATACGACACGCAGTGAGTCCCGTGCAAAACAGCCATTACCATCAGTAAAGATCACGTCGAAGGTCGTGTTCTGAGAAACGTTCGTAATTGGATTGGAGCAATTGACACAACTTAAATACTCTTGAGGAGACCAACTATAGGTTCCTTTAACATTGGAAGTAACAATTAACTGAACCTCTTCTCCCCTCACAGGATAACTACCTAAACTGGAGCTAATCATAGGTTTTGGAAAGAGTTTCACCATTACCGTATCTTCTGCTGTACAACCATTGTCGTCTTTGCCGGTAACAATATATGCTGTTGACACTGAAGGAGAGGCAAGCACAGAAGCCCCTGTAGATGAACTTAAAGAAGTGATCGGGATCCAAGAATAAGTTCGGGATCCCTCAGCACTTAATTCCGCTTCTCCACCCGGGCAAATGATCGTATCCGAATAGGCTTTTACTTGCGCCTGCAATACATTTACAAATACACTATCCAACGCATAACCACAGGCATTGTAAAAAGTACATCGATACCACTGATCCATTGTCGGTGATAGTTTTACAATAGGAGATGTCGTTGAACTAATCGATGAACTAGGGTTCCACAGATATGAATCGCCTCCAGAGGCGGAAACCGTTACTTCAGAACCAAGACAAACGTTTACCGTATCCGCTAAAACTGGAATAGGTGGATCATTGTACACGGTTACGTTCACTGTATCGAAGCTTTTACATCCATCCGAAGAAATAATTATAACAGAGTAGAGCGTGGTTGAATCAGGACGAGCAATCGGCGCCGCACTAAAAGGATTCGAAAGAGAAACTGTAGGTTTCCAGCTATAGGAGACTCCCCCCTGCGCTCGGAGAAACGCATTATTACCAATACAAACAGAAGTATCTTCCGAAACCAAGGTGTTGACTGAATAAACAGGAAGAGTCGTCGATAAGGTATCTATGCCGCAGCTATCGGAAATGACGACAGTAAAATTCGTTGTCTTGT
This sequence comes from Crocinitomicaceae bacterium, assembly GCA_044340465.1. Lineage (GTDB taxonomy): Bacteria > Bacteroidota > Bacteroidia > Flavobacteriales_D > Crocinitomicaceae > M0103. The sequence goes on along the minus strand of JBIITO010000156.1, from coordinate 443 downwards.
GAATTCTTGCAACAGGAGTTGGACTAGTCGGATCGTCTAACCCATCCGATGGCGACCATTTATATACTGAACCACCGAATGCTTCCAGTTGATAAGGCACGCCGGGACACACTGGTTTTGTCGGCTGTACAACACCACCCTTAAAATCGCCTATAGAAACGCTGAATTTAACCGTATCAGGTGTAAAGCATCCTTTAGAATCAGAAACCACTAACATACCCGAATACACACCGGGCCCTGGGTACAAATGCGTAGGGCTAAAGAGATTGGAGGTGCCCCCATCGCCAAAATCCCAAAAAAATACATTTCCATTAGAACTATTATTGCCAAAAACCACTGGATCCGGCAAACAAACCAAAGAATTAGGGACTGCGATAATTGCCTCGATAACGTTTAATTCAAACTTGAACGCGGCCAGGTTGCAATTTGGACTTTGATTCGTT
>JBIITO010000005.1:0-40755 GCA_044340465.1 Crocinitomicaceae bacterium | reverse complement strand
GGAAATCCTGGACAGTATTAGGATAGGATGTAGCTATCTTCTTTCCTTCAAAATCATAAACCGACTGAATGGTCGATGTCTTTGGAACAGCCAATGAAACACGACATTTCGAAAAATTGAGTCGTACCAGAATTTCCAAATCCGAGCGCTCCTCAATTAGAAGGTTTTCCCCTATAATAGCTATATCCGCAACACCATCTTTTACATATTGTGGGATATCTGAATTTCGAAGAAACAAAACCTCCAGAGGAAAGTTTGGAACAACAGATTTTAATTTCCCGTTTGATGCATCCACCTTTAAACCACATTCTTTCAGTATCTGAAGTGAATCTTCAAGTAGTCTTCCAGATTTCTGTACAGCAATTCTTAACATTTTTTATTCATTTTTACCTGTGGCGAGCAATAAAAAAAACCCGCCGGTTGTCCAGGCGGGTTATAGTTATCAGTCATACACATTAACCATTACGCCCGGAAAGTTCCGAAAGAATGATGATAAACATGTGTATTTATAAATTTCACGATGCGAATATATTTACTTTTTCAAATACTTTGCAAAATCTTTAGCAAAATATGTTAGAATACCATCTGCACCAGCGCGACGAATGGAAAGTAAAAGTTCGGCAACTGCCACGTCATAATCGATCCAACCTTTCTCTGCTGCTGCATATATCATAGCGCACTCTCCACTCACATTGTAGGCTGTGACTGGAACTTTAAAATTATCTTTCAAAAGATGGATGATATCAAGGTAACAGAGCGCAGGTTTCACCATAATTATATCCGCGCCTTCAGAAACATCCAATTCAGCCTCTCGCAAGGCTTCTCTTTTATTGGCAGGATTCATCTGATACGTTTTCTTGTCCCCGGATTTAGGAGCTGAATTAAGTGCGTCGCGGAATGGTCCGTAAAACGCACTGGCATACTTTGCTGTGTACGACATAATAGAAACCTCCGAGTATCCATTGTCATCAAGAGCCTCTCGAATACTTCGTACTCTCCCATCCATCATATCGGAAGGACCAACTATGTCTATTCCTGCTTGCGCTTGCGCAACGGCCATACGATTAAGCAAAGGCAACGTTGGATCATTAAGGATCTTTCCATTTTCAACCAAACCATCGTGTCCGTCAGAAGAATAGGGATCCAGTGCGACATCACTCATGATCATTACTTCCGGAAAAGTTTCTTTGATCTTTCGAATAGCTTTGAGGTAGAAATTATCCTCTGCCCAGCTGTACGAGCCAATTCTGTTCTTTAACGAATCATCTATTGCAGGAAACAAATCGTAGGTCATCACTCCCAAAGAGATGCACTCCTCTATTTCTTTTAGCAAAAGATCGATTGACCAACGGTAATTATTGGGGAGTGAAGAAATTTCTTCTTGAATGTTAGATCCATCTTTTAGAAATACAGGATAGATTAAATGTTCTGCACCAATCTTTGTCTCTTCGACCATGGATCGAATTGCGGCAGATTTTCTGTTTCTACGTGGACGAATATTCATGATTCAAAGGTAAAAAGTTAAATTAAATACTTGGATTATTCGAATACGATTGAGTTTATTCGATGTATCAAAAAAAATGTTCCTCGTTTTTTTTATTACAAAATGGATTGCCTACTATTTTGAATCACTCACAAAAAAAGCCAACCCATTAGGATTGGCCTCAATAATTTCATTTTCTCTCATTACATCAACATACCACCACACACGTTGATCGTCTGCCCCGTAATATATGCAGACATATCTGATCCAAGGAAAACCGTGAGATCTGCTACATCTTTTGGCTGTCCACCCCTTTTTAAAGGAATGGCATTTCTCCACTCTTCGACCACTTTCTGATCGAGAACTTCAGTCATTTCTGTTTCAATAAAACCAGGTGCGATCGCATTACATCGAATATTTCGGGAACCAAGCTCTGCGGCCACGGATTTTGTAAACCCAATTAGACCGGCCTTGGAAGCTGCATAGTTGGACTGACCGGCATTTCCTTTAACGCCCACTACGGAAGACATATTTATAATTGATCCTTTACGAGCCTTGAGCATTGGTTTTTGAACGGCTTTCGTCAGGTTGAAGGCAGACTTAAGATTCGTATTAATTACTTCATCCCATTGTTCTTCTGTCATCCGCATCAATAATGTATCACGCGTTATACCGGCGTTATTTACCAAAACGTCTATCGTGCCAAATTCAGCAACAACATCATCAACTAATTTTTGTGCATCATCGAATTTTGCAGCATCCGATTTGAACCCTTTAGCGACACCACCATGAGCCGTTAATTCATTTTCTAACGCTCTCGCTTTATCTTCTGATGATAAAAATGTAAAGGCTACTTTCGCACCTTGATTTACACATTCTTCAGCAATCGCCTTCCCTATTCCGCGAGATGCACCTGTGATTAAAACCACTTTATCTTGTAATAATCCCATAATTCAATTTTTTTCAAATATAGGAATTGCGCACATAGTCCTTATCTCTACTTAAAAAAGTATCGCACGAATGATTGTTAAAAGCGAAAGAAACGTATTTGATTTCATTAATAATAGCGAGCCATTTCATCGCTTGAGGTTACTAAACGTAAAATGTTTAATGGTAAGCTTTTATGTGCTACACACTGCCTAAGACAGATCAATCAAAGAAATCCCATGTAATACCTAATTTTATTTGTAACGGTGTTACTGGATAGCCGCTCACTTGTTGCAAAGTTCTATTTGACCAGAACAAATGAATATTCTCAAGACGAAAGAAGAACTTAAATTCATCGATTTGAAAACCGGCGTAATAATGCAGTAAGAGTTGCTCCGGAACCTCCTTTCCTGTTGGAGCAAACGAAAGACCCCCCAATTGAGGCAGATAGCCTATTGAATTAAACGGTGATAAATACCCCATCTCTATACCGGTATATGAAATCATTTTACGGGCTTTGAATAGGCCTCCTTTTAAATAAACGCGACTAAATAACTGATGAGCAGGTATAATCGATTCCATTCCATCATTCTTTGTGAGTCTACAATGTAATTGTGCGTTGAACGCTTTATGATGAAACCCTACCGTAGTACCAAGTTCGAAAAAGCTAAGTTTTGTGAGCGAATCATTTCTCCAAACAGAATCAATAAAGAAGTAATTCTGTTGAAGTAAGGTATGGGAAAAATTCATGTCCCAGTAGAGTTTTTTATTCGATTTTATCACTCTAATCATATGATGAGATCGTAATTGCTTTTCCCAATCACCTATTATTGGTAGAGTACTGTTGCCTAGCGCATAACGTTGATAATAATCTGGTAATTTAAATTGAATTTCCGATTTTAGATCCAGTACAACGTTGTTTAATTTATACTTTATATAAAAATCTTCATTCCATTCATTTCGAGCTCCTTGAAAAGTATAAAAAACATTTCCTGCGGCCTCCCATCTTTTTCCGTAATAATTGATTCGACTCATTAAAGATAGTTCGGTTGTATCCATGAATCGCCCCAGATTTTGAAAATTCCAGTAATTCAACATTGGAATGACTTTTATGGAGCCAGCTCCTCTTGAGAAGAATATCCCAGCTCCTCCTGAAATAGAGGACCATTGGTGCTGATCTTTCGTTTTCAGACTATCATAATTAATGATCGGGTACAGCCCGTATAGGGTATCTGATTCATTCAACTTGAAATTCTTAATGTTCAATGCCGACTCCGTACAAATACCGAATGCCAAAGATGAATCCTTTACAAAATCAAAATACTGATCAAATAATACTCGACTTCTTTTTGTTTGCAATTCTGATGAGGATCTGTTTACCGGAATGAAAGGCAAACTGTACAATTCGGCTAATGAGTCTGCTATGATCCCGCCACTCTGTTCAATCTTTGCTCTTTCATAAGAAGAGTGAAGATCAAAACTATATAACCGCCCCGTATGTCTTAATGACAACTGCACATCATCTTCATTAAAAGCGCTGTTTCGAAGAATACCACCCGATGTTTTTTTGATGTATCGAATATTCAGTAGAACATTGGAACGGAAGACTTGCTGAAATTCAGCTTTAACAAATTGTTGGGCATTCGACCCAAACATGTACGCAACCCCCAAATGAGGCAGGCCTGAATACTTGTAACTTGTAAATCTGGTATTTTTCCAGAAAAGTTGAGCAGATTGATTTTCTATGAGGAAATAAGGATCAAGTATGCTATTTCTTGTATTCCACCCCGCACCGGCAAAAGTAACCATATTAAAACCCGAGATGAGATCAATAGAGTCCAAACTCCCCCCTATACGATGTTTACAGGTTAACGTATCGATATTTATTCGGTAACCCTGGCTTAAAAGATTGCTACCGAGACTAATTAGCGCTATAAACAGTAAGACCGACCGCACGTTGAAAGGTGAATATACAAAAAAAGGGGCTGATGCCCCTGTGCCAATTTTGTCAGTTCTAATTACAGCTTATTCACAGAGAGCTGGAGACCTGATTTAAGGTTTGCTGCTTTGTTCTTGTGGATAATGTTGTTTTTTGCCAATTTATCCAACATAGCCACAACTCCAGGAAGCAAATCCTGAGCCTCTTTCTTATCAGTTGTTGCTCTTAGTTTTCTAACAGCATTACGCGTTGTTTTATGCTGATACTTGTTACGAAGCCTTTTCGTATCGTTGGATCTGATCCTTTTTTGTGCCGATTTATGATTCGCCATCTTTTCTGTTTTAATTTTTAATACCTGCAGCCCATAGGAGAATCGAACTCCTGTTTCCAGGATGAAAACCTGGCGTCCTGACCACTAGACGAATGGGCCAAATACCTAATGATTTGGCAGCCCATAGGAGAATCGAACTCCTGTTTCCAGGATGAAAACCTGGCGTCCTAACCACTAGACGAATGGGCCGTATGTCACTATTCCCAAAATTTTGGGAGTGCAAATATAGTGTGAATTTCTATAAACTCCATGTTGATAAACGAATTTTTTAAAAAATTTCGTTGTCATCATTCTTCATTTTAAAGCCCATACGTTTTCCAGTCTGAACCTGCAGATTATTGCTGATAAACTGTGATTCAGCGACGGTCATTGTTGCAATAAATTCATAAGGAGGCACCAAAAGATCGAATTCGATGGCAAACACAAAAGCGAGTTGAACAATTACTTTGACGGCCTCTTCAGTAAGCAACATATTCTCCACATCTCTGAAAAGGTATCCCAGTTGCCCCTTCCCTTCGATCATGAAATGACCTTCCTTGTTAACAAAGATTCGCGCTATCAAATAACCCTCATCATGAGAACGATTCTGAAGAAACGACTGAGCAAGAAAATTATAGATGTATATCACTCCAAAAAAGCCCCTTGAATCATCCTCACGGAAATAACGTGTTCCCCACAAGGGATTATCATCAGGCATTCTAAATACATTATTGTGCTGATGGAAGATCAATACATCACTTCCAATATATGCGTGCTGTTCAAAGGTGCCTATTTCTTTGTAGAACAAGCGTATGCGATCATCTAAAATTCGTTCCTTTAAAGCATTAAGTTCAGTTTCGATTGCTTTTTTGAACATTGCAAAAACATCCTTAACATCTTCTGCAATATCCTGTTTTAAAGCGGCTTTATTCAATAATAGATCTAAAATCGCCTGTCTGTTCTGATCCAGTTTTTCCTTTTTAGCCATAATCAATATGCTTTTGCAAAAACAACTCGTTGGGCAGAAGGTTTTCCTGTTACCATACAAGAACCAGTCTCAGACTCATGATCAAGAAGGATACAACGAATAGTTGCCTGCGTTTCTTCCTTGATCTTCGTTTCAGTTTCTTTGGTACCATCCCAGTGCGCTAAGAAAAAACCTCCATTATCGATCTGTTTTTTGAACTCTTCATACGAATCAACCTTCTGCATATTTGCCTTTCTGAAATCCATGGCTTTTTGTAGCAAGGTTTTTTGAATTTCGTCTAAAAGAATGACAATGTAATTTTCAATACCTTCAAAATCAATAATTTCTTTGGTTTTGGTATCTCTTCGAGCCACTTCTATTTTTCCGTTCTCTAAATCACGTGGCCCCATGGCTAATCTAATCGGAACGCCTTTAGCTTCATATTCCGCAAACTTCCATCCTGGACGTTTGTTATCATCGCTATCATATTTGAATGAAATACCACGGGACTTTAAGGCTTTCGATAGTTGTTCGAACTTTTCGCCAATTGCGGCCAATTCTTCATCAGAGCGATGGATCGGGACCGCCACCACCTGAATTGGAGCTAATGCAGGGGGTAAAACCAAGCCTTCATCATCTGAATGTGTCATGATCAATGCACCCATCAAGCGAGTTGAAACACCCCAAGAGGTTGCCCAAACGTGTTCCAATTTTCCCTCCTTATCTGCGAATTTCACATCAAAAGCTTTTGCGAAATTCTGACCAAGAAAATGTGAAGTTCCTGCCTGAAGTGCCTTTCCATCCTGCATCAGCGCCTCAATACAAAGTGTGTCATCTGCACCGGCAAATCGTTCACTTTCCGTTTTACGCCCTTTCAATACAGGCATTGCCATGTAGTTCTCCGCAAAATCAGCATAAACATCGAGCATCAATTCCGCTTCTTGAATAGCTTCTTGTTTGGTTGCGTGTGCCGTATGACCCTCCTGCCATAAGAATTCAGCTGTACGAAGAAATAAACGGGTTCTCATTTCCCAACGCACCACATTGGCCCATTGATTGATTAAGATGGGAAGATCGCGATAGGACTGAACCCAATTCTTGTAAGAATTCCAGATGATTGTTTCCGACGTTGGGCGCACAATCAGTTCCTCCTCCAGTTTCGCTGTCGGATCAACAACTACACCGCTTCCATCTTCGGCATTTTTAAGACGATAATGGGTTACCACGGCACACTCCTTTGCAAAACCATCTACGTGACTTGCTTCTTTTGATAAATATGACTTAGGAATAAATAGAGGGAAATAGGCATTGGAATGTCCCGTTTCTTTAAACTTCGCGTCCAGAATATCCTTCATTTTCTCCCAGATGGCATAACCATAAGGCTTGATGACCATACAGCCTCTTACATCTGAATGTTCTGCCAGATCAGCTCTGTAAACCAGTTCGTTGTACCACTTTGAATAATCTTCTTGTCGCGTCGCATATTTCTGTGCCATAAATTGCTCTTTTTTTAAGGCGCAAAGCTACTAATTTCCGGTGATCAGTGTCGTATATGATGAGATCAAAAAAATATGAAGAATATCCATTAAAAACTTAGGAAAACTCTATATATGAACAGTCTTCAAATGGATAGGATCGACATGCTCATGGCAATAGTGAATCTTTTGAAATATAGTTATCGTTGTTTTTTAAAAACAGAAAAGCCTCAGATAACTGAGACTTTTCCAACAAACAACAACAAACTAAAAAACCTCACATTACCTGTTTAGTGCAGATGGATGAACCAATTATTGGAGGGTAACTTTACTTCCTGACTTAAGCAATTGGAATTCAGAAGTTATATCTTTATTTAACCTCAACAATGATATGACTGAAACAGCCTCTTTCTGAGAGATTTCCGTTAAGGTTAATGGTGAGCTGACTAAAATAAAATTTTTCACCTTCGAGCGTTTACGTTTGGGCTGGAGATACACTATCTCACCTTCCTTCAGACAATCCTGTTTCAATGAGTGATCATTATACTTATACAACTGCCAAAGTCCCATTCCAAACTCCTTCGCAACACGAACGTACGTATCTCCTTTTCGAGCGGTAATATAATTCACCTTGTTGGCATGTTTTTCTACCTTGTGTGGAGACATCAAAAATGATGAAGAGGTATTTGTTTTAGGTTTCTCCCGATCTTCAAAGGCAGACACCTTTAAAAGTAGTACGAGCATTGTTAGTGTAATTATGTAACGCATTGTCAATGGTTGGTTTTCGCTTATACGCATGTTTTGAACAATTGTTACAAAAGCTGTTCATAAGTCAATTTTTCATGTTGAAAGATTTAAATGATATTCGTTTCTGTCATTACGTCAGTTTTGCCTTCACACAACTGCCAAATATTCATTTTCAAGCATTTAATTCAGGTATGGCTTATCATTTGAATAGGTTGGAGAACAAAAAAAGCTGAATCATGAATATCGAAAAATTCACCCTGAAGTCCCAAGAAGTTTTACAGCAAGCACAAGACCTCGCACAAAATGCAAACAATCAAACCATTGAAAACGGTCATTTATTGAAATCTTTATTGATAAAAGACGCAGAGGTTATTCCCTATTTGCTTCGTAAATTGAATGTAGATCAGCGTATGATGGAGAATGCGCTTGATCGTATACTTCTCACCTACCCTAGAGTAGATGGTGGTCAAATCTACTTGTCGGCAAGTGCCAACAAAACACTTCTGAATGCAGAAAATGAATTAAAGCAATTCGGAGATGAATATGTTTCAGTTGAACTTATTTTCTTTGCTCTATTGGATTCAACCGATAGCATTGGCTCACTGCTAAAAGACAACAAGATCACTAAGAATTATTTAAAAGCAGCTATTAGTGACTTGAGGAAAGGTGAAAAAGTTTCTTCAGGAACACACGATGCTACTTATCAGGCGCTGGAGAAATATGCTAAAAATCTTAATGAGCTAGCGAGATCTGGAAAGCTGGATCCGGTCATTGGAAGGGATGACGAGATTAGACGAGTGTTGCAGATCCTGACAAGACGAACAAAGAACAACCCAATATTGATCGGCGAACCTGGTGTTGGTAAAACTGCAATTGCAGAAGGACTTGCCCACAGGATCATAGATGGCGATGTACCCGAAAATCTAAAGAGCAAGATTGTCTATTCACTCGATATGGGCGCTTTGGTTGCAGGAGCCAAGTACAAAGGAGAGTTTGAGGAGCGACTAAAATCTGTTGTTAAAGAAGTTATCCACGCTGAAGGCGAGATAATCCTCTTTATTGATGAGATCCACACCTTGATCGGCACTGGTGGCGGTGAAGGAGCTATGGATGCTGCGAATATTTTAAAACCAGCTCTGGCAAGAGGAGAACTAAGAGCTGTTGGTGCAACTACACTCAATGAGTATCAAAAATATTTCGAAAAGGACAAAGCTCTTGTTCGCCGTTTTCAGACCGTTCTAGTGGATGAGCCAAGTACAGAAGATGCGATCTCTATTCTTCGTGGAATTAAAGAGAAATATGAGAATCATCATAAGGTTCTCATCAAGGATGCTGCGATCATTTCAGCGGTCGAATTATCCCAGCGTTACATTACGGAAAGGCATTTACCGGATAAAGCGATCGACTTGATTGACGAAGCGGCATCTAAACTTCGTATGGAGATCAATTCCAAACCTGAAGAATTGGATGAAATTGAACGAAAAATCATGCAATTTGAGATCGAGAAAGAAGCCATTAAACGCGAAAACGACACAAAAAAACTGGAATCAATTGAACGAGAACTGGCTCATCTTACAGAACAACGCGATGCTTTTCGGGCGAAATGGCAATCTGAACGGGATGTTGTTGATTCCGTTCAACGATCAAAGGAAGAAATAGAGCAATTGAAACTTGAGGCAGACCAGGCAGAAAGAGCAGGAGACTATGGTAAGGTTGCAGAGATCCGCTACGGAAGGATTAAAGAAACAGAAGAAAAGTTAGAAACTCTGAAACATCAGTTGGCTGACATGCAATCGCAATCCAAAATGATCAAGGAGGAAGTTGACACTGAAGAGATCGCTGAAGTAGTTTCCAAATGGACGGGCATACCGGTGAATAAGATGATCGAAAGTGAAGTTTCCAAACTTTTACGACTTGAAGATGAACTTGGAAAACGAGTTGTTGGACAGGAAGAAGCGATCATAGCACTTTCTGATGCTGTGCGACGTTCGAGAGCAGGTTTGCAGGATACCAAAAAACCAATTGGATCATTTATATTCCTCGGTACTACCGGAGTTGGTAAAACTGAACTAGCGAAAGCGCTGGCCGAATTCCTCTTCAATGACGAAAATGCTATGACCCGAATAGATATGAGTGAGTTTCAGGAAAAACATACCGTTTCACGATTAGTTGGTGCCCCTCCGGGATACGTAGGTTATGATGAAGGAGGACAATTGACCGAAGCGGTACGAAGAAAACCTTACTCCATTGTTTTGCTTGATGAGATCGAAAAAGCGCATCCCGATGTATTCAACGTGCTGCTGCAAGTGCTTGATGATGGTAGATTGACAGACAACAAAGGTCGATTGGTTAACTTTAAAAATACGATCATTATTATGACATCGAATCTGGGATCTCAGCTTATACATGAACGCTTTGAAAACGTAAATTCTTCTCAATTTGAAGAGGTTGCAGAAAAAGCCAAATTTGAAGTTTTGGAATTGCTAAAACAAACGATCCGACCTGAGTTCCTGAATCGTATCGATGAAACCATCATGTTTTTACCGCTAACAAAAGAGAAAGTAAAAGCTATTGTACGCATTCAACTAGCTCATTTAAAAGAACAGCTATCACAAAAAGACATCGATCTCTACATAACAGAAGAGGCATTCGATTGGATAACAGAATCTGGTTATGATCCGTTCTTTGGTGCGAGACCGGTAAAACGTTTTATTCAAAAACAAATATTGAATGAACTTTCTAAAGCGCTATTAAGTGGGACGATCGATAAGAGCAAAAAGGTGGTTTTGGACGTTTTTGACGGGAAGGTGATCTTTAGAAAACCGGTGCTTGCAACTGAGGAATAAATTAGAAACAAATTATAGGGGCTGTCTCAAAAAAAGCAGCCCCTTTTTATCAAGTTAGGGTATTTATTGAGCTAACCCATTCTTGTTTTGGTGTTGCCTCCGCGAAATAACATTTAGTTTTCAAAAAAATTACATAAGTTTGTCTTACGAGTAAAACATCTATGCAGAGTTAAAGGGAGGTTTGAAAGGAATTTCTTGTTCAAAATATGCAACAAGGAAAAAGAAGTTTACTACCTTAAAAGGAGGTAACTAATTACCAATTTTTTGTTCTTAGAGAAATGCAAAAGAAAATTATGCTGATTACGGAAGAAAAAATCATTGAAAAGGGGGATGACTATACCCTTGAGCAAATCTCTGGGACTTTTAATGAAAGAGTTTATTCTGCATAGGTTAAATGAATGTAGGGAATCTAGATTGGAAGTTTTCTCAAATTTCAGTGAAGAATCAGACGAAAATTTAATTGAAAAATATTATGACTCAGAATACGACTACATATAAGAATACAAAATTTATTCTTGTCGGAACATACAAAACAAATGACGAGAAATTTGGTTGGTACATTGACGAGAATAAATATGACAGACTGTGGGCTAAGTTAAATGAAAAATTTATTGTCCTTGACCGCAAAAAAAATTCCTTTGACCGTATATTTGGGAATATCGAAGGTGTAAACAACTTTCATTTTTATGATTTGGTAAAATATGATAATGAAATCCTTACCACCAAGGATAAGGAGGTTTTTAAAATTCCAGAAAAAAGAATGGAATGCATAGAGCGCCTTAGGACTTTAATCAATATAATAGAGGAGAACCCAAATCAGGAATACAGAATTGGACTTCAGGGCAACAATAGCGTTGGATTATTTTTAAATTTTTTAGAAGACCCAGATCGATTGAAGAGCCTTTCACTTAGCACTATTTCGAAAGATCATAGGTATAAAAAATTCGGTGAAATTTTAATTAATAACCCAAATCTTCAAAATTTAAAGGTCTTCAAAATATTTAACCTTACTCAACCTGCTCCAAGTCACAAAGATTTAGCATCAATATTCCATGAATCATGGAATGAATTTTTGGAAATAAATACTTAGAATAAATCCTAAACGGCGATAAAAAGTATTTTAGCTAAAAGGTTTTTTTAAATTATTTCATTCTAAAATCCAAAATTAAAGAATATGTTAATTAAAGAAATAAAAAATAAAATAACTGATCTTGCCCAAGAGCATGCGGAAATTGATGAAAAAAACCTAGATGATTTTAGCAAAGCAGAGTTCATAGAATGGCAAGCCAATCATCTAATAATTAATTATTGCGAGACAATGGGATATGTAATTAATGGTTTTCCAACGGAGAAAAAAAAATCAGGTGAAGAAGAATTAGATGATGAGGACTATTTTTGTAAGGAACGATTTGATCTATACTTGGATATGTTGACTTGTCAAAAAGAAGATGTTGCAATAATTATGTGGCATTTTAATGAATCATTTTGGCCAGGGTCTTTTAATTCAAAGGAGGAATATATAAAATCAGCCAAAGAAAGAGTTGAATGCGGGGTATTTTATGATCTAAAAATTTGAGTCTAATACTAAGTAAAAGGTAAATTTTTAGCTAGAAGACATAAAATTTGAAGGAGTAATGCACAGGTAATCTTTGTAATCTTGGTCGTTGACCTTTCAATGAGTTTTCTGATGTATGTATGAAGTAGTAGATTACGAACTGATGGAGAAAAAAACAGGTTATATCAGCCTAACCTTTTTAATATTTCTTAATGAATGATTGGCAATTTTTGAATTTAAGACGTTCTTGAACACAATCGTTTTTGGAGACATACACGGATGTGCTGCAGCCGTAAAAAGAGGCATTCTTTTAGCTGAAGAACTTGATTGTAAGGCGATTTTTTTAGGAGATTATGTAAATCGAGGCCCTGCCTCATTAGAAACACTACGTTTGCTCATTAAAGCCAAAAAAAATCACCCTGATTGGATTTTTCTTAGAGGTAATCATGACCAAATGCTACTGAATTTAATCCAAAATAAAGCCAAGATTAATGATCAAGAAATTGCCCTTCACCGCTATCTATACTCTTACACTCATTGCGCAAATACTTGGGAAGAATTGAAACAAATCAGTGCTCTAGAACGAGCAGAAATAAAACAATTTTTAGACGCAACTAATGCATTTTTGGAAGACAAATCTTACATCTATTGCCACGCAATTTTGAGAGATACAAACGAACATTTAGACAACAAAACTTTGGAGGAATGTATTTGGAATTATGATTACAAACCTGCTTGGAAAGGAAAAACTTTTATTCACGGTCATTTGCCTTGTAATAAAGTTACATTCAAATCAAAAGGAATTAACATCAATACAAAATGTGGATACGGTGGGTTTTTAACTGGGATTTGTTTTAACAATAAAATTGGAATTGATGAGCATACAATTTTTTCAATTAGTGAGGATGGGGAAGAATTAAAAATAAATCAATCAAAAGATTAAATTTGTACTAAAAGAAAAATTACAAATTGTACGTCAAAATTCAAAGAGAAAATTGCTTCGAGTCTGCTTAGCATCCAAATATTCATAATCCATTGATTGTATTAATAATAGAATTCCCTTCAGATCAGTCCGTTTTATCGCTGCGTACTTATTACATTCAGTCAAAAGAAAAGTTTTGGGTTTTGGCAGAAAAAAGCAAGAAGAGATAACGTTAGGTCAGGTTGAATCAAAAAAGGCATATCTGTTTTGGAACTCATTGATTTTTACGTCATATTTACTGAATTTTTCTTTGACGTATTTTTTACGTGGTTCTGAATTTTGTAGATTAGTCATTCATCTTTATAAATAGATTCAATGAAACGAACGGTTCTATGCATAAGTGCGGTGATTTACTACAGTACGTTGGCACAAACGGATGCAAATTCAGGCAGTAAATGTCCATTTCATCGCTCCACGTCAACAAAACAATCCAAAGTAATTACTCCAACCACAATGGAACGCAATTCACTATCAGGAACTACAAACCGTGATTGGTGGCCAAATCAAATTAATCTCGATTTATTGCGTCAGTATTCTTCGCTCTCCGATCCAATGGATAAGGGATTTGATTATGTCAAAGCATTTAACGCTTTGGATTATTTTGCGCTAAAGCAAGATATCAAGAATCTGCTTACTAACTCTCAGGATTGGTGGCCGGCAGATTTTGGTAACTACGGGCCTTTGTTTATTCGGATGGCTTGGCACAGTGCAGGAACTTATAGAACAGGCGACGGTCGTGGCGGATCGAGTGCAGGGCAACAACGATTTGCTCCTCAAAACAGTTGGCCAGACAATGCAAACCTCGATAAGGCAAGAAGACTGCTTTGGCCAATAAAACAAAAATATGGTAACAAAATCTCTTGGGCAGATTTAATGGTGTTGACCGGAAATGTTTCTTTAGAATCAATGGGCTTTAAGACTTTTGGCTTCTCTGGAGGTAGAGCAGATGTCTGGGAACCCCAAAAAGACGTGTATTGGGGGAAAGAAACCCGATGGCTCGAGGATCAGCGTCATTCAACGGGTAGAAAACTTGAGTCCCCACTAGCTGCGGTGCAGATGGGATTGATCTATGTAAATCCTGAGGGTCCAAATGGAAACCCAGATCCACTAGCTGCGGCAATAGATATTCGCGAAACATTTGGCCGAATGGGAATGAACGACGAAGAAACAGTTGCGCTGATTGCCGGTGGACATTCCTTCGGTAAGGCTCATGGTGCAGCCCCCACATCAAACGTAGGATCTGAACCGGAAGCAGCACCAATAGAAGCTCAAGGATTTGGTTGGCCTAATTCGTATGGTGCGGGTAAAGGCAAAGATGCAATCACCTCAGGACTAGAAGTTACTTGGACACGAACGCCTGCACAATGGAGTCATGATTTCTTTCGTATTCTGTTCAACAATGAATGGGAATTAACAAAAAGCCCAGCCGGAGCTCAACAATGGATTGCCAAAGATGGAATGAGTTTGATTCCTGATGCCTTCGATCCAAATATAAAGCACAAACCTATGATGCTCACTACAGATCTTTCACTACGTTTCGACCCTGTTTATGAAAAGATCTCTAGAAGATTCATGGAAAACCCAGCCGAATTTGAGGATGCATTCGCACGCTCCTGGTTCAAACTTACTCATCGGGATATGGGCCCGATCACACGCTACATAGGGCCTGAAGCACCTAAAGAACAACTGATCTGGCAAGATCCCGTCCCACCTTTAAATCATGTAACTTTAGATGTCAAAGAGGTTGAAGGATTGAAACGAACCCTGTTAAAATCAGGACTAACGGTTAGTGAAATGGTTGAAACTGCCTGGGCCTCAGCATCCACTTTCCGTGGTTCCGACAGAAGAGGTGGAGCAAACGGTGCACGAATAGTTTTAGAACCTCAAAAGAATTGGGAAGTAAATAATCCAAAGCAACTGGAAAAAGTTCTTAGCGTTTATAAAAAGATTCAATCTGATTATCAGTCTACTAGTACAAAAAGAATTTCAATGGCAGACTTGATTGTGTTAGCAGGGTCTGCAGCTATTGAAAAAGCAGCGAAAGACGCAGGAGTAGAAATGAATGTTTCTTTTACACCTGGACGCATGGATGCAACTCAAGAACAAACCGATGTAAGATCTTTTGCAGTATTGGAACCAATAGCAGATGGTTTTAGAAACTACCTTAAAAATTCCTATACCATTTCTACGGAAGAGTTATTGGTTGATAAGGCACAATTACTCACTTTGACAGCACCCGAAATGACCGTTTTAATTGGTGGGATGCGAGTCCTGCAAACGAATTATGATGATTCAAAAACAGGCGTATTGACTTTGCGACCTGGTATTTTGAGTAATGATTTCTTTGTTAATCTTTTGGACATTCAAACCGAATGGAAAGCAACTAGTGACAGTAAAGAAATTTTCGAAGGCCGAGACCGAAAAACCAAAGAACTAAAGTGGATAGCTTCTCGTGCAGACCTCATCTTTGGTTCTAATTCTGAGCTAAGAGCATTAGCTGAAGTATATGCCAGCGAGGATGCAAAGGAAAAATTCGTCCGCGATTTTACCAATGCGTGGGTGAAAGTGATGAATCTAGATCGATTCGATCTAAATTGACATGATATTCAGATCTTTCTAAAGGGTTTCATACGAACAGAGAAATGACCTTCAGCTCATTATATAACCCCTTAAGCAGAGTAAGAGTGGCTTACTTTCCGAATTGTTCGATCACTTCCGTAGTTACTCCTGTATTTGAGAATCCTCCGTCATGAAAAAGGTTCTGCATCGTCACATATCTTGTGAGGTCAGAGAATAAACTGATACAATAATCTGCACATGCGTTCGCGTCAGCATTTCCTAACGGCGACATTTTATCTGAGAACGAAATGAATTCACTGAATCCCTTCACGCCGCTGCCTGCAGTGGTCATGGTTGGCGACTGAGAAATGGTATTCACACGCACTTTTTTGGCAACACCATAATGGTAACCGAAGCTTCTTGCTACAGATTCCAAATAAGCTTTGTTGTCTGCCATATCATTGTAATCAGGGAATACACGCTGAGCAGCAATATATGTAAGGGCGACAATGGAACCCCATTCATTCATTGCATCCAGTTTCATAGCTGTTTGCATTACCTTGTGAAAAGACAACGCTGAAACATCCAAACCCTTAAAGGTATAATCGTAGTTCTCATCCGTATAGTGATTTCCCTTACGCACGTTTACTGACATTCCAATGGAATGAAGAATGAAATCAAGCTTTCCTCCTAATGCTTCCATCGATTCAGCAATCAATTTTTCAAGGTCTTCAACACTTGTAGCATCTGCTGGAATCACTTTGGAACCGGTTTTATCCGCCAATTCATTGATTTCACCCATACGCATAGCGATCGGAGCGTTTGTCAAAACAAATTTCGCCCCTTGCTCATGCGCTTTTTCGGCTACGTGCCAAGCGATGGACTGACTGTTCAATGCACCAAAGATAATTCCTCGTTTACCTGCTAATAAGTTGTTTGCCATTGTTTCAAGATTTTGGACAAAGATATATGTTTTGAATGAATGCGGTTTTTTCCATTTTCAAACAATCTAGTAGACCTGATTCCGAAACCTTAGACTTAACTTTGCGTTCCTTTAGTATCACTAAGTAAAAGAGCATGTCTTTATTCAAAAGTAAGTGGTTCCGCATTCCATTCTTCACACTCACATTTGCGTTTGCCTTGATTGGATTTTTCCTGACCGGTTCCTATCTAGCTATTAAAATGAAATGGACTAATGATTCAGGGATTGTGGACGCCAACAACCGCTATTTCTCGGAAATGCAAGACAAGTACGACCAGTCTTTCCGAAAAATAAAGGACAAAGCTAAATACGAGGATCACGAGGCACTTCATCGCATCTTGATACTAAACAAATATTATCCGAAGAACGCTGCTTTCATTCTACACGCCTACCGAAAGAATCACAATGCAGAAGAAATACTTCGAATGCTGGACGCGGTTGACATCGAACTCAAAAACGACAAAGCGTATTCGAAAGAGGTTGCGACTTATTTATTTGATAAAAAGCACCGTAAACCTTCCATTAAGCATGAAAGTGTCTATGAATGGATGAATATCGTGGAATGGCAAACATTTAAAGAAGCTGTGGCAAAAGACAAAAAGCTGATTGATTCAGCAGCCAATCTTACAGGTGTAGAACCGAGACTGATCGTAGCTTGCCTTGTAGGGGAACAGATCAGACTATTCAATTCCGGTCGGGAAGCGTACAAAAAATGGATCGGGCCCTTGAAAATACTTTCATTAGAATCTCAATTTTCCTTTGGTGTGACCGGTATCAAAGAACAAACAGCCAAAGACATAGAGCGATTACTTAAAGACCGAACAAGTGTTTTTTATTTGGGAGAGCAGTACGAACATCTGTTGGATATAAACACAGTTGATTCAACTGGTCAACGTATTGCGCGCCTTACCTCCTATAAAAATCATTTCTATTCCTACATGTACGCCGCAGTGTTCTTGAAACAGGTTAAAATGCAATGGGATCGCGCCGGATTCCCGATCGATAAGCGCCCCGAGATCCTTGTCACCTTATTTAATGTTGGATTTCCACAGTCGCAACCAAAGGCCAATCCACGTGTTGGTGGATCGACCATCGAGATCAGAGATAAAAAGTATTCCTTCGGTGCTATAGGATACCAGTTCTATTATAGTGGTGAGTTGTACGACCTCTTCCCGTTCAAATCCAGAAAATTTGATTGGAAAGATGAAGTTTAATTTTTTCATATCACTTCTTTTTATTCTATTCAACTCTTGTGGCTATTCGCAGGTGGCAGATACAATTATTCCGATCGACACCTTGCCACCATTGAATCCAGATTACACGTGGAAAAAACTCGCCAAAGGAATTGATCTGATTGAAACCGATGCGCCGAAACGATCCATCGTTGGCGATTCAAAATTGACTATTCTTAAAATAGATCCTAAAGCATTTGATTTTTACTTAATTACGGCTACAGAGTACAAAACCAAAAAGACGGTTTGTGAATGGGCCGACACATTTGCATTCAATGTGGTAATGAATGCTGGGATGTATGAACTAAGTAATGGGTTGATTAACCGGGGATACATGAAAACACATCAGCATTTTAATAACCGAAATTTCAATCCTGCCTACAAAGCTATGATCGCAATGCATCCGGTAGACAGTTTGAATCCTAAATTCGACATTCTTGATTTGCACTGTGAATCATGGGACAGCTTGAACAGACAGTACCATACCTATGCTCAAGGAATGCGTATGATCGATTGTAACGGCGAACCACTCGGCTGGAATAAACGAAATCAATCATGCAGCATGCTCATTGCGGCCTTGGATCATGACAACAACCTCTATTACATCTTCTCCCGTTCACCCTACACACACAATGAAATGATCCGCTTCATGCTTGATTTTCCTTTTGAGCTGACAAATGCGATTTATCTTGAAGGTGGACCGGAAACAAGCTTGTACGTGAGTATTGGAGAAACCGTCCTTGAAAAATTAGGAAGTTATGTTTCAGTCACTTATCCCACTGATGAAAACGCTCAATTCTGGCGCTTACCTAACGTGATCGGTCTGAAAGCCAAATAAGTTTATCCTTCTTTTTCCGGCATCGTACGAAACATTCGATCCCACATTGTGGAGGAAACACCAAAAGCTTTTTCCGGTTCTTTGTAGTGATGTATCATGTGGTGATGCCATAATTTTTCAAATCCTTTTGGCGCTTTTCGAGTGTGCACACTGTAATGGACAATCGAATACATTAAATAACCAAGTTCAAATCCGGGAAGAAAAAACCATACACCATCTCCTAAAAACCCGTAAAACAAAAGCCAGAATACAGCTAGAAACAATAAGGCAGGAACGGGGGGCATAAACAAACGATTGGCATCATGTGGTACTTCGTGATGATACCCATGCATTGCAAAGTGAAACGCTTTTACCCAAGGTTGCTCCGATTTAATATGGAACAAATGGCGATGAAGAAAATACTCTGCCAGTGTCCAAAAGAAAATACCCAAAGAGAATCTCAGCGCCACTTGAAAAAGATCAAAAACCGTATTTTGAAACCCAATCGTAATTTGTAACCCAATGAGCACAATATGGAACGTAATCATTAGTCGCGGGCCACTAAGGGATAGTAATTCCAACCAGCGGTTATCATACATTTTAAAGGACTTTTCTTTTTTCATACCGAGCTTGGAATTCGGTGGCAAAAGAACAGATTCGGACTATTCAAGAATTACTGATTCAATCGAATCGCGTATCAACTTTTTGAATCACTCTGATTTTTCAATGAAGTTCAATCTGCATACCATCAAAAGCTGGAAATACATTCGGTGGAAGGATTCGCTCGATCTCTTCATGCCTTCCAAAAAGATGTGAAATGTGTGTCAGATAGGCTTTTTGAGGTTCTACTTTATCAATGAATTCAAGTGCCTCTGTCAAATTAAAATGAGACAAATGATGCGAATGATGCAAGGCATTGACAATTAGCACCTCCGTGCCTTTAACTTTTTCGATCTCTTCCCGGGCAACCGTCTTCGCATCTGTAATGTATGTTAGTCCTCTCAAACGAAAACCAAGAACGGGCATTTTATAATGCATGACCTCTATGGGCAGGATCTCACACCCATCAAATAATTCAAACTGTTTATTTTCTATCCGATGCAAACTCAATTCTGGAATTCCGGGATAGCGTTCTTGCGAAAAAACATAGTGAAATTCTCTTTTCAAAGCCTGTTCTACCCTCTCCGTACAGTAAATATCCATTGGCTTACCCTGACGGTAATTGAACGCTCGTACGTCATCCAGTCCGGCAACATGATCCTTGTGTTCATGGGTGAAGAGAATGCCCTCGAGATTCTTAATTCCTGCCCTTAATAACTGTTGCCTAAAATCAGGACCCGAATCGATCACATAATTTTTACCATCAACCTCGAGGAGCAAGCTACTACGCAATCGTTTATCCCTTGGATCCGGAGACTGACAGACATGGCATTCGCACGTAATAACCGGTACCCCTTGGGATGTTCCTGATCCGAGTATCGTTGACCTGATCATAATAATTCAGGAACGGATCAATCGGACAATAAATACCATACAACCTACAATCATTCCTGCCCCACCGAGTGGCGTGAGCGGACCAACAAACGTTGTAGGCAAACTTAACACTTCAGAAAGAGCAAGAAGATAGATCGAACCCGAGAACACCAATACCCCCGCAAGCATGAGCCGAAACGTCCACGTGAGTGCGAATGGGACGCGATCTGCATTCAATCCGATAACCAATAAAGTTAAAGCGATAAGGAATTGATACCGCACTCCTACTTCAAAAGTCTGGATTTTCTCAGCAGAGACGAGCGTTTTCAGACCATGTGCCCCAAAAGCCCCAAGTATGATCGCGGTTAGGAGCAACCACGCAGAAGTAAGGACAATTCTCTTATTCATTCGTTTTGCTTATATCCAATGTGTATTCAAAAACCTGCTTCCAGCCATTCCATTTGGCATAATCACCAATTGTTTCATTGTGCCAAATGAAGACAAAATCACCACCATAGCTCTGCACTTCTTTCACCAGTTTATAAACAACTTGCTTTGCATCTTCCGGTTTGAGATGCATGTATTCATTAAGCGTACCATCCATGTAGGCAAAAGGATGAACAACGAGCTGTGACGTTCTGTTGAATTCCAGATCAAACCATTTGAAAGGGCGTGCCGTTCCTGCCCTGAAACCATAATGATCAGTATAACCCATGGAATATTCGTGACGTATTTCAGCTGTTTCAAGTTGCTGATAGGTATACGGTAGATGTATCTTCAAATAATGTTGCCTCCCGTGATCAACAGGTTCCTCTATAATTTCTTCCAGACGCTCCTTTTCCGCATTCAGATAAAACTCGTAACTATTCGACTTATAACTCGGGTGAATTCCAATGCGAGCCACAGCAGACATCCGTTTGATCAGCTTACGATGTCTTTTGTTTTTGTATGAAATATTTCTGTCAAACTTGGTATAATCACCCAATAACCAAAACATTTTCACATCAAACCCTTCCTCCTTCAAAGCCGAAATACGCTCATACGTATCATAGGGATCTTTGTGTCCTCCATATATCACTTGCTCACGTTCAATAATTCGGTGGGTTCTACCCTTTAAGATGTCTTTGAGTACTGCCAACCAATGGCGCAATCCTCTTTTCAACTTGAAGGCATAAGCATTATCGATATCGAAGGTAGGAACCGCCTTGAAAGGGATTGGCGTATATACTACCTGCTGACCATTTTTAACAAGAAAACGTAAAAATGCTTCAGCCCAGCGATCACAAACCACTCTATCCAGCCACTGAAATCTCGATAAAACACCATTGGAAGAAGGAAAACGTCCGTGCTTGTCCAAGATCTTGGAATTATATTCCTCCATCCTACTCAAAATGTAGAAGATGGCTGCAAGTGGGTCCATTCGACCGTTCACACCCAAACATTCTTCCTCCTCAAAGACTCCTTTATCAATTCCATACACTTGGATTCCATCGTCGAACAAGATCGGAGCAGGACTAAGATTGGCACTTCCTTCAAAAGATCGGTTGGAATAATTGAATTTAAGACCTTCAAAAGCCTTAAATCGCTCCTCATCAGTTGTCACATCAAACGGCACACCTCTGTCTGTTAGGACAAAGTCGAGCGTATAAGTTAAACGCTCCGTTTGTTGTTCAACGTAAATCAACAGCATGTTCTAGATTTCTTCTACTATTTTCTTGCAAATAAATTCTGCCGCACTTCCATCGCCGTACAAAGCAGGAAAAGTAAAATCTTTTTTATCGTAAAGGGACTTAAACGAATCAATGATCCTCTCATATGAACTATCCGCCAAAATCGCATTTCCATTTTCAACAATCTCTACCCATTCTGTTTGTGGACGCAAGATGACGCAAGGTTTCTTAAAGAAGAAAGCTTCTTTTTGTAAACCGCCACTGTCTGTAATGATCAACCGGGCATTTTTTTCAAGGGCAATAATATCCAGGAATCCGGCAGGAGGAATAATTTTAAAGTTCAAATTCCCGTTGACCTTCTCAAACAAACTTTGAGATAATTGATCTTTCATTTTGTGTTTCGTCCTCGGGTGAATTGGCAGGACAATAGCTAACCCAGTTTCTTTCTGAATTTGGTGCAAGGCAGCAAAAATATTTTCCATGTATGCCGCGAAATCCGTATTTGAATCTCGATGAATTGTCACAAGAACGTAATGATCCCTCGTAATACCCAATTCATTCAAAATTCTGGACTTGCTATCCGAAACTTCGGAAAAATACAAGCTGTTATCATACATAACATCGCCGCAGTGATAGACTTTGGGTTGATCCGCACTTGCTTTTTTACCTTCAACGTTTGAAAATCCTTCTTTAGAGAGATTATCTAATCCTGTCGTTGTGGGAGTGAATAGCAATGTTGACATGTGGTCGCACGCAATACGATTCACCTCTTCAGGCATTCGTTTATTAAAGCTGCGTAAACCAGCTTCCACGTGCACTAGCGGAATATGGATCTTAATCGCCGCAAGCGCTCCTGCTATGGTTGAATTTGTGTCTCCATAGACCAACACAGCATCTGGCTGCTCTTTCTGATAAATTTCCTCCAATCCTTCTAACATCCGCGCAGTCTGCACCCCATGCGAACCGCTTCCAACCTGTAAATTGTAATTGGGCTGAGGAATTCCCATCTCTTCGAAAAATACGGCAGACATATTTTCATCATAATGCTGACCGGTATGGACAATGACCTCCTCCAGTTCATTTGAAAAGTGTGCGTTAATCGCTCGTGAAATTGCAGATGACTTTATGATCTGTGGTCGGGCACCTACAATGGTTATAATCTTTTTCTTCACATTGCTGCTTTAAGAAATGAGGCCTTCATCGGCGAAGCTAAAATAACCATTATCACAGAAAACAAGGTGATCGAGAACAGGTAAATCGATGTATTTACCAAACTTAACAAGTTTATCAGTTAATAGGAGATCAGATTGACTTGGTTTCTTTTGCCCACTGGGATGATTGTGCACCAGAATCAATGCACTGGCTTTATTTTCGAGTGCTTGTTTAAAAATTATTTTACCATCTGCTACTGTACCTGAGACACCACCCAAAGAAATTTGATTCACCGAAATCACTTCGTTAGCACGAGTTACATGAACGGAATAAAATTCTTCATGAGACAAATCGGATAACGCAGGTTTCATCAATTCAAATACATCCCTAGAGCAAGTAATTTTAAGAGACTTTGATTTGACAGACATCTGACGTCTCCTCCCCAATTCAATGGCTGCTAAAATTGTTAGTGCTTTGGCGTCTCCGATTCCTTTAATTTTTTTCATATCAGATAACGAAAAACGTGTTAGCTCCTGTAAGTCATTATTCGCTCTGCTTAATAGGTTTCGCGCGAGATCCAATGCAGACTGTTCTCTCGTTCCATTGTTAATTAGAATTGCCAATAGCTCTGCATCCGAGAGATACTTACGCCCCTTATGCATCAGTTTTTCTCTCGGTCGATCGTCAATAGCCAGAGATTTAATAGTTAGGTTGTGGTTCATTTTTTAAGCTTTATTTGAAGTTACAGAATTTTAAGGAGAAAATCATAACTCCAAAACGCGAAATTTCACCCATTTATTTAGCAAACATGTAAAGGCACATTTATTGACAATGTACGCTTCATTTTAAAACCGTGACATAAGATGCGTTCAACTTGGAAACTCTTACTTTTGCTGAAAATTGAACCTATGACAAGAAAATTCATCCTTCCATTGGCAGCGCTAACCATTCTATTTCAAGGATGCGCTCAAAACGAATCCGAGAAAGAAACAACACCTGTTACAAAACGAGAACTACCCAAGGTGGAAGTGACATTTTCATTGACTGATTTCCTCTTGGAGAATAAGGAATTGGATGCCGCTACTGAAAAAGTCTTCAAAACACTTGATGACACAGCAATTGTAGCACAATTGATTATGCCTGCTGTTGGTCGTTTAGGTCAAACGGATGCTACGATACAATCACACATCAAGCAGCGCATTATTGGTGGTGTTCTGATGCTCAATGGGTCTAAAAGAGAATTTACCAAATGGATAGATGATTACGAAGCGTTGAATGATAGTATTGGAAATCTTCCATTCCTTTATAGTGCAGACGCAGAGCCATCTTTGTTCAATCGTAAGATCGCAGAAACACCAGTGGTAAAAAAAGCCATTGAAATCACTTCAGAGGCCGAGGTTACGACCTGTGCTGATATGATTGCAAAAGAACTGAATGACATCGGGATCAATTATAATTTTGCACCTGTGGTAGATGTTTCCACCAATAAAACTGTGGGCTACAGAGGATTCGGAAATAATCAAAAAAACTTAATTCCTTGGTCGAATACCTTCATCCAGAATATGCAATCTCACCAGATCATTGCAACTGCGAAACATTTTCCAGGGCATGGATTGGTTTCAGGAGATACACACAAATCACTTCAAACGATTAATGGAGAATTGAAAGAGATAGGAAACTATCCTGAATTAATAAAAAATGGCGTTCTTTCCATAATGGTAGCACATATAGCAGTACAAAACAATCCCAAATACAATACAAATGGGATGCCTGCGACAACTTCTGAAACAATCGTGACCGAACTGCTTCGTGAAGAATATGGTTTCAAAGGATTGATTGTAACCGACGCTATGAATATGGGAGGTGTGGCGAGTATTCCGCAATGCGAGACGAAGGCAGTCAATGCAGGGTGCGACATCGTTCTGATGCCAATCGATGCGAAAAAAGCCCACAACGATATCCTTGATAAATATCATAAGGATAAAGAATTTAAAGAGAAGGTAGATACGTCTGCTAAGAGGGTAATCCGAATGAAAATTGCAATGGGGCTATTGAAATAGGGCCCTTTATTTAATCGACGGTGATTTCCGCTGCAATTAATTTAGCTTTTTCAACAAGTGTATTGACATCCTCATGACCATATGTTAAGGCCAGCCCCATTCTACGGAATGGACGTGTGTTTGGCTTACCAAAGATCTTGATATCGGAATTCGAGTATGAAGCTGCTTTTTCGAGACCTGAAAATTGAGGAAATGTATTGCTTTCCGATTGACCTAACACCACAGCGCTAGCTCCGTTGCGTTCAAGAGCAACCTCTGTTACAGGTATACCCAATACAGCACGAGCATGCAATTCAAACTCTGAGAAATTCTGCGTACCGGCTAGGGTGACCATGCCGGTATCATGAGGACGAGGTGACAGTTCCGAAAAATAAGCCCCTTCTTTTGTAATGAAGAATTCTACACCCCAGATACCATCGCCACCCAAAGCCTTGGTTACCCGTGCGGCCATATCTTGTGCCTCTGCTAAATGAGCATGATCCATTGGCATCGGCTGCCAGCTTTCTTGGTAATCGCCACGCTCTTGTCGGTGACCGATAGGCGGACAGAATAAGGTTTTTCCATTTTTCTGTGTTACGGTTAACAAGGTGATCTCATAGTCAAAATCAATAAATCCTTCCACAATCACCTCTTTCAAATCACCTCGGGAACCTTCTATCGCGTAATTCCATGCTTTTTCAATATCCGCTTGTGAATGGATCACGGATTGACCTTTTCCGGAGGAGGACATCAGTGGCTTCACAACACACGGAATCCCGGTAAAAGAAACTGCGCATTTCAACTCATCTAATGTTGTAGCGTATTTATAAGGTGCAGTGCGCACACCTACCTCGATCGCAGCCAGGTCGCGAATCGCCTTTCTGTTCATGGTATAATTAGCCGCCTTTGCTGATGGTACTACTTGAATTCCTTGCTTTTCGTAATCGTAAAAACGTTCTGTTCGAATTGCTTCAATCTCCGGTACGATCAAATCCGGCTTGTGTTTCGAAACGATACGGTCAAGTGCCTCACCGTCCAGCATGTTAATAACTTCAAACTCATGAGCCACCTGCATGGCCGGAGCGCCCTCATAGCTATCCACCGCAATAATGTATTGCCCAAGTCGCTGACAGGCTATAACGAATTCTTTGCCTAATTCACCAGAACCTAAAAGGAGTATTTTTTTTCTCATAGGGCAAAATTATGAAAATCAATTTCTTCCTTTCTCTGCCAGAAAGTTTAAAATTGACTTTTTGATTTTCTCGTTCCCATTTTAATCCTCTAAGATGCTTTGTTATACCGATTAATTAAAACTATTCGCTGAAAAAATCATTAAATGAGTTTTAATCACAGTTATATTTTATCAGGTTCGATGCTCTTCAGATTATTCCTCACAATAATCCCTATATTTGAGGTAAGATGCAATGGCGTAAACTGCTTTTACCCTTTACGGTCATTTATGGATTTGTTTCTTTTATCAGGAACAAGTGTTATGACATTGGAATTCTCGAATCTTGGACAATACCTGTCAAATCGATCTGTGTGGGTAACCTAAGCACAGGCGGTACAGGAAAAACACCCCATGTTGCCTACCTCGCAGACTACTTTTCAACTTATAAAAAGGTTGCCATTCTGAGTCGAGGCTACGGTAGACGAACCAGAGGATTCCGAATTGTAACCGGTAATTGCCATGCCTTAGATGTAGGTGACGAACCCCTCTCCTATGCTGTAAGCTTCGGAGAAAAAGTGCGTGTTTCAGTGTGCGAGAGTCGCAAAGAAGGAATACAGCAATTGTTAAAAATGGATCCCGAGATCGATCTTATTCTCTTGGATGATGCCTTCCAGCACCGCGCCGTAAAGGCAGGTTTCAATATATTGCTCACTCAATTCAACAAACCCTTTAGCAAAGACATCTTGCTTCCAACCGGTAATCTTCGTGAACTGAGATCAGGACGGAATAGGGCAAATGCAGTAATCGTAACAAAATGTCCGGAAGCAGATAAAGAAAATAACGTTCATTGGTCGCAGGAGCTGCATTTCGATGAAGAAAAGATTCATTTCTCTGAAATAGCCTACGGTGAACCTATCTCTTTTGGCAAAGTACACGACACATTTGACAAGATACTTTTAGTCACCGGAATAGCAGATCCTGAGCCCTTGAAGAAGCATGTATCGAATCAATCAGAAACTACTCTATATCCCTTTGGTGATCATCATGAATTCACACAGTACGACATTCAAAAAATTCACCAAAAATTTGATACTTTTGCACCTAAAAAAAGTGCGATCCTGACGACGGAAAAAGACTTCATGCGGTTGAAAGATCGCATAGAAGAATGGAAGATGAACCAGTACCCATGGTATTACCTTCCGATCAACGTCAGAATGAGCAATGAAACAGAATTTTTAAATACGATACGAACATATGTTGACACAATTTAATCAATCCGTTGAGTTTATCAAAAGCAGAACTTCAGTTGAGCCTACCATTGGTATCATTTTAGGCACCGGCCTTGGCGGACTGGTAAAGGAAATAAACGTAATCGATGAGATTCCATACCAGGATATTCCAAATTTCCCGGTTTCGACGGTGGAAAGTCACTCTGGCAAACTAATATTCGGTGAGCTTGGAGGTAAGAAAGTGGTGGCAATGCAAGGACGCTTTCATTATTACGAAGGCTACAACATGCAACAAGTAACGTTCCCTGTGCGTGTAATGAAACTACTTGGAATTCAGCGTTTGTTTGTTTCCAACGCGTCGGGTGGTGTCAATCCAGATTTTGAAGTAGGTGAAATCATGATTTTGAATGACCACATAAATCTCTTCCCTGCGCATCCGCTTATCGGTAAGAATTTCGATGAACTCGGGCCGCGTTTTCCAGACATGAGCGAACCTTATGATCCGGAAATGATTGCTCTTGCTCAAAAGATTGCTGCAGAAAACAATATTAAAGTTTCGGTTGGAACATATGCCGGATTAACTGGTCCTACCCTTGAAACGCCTGCAGAATACAAATACATTCGTGTGATTGGTGCGGATGCAGTCGGAATGTCAACCGTTCCGGAAGTGATCGTAGCACGTCACATGGAGATACCTTGTTTCGCCATTTCGATTATTACAGACCTCGGAGTACCAGGAAAAATCCACAAAGTTTCATTGCAAGATGTAATTGATGTGGCTAGCCGTCAGGAGCCGAAGATGACCATCATCATGCGTGAACTAATCTCTCGCATCTAACCTATGGAACAAACCATAAGAGATAAATACGAAGCAGTGATCGGTCTGGAGGTGCATGCGCAAATGCTGACACATTCTAAGGCCTATTCTTCAGATATTAATGAGTACGGTGCACATCCGAATACCAATGTAAGTGTTATTACGCTGGGTCACCCCGGTACGCTGCCTCGTATGAACAAGAAAACGATCGAGTACGCCATTCGACTCGGCTTAGCGTGTGGCTGTGATATTGCCAGAGACCAGTATTTTGCGCGCAAGAATTATTTTTACCCGGATCTACCGAAAGGCTATCAGATCACACAGGATAAAACACCGATTTGCACAGGCGGAAGCATCCACATCAAAACGGAAAACGGAATAGAGAAAGAAATTCACCTCACACGTATTCACATGGAAGAAGATGCCGGTAAAAGTATCCACGATGTAGACATTTATGACACATTGGTGGACTTGAACCGCGCTGGAGTTCCCTTGCTGGAGATTGTTTCTGAGCCAGACATTCGAACTTCACAAGAAGCATACAACTATCTTACTGAGGTTAGAAAATTGGTGCGTTACTTGGATATATGCGACGGAAATATGGAAGAGGGTTCGCTGCGCTGCGACGCCAATATCTCTGTGCGTTTGAAAGGAGCTGAAAAATTCGGAACGAAAGTCGAAGTGAAGAACATGAACTCGATTCGAAACGTTCAGCGAGCTATTGAATTTGAAATTGAAAGACAGATCAATGCCATTGAAAACAGCGAAGAACTGACTCAGGAAACACGCTCGTTCGATGCCTT
Source organism: Crocinitomicaceae bacterium (assembly GCA_044340465.1). Taxonomy (GTDB): domain Bacteria; phylum Bacteroidota; class Bacteroidia; order Flavobacteriales_D; family Crocinitomicaceae; genus M0103. Next base: position 11,580 of record JBIITO010000005.1, on the reverse strand, counting down.
GAAAGGGATAACGATCTCCATGCGTTCTAAAGAAGCAGCGAATGATTACCGCTATTTCCCTGAACCTGATCTGCAGCCGATCGTAGTGGATGAACCACAGATCGCAGCAATCAAAGCTGAAATGCCTGCCCTGCCTCGTGAATTGTTCCTAAAATACACCAAAGAACTTGGGTTGTCGGAATACGATGCCTACAATATCACGGACAACAAAGGAATTGCACTGTACTATGAAGCTTTGATTGCACATACTTCGAATTACAAAACAGCAGCAAACTGGCTGATGGGTGATGTAAAATCGTATTTGAATGAATATGGTGTAGAGATCGAGGCATTTCCAATCACTCCCTCAACGCTTGCTAAGCTGATTCAACTCATCGACAGCGGAAAAGTATCACATTCGGCATCCTCACAAAAATTATTTCCAGAATTAATCAAATCCCCAGAGGCAGAACCCGCTATTCTTGCGGAAAAGCTAAATCTGATCCAAGATTCGAGTGAAGATTCGATACTTGGTTTCATTCAGCAAGTGATAGAACTTAATCCGGCAGAGGTTGAGCGTTACAGAAATGGAGAAAAGCAATTGACTGGCTTCTTTATGGGCCAATTAATGAAGATTTCCAAAGGTAAGGCCGATCCTAAAGCGGCGAACGAACTGATGCGTAAAACACTTGAAGGATAACATGAGAAAATTTCTTGGTTTCATTCTAATGATGGGCCTTCTTAGCGCCTGCGGATACTCCGAAGAAAATGAAGAGACAAATCTTGATGTGAATTTTTCCGTTGAAGGAAAAATCACAAATGCAGGAGATACGCCATTGTATCTGGAAGCCATGAGTCAGAGTGGTAACATAAAAGTAGCACAAACTACTGTTGGTAGCGATGGTTCTTTCAAACTGGATGGAAATATCCCCGGAATGGGTATTTATCAGATACGCCTAGGAGAATCACGGGATAAAGTTATTCCTTTAACTCTTTCACCTAAAGAGCACGTGAAGATGAACACTTCCTTTGATGGGTTTACTATTGATCCAAACTTCAGCGGTGCGGAATGGACACGACCCATGAATAAATACATGGCGCTTTATGCCGGTTTTTTAAATGGTCAGATGGATCTGAACGCCCTACAGGGTCAACTCAGCGAGGACGAATTGATGACGCGGTATCTCGCTCTTCGCAAAACCATCGATGACTTCGCTCTGCAGCAAATGAAAAAAGATCCTGACAACCCGATCAATATCATTTTGTCGAGTTCTGCTGCACCAACGACTGGTTTTGAAAACTGGGATCCGAATAACCTTGAAGTTTTAAAAAGTGTGGCAAAGGCCTATAAAAAGAAGTACGTGGGATCACCTATGGCCAGTACGATGGAAAATCAGGTATTCCAGATCCAGAGTGCTTATCAGGAATATGAACTTTCCAAAAACGGATCTAACTCTGGAAATTCTGCAACAGCACCGGAGATCAGTTTGAAAGACCCAAATGGAAAGATCCGAAAACTATCTTCATTGAGTGGCAAGATCGTACTTATCGATTTCTGGGCATCGTGGTGTGGACCTTGCCGCAGAGAGAGTCCGAATGTGGTAAAACTTTATAAAAAATACAAAGACAAAGGATTCACGGTGTTCTCAGTATCATTAGACAACAATCCTTCGGCATGGAAACAAGCCATCGCAGCCGACGGGCTTGTCTGGCCCGACCACGTGAGTGATCTCATGGGTTGGGAAACGCCCCTCATTCAATCTTACGATTTCAACAGCATACCCCATACCGTTCTTATTGATAAGGAGGGAAAGATCATTGCAACAGGTTTACGCGGTGAATCTTTGGAACAGAAATTGAAAGAGCTAATGCCGAATTAAAAAGAAACGAGTAAGATGAGATTATTTCTTCTATACAACCTATTGTTGTGCGGTTCATTGATGGCACAGAAACCTATTCAAGTAACTGTTTCGGGTAATATTTTTAACACCAAGGTTGACTCAGTTTCACTATCGCAGTTCTACGGTAGTCACTATAAGGATTTCTACAAAACCTCACTGACTAAAAAAGGAGATTTTATATTGAAAGGAATTTTGCCTAATCCGGATTATTATGTGCTGCGAGTCGGCAACTCACATGTAAACCTTATTCTAAGGGATGGATCAGATATTAAAATATACGGTGATGGTTCAAATATTTATGCTTTCTGCAATATTGTTGGTTCAGATGAAAGCAAGAACATGAATGACTTTATCAAGGTGATGTCAGCCTGGAATTTCAAACGGGATTCAGCAATGGCTTTGATACAGAAAGAACCTGCACGTCAGGAAGAAATAAACAATTCTATGACTGGGCCATTCTATGCTTATCAAAATGAATTGCAATCTTTTGTCTCACAAAATCAAAATTCTCCGGCATTGATTCCAGTAATCTCTTCTATAGATAAAGAAAATGATTTCGCAAGCTATGAAACACTAATGAATCAGCTCAATAATAGTTTCGGTGAATCCCCTACAGTAAAAGAATTATATAACGGTTACCTCACTATCAAGAAACAAAAAGAATTAGCCGAGATATTAGCTCCGGGGAAAATTGCCCCTGATTTTGAAGAGTTCATGTTGGATGGAGTAAAAAAAATGAAACTTTCGGACCTTCGCGGTAAAGTAGTTCTGATTGATTTCTGGGCATCGTGGTGTGGGCCCTGTAGAAAAGAGAATCCAAACGTCGTGCGAACCTATGATAAATATAAAGATGCCGGTTTTACTGTAATGAGCATTTCATTGGATCGTGACCGAACAGCATGGAAAGCTGCCATCGAAAAAGATGGCTTGAAATGGCCTAATCATGTGAGTGATCTTGGACAATGGGCAAGTAAAGTAGCGCAAATGTATCAAGTTAAAGGGATACCGTTTACAGTGCTTATTGACAAGGAAGGAAAGATCATTAAAACGAACTTGCGCGGAGATTCGCTTGAAGCAGAACTTGAAAAGATCTTTGGATTCTAATACTTTTTCAAATTGTCTGAAAAACACATATTCTTCGCTTCTGATTTCCACCTTGGTGTTCCAGATTATGAAATGAGTCTGGAACGTGAAAAAAAAATCGTTAGCTGGCTGAATTTCATCGAACCCTTGGCATCAGAAATCTATCTTGTAGGTGACATCTTTGATTTTTGGTTCGAATACAAACAAGCTGTTCCAAAAGGATTTGTTAGACTTCAAGGAAAGATCGCCGAACTCACAGACAAAGGAATTCCTATTCATGTTTTTACAGGTAATCACGACATGTGGATTTTTGATTACCTTCCAAAAGAGCTTGGAGTAAGATTACACCGTGACCCAATTCAAAGAGATTTTTTCGGTAAAAAAGTGTTCATTGGGCATGGCGACGGTTTAGGCCCCGGAGACCATGGCTATAAATTTCTTAAGAAGGTTTTCCGTAATCCATTGTGCCAATGGGCTTTTGCTCGACTGCATCCCAACTTCGGGATCTGGTTGGCGAACAAATCATCAAAAACTAGTCGTGCTGCCACAGGTATGAAAGATGAGATGTTTCACGGAAAAGAAAACGAGTGGTTGTACCAGTTCTGTGAAGAGCGACTTTCGAAAGAACTAATAGATCTGTTCATCTTTGGACACCGTCACCTGCCTATCGATATGCCAGTTGGGACTAATTCACACTACATTAATCTGGGTGACTGGCTCAACTACAATACTTTTCTTGAAATTGGCCCGGAAGTGACTTCACTTCAATCATGGGACGGAAAGGAAGCAAAACCATTTTATTTCAAGGAATAATGCTCATTTTTTGGGTAGCTTACATTTTGTACTTTTCGACAAAACTGACCCGATGAAAAGAGAAATGAAACCACATTGGACACGAGATGAGTTTCGAACCTACCTCATGTTGTATGCTGCGCATGCTGATTTTATTCAAACGGAAGAAGAGAAAGAAGCTATTCTTAACAAATGTAAACCCGTACAGTATAAAAACATCCAAAGGGAGTTTAACCTTGATAATGATTATCGGCAGATTGAAAAGATTATCGTTCACATTCATGCTTTCAATCTATCGAAAGCAGACGTAAAGAAATTATTGAATGAAATGACCGAAGTTCAAATGGCAGACAAGAAGCCCGACATTCTGGAAAAAAGTATGTTGATGATTCTGAAACGGATCTTTGAGCAGGAAACCGCCGGTTAATTACATTCCGGGCATTCCTCCCATCCCCTTCATTTGCTTCATCATACTCATCATGTTCTTTGGATTGCTCATCAACTTCATCATCTTCTTTGTATCCTCGAACTGTTTCATCAGTTTGTTTACTTCCTGAAGGTCGGTTCCACTCCCTTTGGCAATGCGATTTTTCCGCTGACCGTTTATAATATTAGGGTTAGATCTTTCCTGAGGTGTCATAGACAATATAATTGCCTCTATGTGCTTGAATGCATCATCCTCAATATCTACGTCTTTCATTGCCTTGCCCATTCCGGGAATCATACCCATGAGGTCTTTCACATTCCCCATCTTTTTGATCTGTTGTAACTGACTAAGGAAATCATTAAAATCAAACTGATCTTTATGAATGCGCCTCTGAAGTTTGCGAGCTTCCTCTTCATTGAATTGCTCTTGCGCACGTTCCACGAGTGAGACCACGTCTCCCATTCCGAGGATACGATCGGCCATACGTTGCGGATAAAAGACATCTAGGGCATCCATCTTCTCCCCTGTCCCGACGAATTTGATCGGCTTATCCACCACCGCTTTGATCGAAAGGGCTGCTCCTCCGCGCGTGTCTCCGTCAAGCTTCGTGAGCACAACACCATCAAAATTGATGCGGTCGTTGAAGGCTTTCGCTGTATTCACGGCATCCTGCCCTGTCATGGAATCTACCACGAACAAGGTTTCTGTCGGCTGAATCGCTACCTTCACACGAGCGATCTCATCCATCATTTGCTCATCTACAGCCAGACGACCTGCCGTATCGACGATGACCACATTAAATCCTTTGCTGCGTGCATATTGAACAGCCGATTGGGCAATGCGCACAGGATCTTTATCTTCTATATTTGAAAACACTTCTATATCAAGTTGATCGCCAAGGACATGCAACTGATCGATCGCTGCCGGACGGTAAACGTCACATGCAACCAATAGAACCTTCTTCCCTTTTTTGGTTTTGAGGTAACCTCCTAATTTTCCTGTAAAAGTAGTCTTACCCGATCCTTGAAGACCGGACATGAGGATGATTCCTGGATTACCTTTAATGTTAATCTCTGACTCATTTCCCCCCATGAGTTCAACGAGTTCTTCATGACAGATCTTGATCATCAACTGCCCCGGTGAAACGGCTGTAAGGACATTTCTCCCAAGTGCTTTTTCCTTCACAGTTGTGGTAAAGTCCTTGGCCGTCTTGAAATTCACATCGGCATCCAGCAAGGCACGACGCACCTCCTTCAAGGTTTCTGCTACGTTGATCTCCGTGATCTGCCCCTGGCCTTTGAGTACTTTAAACGCTCTTTCGAACTTTTCGGTAAGATTTTCAAACATTATTCAGTAAATTAAGCAAACAAAGTTAGTCAAAAGTCATGATGAGACAAAGGAGCCATGGACATCCAAAAACAACTTTAATTTATTGAAAAAGTACTGGATCATATGAGTTACTGGCTTATTTCTTCAAGAATAATATGAAGCCAAAAATACTAACTGTCAACAGGCCAAATGCAGAGAGCATCATCAGTAGATCCCTTATATTTTTACCTGCCCAATCAATAAATAAGAATTTGTGAAATATCGCAAAAGAATATCCTTCATAACGGTCGGCATTTTCTATACTCGCGGCAAGTCTTGAAGTCGCTGTTTCGATATATAAATTCTTCTTTTCTTTAGTATTATAAGGAACTCGAACGACTGGAAGCCTTTTAAATGCAAACCCATATTCTCGTTTTTCAAAAGAAGTAACCACTTCCGTTTTTATAGCACGGGCATCCTCTATTTCAACAGAATTTTGAGAATAAGTTATTGCACAACATTTCTCTTGATTTCTACATTTATTGCTTTTATTGAAAATATCAGCAAGATATACCGCGTATTTAGAATTTCCGTTTTTCCATTCCCGATTACTCTTGGCATTTACGTAAATGACTTTACCCGGTTTTCTCTGCTCTCCCATTTGAAAAACCTGATAAAATAGACTGCCGTTAATCTTCACCAATGAAATATTCGTTGTTTTATCCCAATTAATTTTAGGAACAAAGAACGAATCCGGAACTTCTCCTGAATGGATTATGGGTTCATACTGCATACCTAGCAACTTATTAGGTTCTAATTTACGAGTTGCGTGATATGCCCCACTAAATGCAAATGTTAAGGATATGAAAGCAACCGATATTCCAATTTGACGATGATATTTTCTGAGTATATCTTTTTGATCCTGGGGGCTTAACTTCTTAAATTTCCGCCACATAAAACCATAAATAGCTATTCCACTAATCGACGATATACAAATGACCCCAAGAAAGAGGGTCATTATGATAATTCTGAAGGTATTATTGGTGATTTTTTCCAGGAATGTCCAGTTGTGAAAATTATCAAACACCCATAAAAACACTTTTCTAGATGTTGGATTAAAAGTCCCTAAACGTGCATATGGTGTAAATTCCGGTCATGTTGACCACTCTTGTCCGGTCGATATTGACCAGTCATTTTCATGTGTCTAAAAAGAACGTTTTCTGAGGCTGTCAGATGATCAAAATTAGGGATTTATATTCATTGATAAATTGGTTTGTACAGCACCTTTCTTTTTGCGCATAGATTCGCCTTCAAGTTCGAAGCGATGGGCATGATGAACAAGTCTATCCATTGTGGCGTCTGCGATGGTTTTGTCACCAATGATGTCATACCATCTGCTAACAGGAAGTTGAGAGGTTATGATCACAGAACCCTTTCCATGACGATCTTCAATGATTTCCAAAAAGGCAAGTCTGCTGTGGTTATCCATCGGATGAAGGCCGAAGTCATCGAGAATGATGAGTTGTTGACGTTCGATCTTTGCCAGTTCTTTTAGATAGTTACCTTCTGACCTTGCGATCTTTAGTTTAGCCAGCATTCGGGTAGTATTGTAGTATTTTACCTTGAACCCTTCGATACATGCTTGGTAACCTAGAGCGATAGCGAGGTAACTTTTACCTACACCTGTGCTTCCGGTGATGAGCACATCTTCGCCTTTGTCGATATAGGTGCCCTGTGCAAGACGTAGTAGCTTTGTGCGATCCAGATTTCGGTCGTCGTTGAAGATGATTTGTTCCAGTGATGCTTTTTGCCTGAACTGTGCGTTTTGTAGGCTGCGTTGAAGCTTTTTATTTTGCCGATCATCCCACTCGGTGTCGATCATCTGAGCCATGAACTGATCGATCGTGTAGTGATCTGTCTTTCCTGTTTCAATGGCGGTTTTAAAAGCATTGCACATGCCGTAAAGCCCCATTAATCGCATTTTTGATAACGTTGTTTGATTCATATGGATTGGATTTATAGATTACTTGTAATAGTTGTTTCCTCGGATATTGTTGTGCTGCGGTATTTCAGGTTGCACATCTTCTCTGTGTGCAAGATCAAGGTCTTTTTCCAAAATCGATTTGACCATGCCATAGCTGTAAATACCATATTCCAACACCTTTGAGCATACACTAGCCAGTCGCTGATTACCTATTTTCTTAGCTAATGATAAGATCCCATGACAACTCTTGTAGGACTGTTCAGGATGTTGCTTTTTGTTCAGTAAGTGACTTATCAGAAGCTCAACATTGGGATCAATGGATCCTGCCCAACGTAAAAATCGATCTGCAGACCACTCCGAAGTGAACTTATGTGTTGAGGCGAGATGCTGCGTGTTGGTGGTATAGTTGTGTGGACTCTTCAGGCGTTTATGCACTGCTATTCGGTTATATTGAAAGAAGATTTCTACCGTAGATTTGCAGTAAAGTATCTTGACCTTCTTTCGGATGTAAGTGTATGGAACACTGTAATAATGTTTGTCTTCACCAAGTAACACATGTCCGTTATTGAGAACGGTCACCAGAGCTTGTTTTTTGATCTCATAGCGTTCCTGTGCAAGAGGCATAAGCGTATCCTTCTCCAGTTCCTCAAAGAGTTGTTTACGGCTAAAGCTGCGCCCTGTAAGATTAGTGTTGTTGTGTTTATTAACCAGTTCAATGATCGCTTTATTGAGTTCTTCCAAAGAAAAGAACTTTTGCTCTTTAATGATGGTGTAAATACGTGTGTAAAGGATCTTCAAAGCATTCTCTACCAAGGCTTTGTCTTTTGGCCTGTAGGCTCTGGCAGGAAGAACCGTTGTGCCGTAATGCTCTGCAAAATCAGCAAAAAACTCATTTAGTGTTGGTTCATACCGATCGCTTTTGGTGACAGCCGCCTTGAGATTATCCGGAACAATGGCCTGTGGCACTCCTCCAAAATAATGAAGGGCATTCTCAACCGAATACGCAAAGTCCTCCTTGCGTTGACTATACGATGCCTCAGCATACGTATACTGACTAGCACCAAGCACGGCTACAAAGAACTGCATATCTATGATCTCGCCCGTATCCGGATCTATGAGTTGAAGCACCTGCCCAGCATAATCAACATACATCTTATCTCCGGCCTTGTGATCGATGTGCATCGTGAGTTTTGCGTTTACACTCCTGTTCCAGCGCGTATAATGCTCACAGAACTGCGATCGCTGAACTCCATCAGGATGCTTCTCTTTGTACTCCAGCCAAAGCTTTGTTTTCGTCTCGCCGATCCGTTTAAGCCGCTTCTCAACTAATGGAAAATAAGCATACAAAGCCTTTAGACGTGGATGTTCAACCGGTGCAATCGGCTTAATAAATGTCGCTTCAAGTTCAGCATCGCTCAATGCTTCCAGCTCTTCCCAAGTAAGCTTCAAACGCTCGAAAATGCGCAGATACTTCTTTACCGTATTTCTAGATATACCCAGGTAATTACTAATGAATAACTTGCTCTTTCCTTGAACGTGAAGTTTTAATGTTTTTCTTAATTTACTCATGTCTATCGGTTTTCCCGCCATTATTTCTAACTATTATTTACAGTCAGATTTTTTGGCTACGACAGCTTAAGAAAAACGTTCGATTTTAGGTGGTCAACATACTCCGGACAGAGGTGGTCAACATACTCCGGAAAAGGGTGGTCAACATGACCGGAATTTACAATTGAAAAACTAATTGCCTCCTAGCTTTTCAGAGCATCCCGACCGCAGTGTCGGGAGGATCGGCGGTTCCTTGTCCATCGAAATGAAATGCAGATGGAGAACCCGTCATCCCGATTCACTAACGTTCTTCGGGAGTAAACTCTCCCACTAAAAGCACCGAAAGCGGTGCTTTTTTTTGAATGTACGTTACCTACCTACTCAATTCAAATTCGTCTTTTCCATACCCTACTGTTCAAAAGGAAAATTAAAGCATAAAATTTCAAGTGTAAATTAAACCTATTTTTAGATTATAAAATTCTACCTCATGTACAAATCCATATCCTTGTCTATTTCTTTCATTCTCATTCTTCTACTATCTGAAAGTTTTGCCCAATCCAAAAAAGAACTGAAAGCTCAGTTGGATGAACTAACTTTCAAAAGTTCACGCGAAAAAGAGAGAAGTGACAGCTTGATAAAATTAAAGGACAAGCAAATTCTTGAGCTTCAAAATCAGTTGAAATCACTTTCCGATACGTTAATGATAAAAAATAAAAAGATAGAGCAAAAACAACAGGAGCTGGATAGTTATATGAATGCAACTTCTCGAATGGGAGGTCGCGTACGTATGAAAGAGCCAGACCTAAGTAAGTTTGATTCCCCTACCCCTGTAACTATTTCACTAAAGTTACTTGTTGATGAAAATGGTTCAGTGATTGAAGCCATAAATGATAGTAAACGTACAAGCACTACAGACAAATTATTGGTTGATCAAGTTATAAACGCTGTAAAAAAAGATTTACGTTACTCCAGAGAAAAAGGAGCCAGCCTTTTACAATCCAACTATACAGTTAAGATTGGTCCGTGGTAATAACCTCATTACTTTTTTTATAATCTTTCAGTACCCACCGAAGAAGAATCAATCCTGATAAAGCAAAACAAAACGCAACTATAAATGGTGCTGAAAAACTCCATGGTTCATTAGTTACTGTTTTGCGAGAAGTATAATACAGCCACATAAAAAGTGGTGGTCCAAGAATTTCTCCCAAGCTCATTAAACTGGTAAACACTCCTTGTAATTCTCCTTGTTCATTCATAGCTGTTCTTCCGGAAATGATGGATCGGACTGAAGGATCTACAATACCTGATAGTGCATAGGGAAGCATTCCGATATATAATCCCCATCCCATGTGTGGCGGAAGAAAAATAAGAATGAGCAACATAGCAATAAGATTGATAAATCCAAAAGTTGCAGCACCCTTCTCTCCTAACCTTTTCACCAATAACCCACTGAAACCGCCTTGCACAACACCAAAGCACACCCCAATTACAGCCAGAGAAATTCCTACATCTTTAACAGTCCAGTGGAATTTATCCATAGTGTAATAATTCCAAGATGAATGCACCGACATGTTTGTTAGAATCATAAGAAAAATCACAACAAATAAATATTTCATTTTGGCAAAACGAACCATTTGTAACAAAGCGCCAAGTGGATTGGCACGTTTCCATTCAAAAGCCCTTCGTTGATCAGAAGGCAGCGATTCCTTAAGTACTATTAATCCGTAGACGAAATTTATGAGTGAAAAACTTGCTGCCACGAGAAATGGAGCTCTTGATCCGAAATCTGAAAGTAAGCCACCTATTGCTGGCCCAATAACAAACCCAATCCCGAAAGCAGCACCGATCATTCCAAAATTTTGAGCTCTGTTTTCAGGACTTGAAATATCAGCAATATAAGCGGCTGCCGTTGTAAAACTGGCCCCAAACATACCTGAAATAGCCCGTCCAATAATTAACCAGAAAAGAGATGGAGCAAAATACATTACCAAATAATCCATCCCCAAACCAAAAACAGAGATAAGTAGAATAGGCCTTCTGCCAAATCGATCACTAAGATTTCCCACGAGTGGAGAAAAAAGAAATTGCATGAAGGCATACGAGCCCATAACGATTCCAAAGTATTTTGACGATTCTGTTAAACTCACATGCGCCGTTTCCGAGACCAATGAAGGGAATGAAGGAATGATAATGCCTAATCCTATCGAATCCATACAAATGGTTATCAAAACAAACAGAAGAGTCAAACGGGGATGGGCTATACTCATAGAAAAGCTTTCATATTGTTCTTCACAAGCATGCTTGTAGATTATTATAAAACGAAAATGCCCCAACTGGGGCAAATCATTTCATCAGCGGAGAGAGAGGGATTCGAACCCCCGGAACCTCGCGGTTCAACGGTTTTCAAGACCGCCGCAATCGACCACTCTGCCATCTCTCCGCGGCAAAAGTAAAAATACTTTAATAACTGGCAAGCGTTTAATCGAAAAATGTTCAGCGATCCTTCTAGACGTTACAAAGAAGATATTCGAATAAAAATCGAATTTATCAAAAAAAAA
>JBIITO010000155.1:0-3935 GCA_044340465.1 Crocinitomicaceae bacterium | reverse complement strand
CTATGATCAGCGTCGTTCGGTCTTTCATCAGGATGTCAAGTGCATCCTGGACCAGTTTTTCCGATTCTGTATCCAAAGCGGATGTTGCTTCATCGAGTATGAGGATCGTTGGGTTCTTCAGCACGGCGCGCGCAATGCTGATCCGTTGACGTTGGCCACCTGATAGTTTACTTCCACGTTCTCCGATATTGGTTTCATAGCCTTGCTCCATTGCGGAAATAAATTCATGCGCATTGGCAATCTTGGCTGCTTCAATGATTTCCTCCATCGTTGCAGTCGGCATTCCAAAAGCAATATTTTCCTTGACCGAAGCGTTAAAAAGAATGGATTCTTGGGAAACAATACCGATGTGTCCTCTTAAATCTCTGATCGCGCAGTTTTTCAGTGGAATGTCATCAAAATAAACCGTTCCTTCGGTAGCATCATAAAATCGAGGTAAAAGATCACCCATGGTAGACTTTCCGCTTCCTGACTCTCCAACCAAAGCCACGCTTTTTCCTACCGGTAATTCGAGATGGATATTCCTTAGAACCCAATCATCCTGGTATTTGAACGATACATTTTCGTAACGTATCGACCGTGTAAGGGTAGGTAGTTTTACAGGATTTTCAATCTCCGTGATCTTTTCATCACTTTCCAGTATTTCATTGATGCGATCCTGTGATGCTTTTGCTTTGTTAAGGAAACCAATGTTGGTGGAAATTCCCTGAATAGGCCTGAGAAGCTGCGAGAATACAATGATGAATGTAATGAACACCTCTCCCGTTAAGGTTTCTCCTTTTTTCATATCGATGATCATCGATCCCCCGAACCATACCAGACTGAGCATTACTGCTGCTCCGAGCGTTTCATTCAAAATAGGGGAGAGGTCTTTTTTGCGAAAGGTTTTTGTGATCAGTTGCTGATGTTTCAGGTTGACTTTCTGAAAAGCTACGTGAATTTGTTCAATCGCATTGAAGGCTTTTATAATTCTTATACCACCTAAACCTTCTTCAATACTGGAGAAAAGTAAGCCCATTTGTTCTTGACCACTTTTTGCAGTTCTCTTTAAGCTTTTACCTATTCTTGAAATGACCAGTGCAGAAATAGGGAGTAAGATAAATGAGATTGCTGTTAATTGTGGACTCAGGTAGATGAGCGTGGCTACATTGATGATGATGGCAATCGGTTCGCGATAAATCAATTCCAGGATAGCAACTACTGCAATCTCGATCTCGCCGACATCGCTGTTCATTCGAGCCATGATGTCGCCTTTTCGTTCGTTGGTGTAAAAAGAAAGTGGAAGTATCAATGCCTTGTAGAAGAGTTGTCCGCGAAGGTCTCTAACTACAGCCATTCGCAATTCAGACTGATGCCAGACTGCACCATAGCGAAAAATATTTTTCAGGAAAAAGGCCGCAAAAACGGAGATGCAAACAAAAAACAGAGCCTGTTTGGGATCTGTTTTTACCATTTCTTGCATGAAATATTGATAGTAATCTTTGGCATAGCTGACAATTCCACCGATCGAACCATTCCAAATAGGTTTGATGGCTTCATAATGCTTGTTTGGGTTGAAAATCAGTTGCAGAAAAGGAATAAACAGAACAAGCGACAAAAGATTGAAGAGTACGAACAGCAGATTGCAAAATATGACAAGTAGGGCTCTCCCTCTGTAGGCGAATGTGTAACGATAAATCTGCAGGATATCCTTCATTGCCGCAAAGATAAGTTTTGTTTTGCATGGATGCTTTCGAGGGAGCAAGTATTCGTATTTTTGCGGCATGGGTTCGATTCGACAAAACAAGATTGAAGGGGTTATTCAAGAAGAAATGGCGCTCTTTTTTCAGAAAAATGCACGAGAGATTTGTCTCAGAGCAATGGTTTCCGTTACAGCTGTGAGAGTAACAGCTGATCTTTCACTGGCAAAGTGCTATCTATCTGTGTTTGCAGGTCCTGATAAAAAAGTTGTTTTAGAGAGTATTAGACAGCATACCGGTAGAATTAGAGGTGAGGTAGGCAAGCGATTAAAGAACATGAGAAAGATCCCGGATCTGGCCTTTTACATTGACGATTCGCTCGATTACGCTGCACAGATCGACTCTTTGCTTAAAAAGAAATAGGTCATCAACGTTTCATTTTACATAGCCCGCAGATACCTTTCTTTCAAGAGAAAAAAAAATGTGATCAATTTGATCACGCGAATCTCTGTCATCGGTATCACGTTGATTACGGCTTCACTTGTAGTGTTGCTTTCTGCATTCAATGGCATTGAAGGAATGATCGAAAAATTGTATTCGGATTTTGACTCGGATATCACTATTCGTTCAGCAAGCGGAAAAACATTTCCGGAAGAAACGATCGCAATCAAAGAACTAACAAAAGTACCCGGCGTCAACTTGATTTCAAGAGCTATTGAAGAAGTGGTGGTGATCAAACATGAGAAAAAGTGGGTGAATGCATCAATGATTGCTGTAGATTCTTCTTTTCTGGAAATGTCGGGATTAACGTCAAAATCCTCTAATGGTAATTACATTCACATGGTTGACGGTTTTCCTGTTCTCACCTCAAATGATCTTACTTTTGGCGTGATTGGCGCCACCTTACTAGATAAGTTGGGCGGATATATTCCTGAAAAAACCGGCTTCGAGCAAGTAATGATCTATGCTCCGAAAAGAGATGCCAAGGTGCGCATTGGGTCTAATCCATTTAATATCCGGAGGCTCAACATTACAGGGAGAATGAATTTCAACCGCGAGGTGAATGCTGAAAAGTTGGTCGTTCCCTTGTCTTTCGGAGCGGATATCCTGAACTACGACGCTGATCTATCCTCCGTTTACATAGATGTAAAAGAGGGTTATACGAATGATGAGGTAAAAGAGAAATTGATCGCTGAACTTGGGCCGGGATTTATAGTGAAAACAAGTTATGAAAAGAATGAATTGATCTTTAAGACCAGTAAATCCGAAAAACTTATGGTGATCATCATTCTTGTATTCATATTTATTCTCGCAGCTTTTAATCTCGTTGCTTCATTAACCATGCTTTTTGTAGAGAAGAAAGAGAATATTTCTACAATGATAGCCTACGGAGCTGATTACAGAACAATCTTCAGGATCTTTTTCTTTGAAGGACTGCTTATTTGTGGAAAAGGAATTCTTTTTGGTTTGGTTCTGGGGTACACCATTTGTGCACTTCAGATCTTTGGTTCGCTTTTGGAAATGCCAAATACAGGTGGTGAGCCTTTTCCGGTTCAATTCTCTTGGATTGATGGGATACTTATCTTTATGCTTGTTTCTGTACTCAGCCTCTTTTTTTCATTTTGGCCGGTAAAATACCTGATGAAACGCAATTTTGGAACATTCCACTTCTGAATTAAGAAGCTGTTAAAAAAATATGTTTTAGAGTTGAATACTTTTTCATTTTAAAGGTCTATCTTTGCGCCCAAATTCGGGCGGGGTGATGTGCTCCAATCGCTTTAACTAACTAAAAAAAGGCAATAAAATGTCGGGAATTAAAGGTACAGTTTCACAGGTGATCGGACCTGTTGTGGATGTGAGCTTCGATAAAGGAGTAGCACTTCCTAATATTTATGACGCACTTGAGGTGGTAAAGGCTGACGGAACAAAAGTAGTTCTTGAGGTTCAGTCTCACGTAGGAGAAAATGCCGTCCGTGCGATCTCTATGGATTCAACAGATGGTTTCAGAAGAGGGATGGAAGTGGTTTCTACAGGAAGTGCAATCAAAATGCCTACAGGTGACCAAATTAAAGGTCGTTTGTTTAATGTAGTTGGTGAAGCGATTGACGGAATCAATCAAGTGGATAATGCCAATGGTCTTCCAATTCACCGAGAAGCCCCTAAGTTCGATCAACTTTCCACTTCTACAGAAGTACTTTTTACAGGAATTAAAGTGATCGACCTGATCGAACCGTATGCAAAAGGAGGTAAGATTGG
>JBIITO010000066.1:0-13198 GCA_044340465.1 Crocinitomicaceae bacterium | reverse complement strand
ACTGGATGGTTTCACCCATTTCCCATCAATGTACAAATCGTATTTTTCCAGAAGACGGATGTGAGAAGTACTTTCCAGCGAGGGAGCATATTCCCAGTTCAAATTATCTTTAAGAGTATCTTTCTTCGCCATATCAATCGATTGAAAAATAATCCGACGATTGGTATACGCCGGTTTCAGTCTTTAGAATTTGCATAAGTACATCATTTGCTAGGCTACTAGCTCCAAAACGAAACCATTCATTTGTCAACCAGGCATCACCGAGTATCTCCTTTACCATGACAAGGTTATGCAATGCCAACTTTGATGTAGAGATTCCACCGGCAGGTTTCATACCGACCATTCTTCCTGTCTTATCAAAATGATCACGAATGGCCATGAGCATTGTATAGGTCACCTGCATGGTAGCCGAAGGTTGAATTTTACCAGAAGATGTTTTGATAAAATCAGCACCCGCATGAATAGCAAGGTCAGAAGCTTTGCGGACATTATCCAGAGTAACTAGTTCACCTGTTTCCAGAATTACTTTTAATCTAGCTTTACCGCAAACCTCCTTGATCGCTGCGATTTCATCAAAAACAAAATGGTAGTCACCTGCCAAAAATTTTCCTCTTGAAATAACCATATCGATCTCATCTGCTCCTTCATCTAAAGCAAACTTTGTATCCATTATCTTGACTTCTGAAGGTGCTTGTCCAGAGGGGAACGCCGTGGAAACGGACGCCACTTTAATCCCAGAATTATTAAGTTCCGACTTTGCTATTCTGACCATTGAAGGATAGACGCAAACAGCAGCCACCGTTGGCAAACCAGGAAAGTGATTATGCAAATGAGCCGCTTTATAACACATCTGCTTCACTTTTCCGGGTGTATCTTTGCCTTCCAAAGTGGTGAGATCTATCATGTTAAGGGCCATGTGTAAGCCCTGAAGCTTAGATTGGTTTTTGATACTTCTGGTCTGAAAACGTGCGACTCGCTCCTCCACACCAACCTTATCCACCGGGGTTGCACTTATGAAATCAGTATGAAAAACAGGACGTTTCGAATTCATAGGGATACAGAATTATTCGGGCACAATCAATGAAAAATTTCAAACAAAAAAGGCTATCTCGAGAGACAGCCCTTCATATTTTCTGGTTTGATCAGAGCTGTCCATCCGAATGATACAATCCGTTTTTATAGACCTTCACTTTAAGAAGGATTCCGTCACGATCGTACTCGTATACCTTACCATCCCACAATAATCCGTTTTTAAAATTACCATCTTGCCAAATCTCATCGTTGTTATTATATACCTTATTGTAGCCGTTTGGTTGAAATTTAGTTCCCTTTGTTTTTGGCGAGTTGACTTTTGGTGCTGTTTCCTTAGAAATTCCTGGGTCAACAATATTGACTGGGGGATTAACCATTTCTTTCTGTTCGCTTTTCTCTACCGAACCTTCCGAATTGTAAATTAAAATTTCTTTTATATCACCATTCTCGTAGTAACGCACTGCTCTACCCATCGGCTTACCATCGCTTGCTGTATACTCGAACTCTAATTGACCATTCGGATAAAAGTACTTGACAGAACCCTGCTCCTTACCTGTATCATTGTACTTTGCCAAATATTCTACTCTTCCATTCTCATGAAATCTTTTCAAAGAATCCTGATACAGATTACGAATAAAGGTTCCTTGTTCCTTCACCTTGCCATTCGCGTAGTACTTCACATAAGCACCCTGGGGACGATTGTTTACATATTCGCCAATCAGTTTTGGTGTTTCACCATCATTATGATACTTGATCCATTTACCCTCCTTGCGATCATCCTTATAATCGCCTTCCTCAATCTTTCCCTCTGCAGGGTAACCTTCTTTTGGACGATCTTTACCGAAATAGATCCACCTTCCTTGCTTCCTTCCTTCTGAGTCCTTCTTGTTGATATCCCCCGGTTGACCATTCTGAAATAAAGCAGCATCAACCACACCTATCTGAAGAAAGAAAAAGGAGAGAAAAATAAGTGTAGGTCGTGTCAATGACATGTTAAAAATATTTTTCGATATGAATTTAATAAAAAAAAATTAATATGCGTGCAAAGTATCATCTTTTTTTCGTCAAAGTTTACTAAAGTTTCGACGAACAGGCTAGTCAGCAGCGGAAGATGACCCAAGTAAATTCGTGTTTACATTTTGTAGCATTACGGCTACGATTTCACTTAAACCAAAATGCGCCGACCAACCCCAATCTTTAGAGGCCGCAGAGTCATCAATAGACTTAGGCCAGCCATTCGCAATTCCCTGTCTGAAATCAGGTTTGTATTCAATGGTAAAGTCACTTTGAAATTTTCTTATCTCAGCCGCCAACTGTTCTGGTGTAAAACTACATCCTGACAGATTGTAGGAAGATCTGATCGTCACATTTTCAGGGTCAGCCTCCATCAACTCAATAGTAGCCCTTATAGCATCTTCCATGTACATCATTGGGAGTTCACTGTCGTGACTCAAGAATGATGTGTAATGATTTTTGAGTTTAGCCTGATAAAAAATATCTACTGCGTAATCAGTTGTCCCTCCTCCGGGAAGAGATGTGTATGAAATCAAACCAGGGTAACGAATACTTCGTATATCAACTCCATATTTCTGATGATAATATTCGCACCAGCGTTCCCCCGCCAATTTAGAGATGCCGTAGATCGTTATTGGTTCTGTAACTGTAACTTGTGGCGTTTTAACTTTAGGAGTAGACGGACCAAATACGGCAATCGAACTAGGCCAGAAAATCTTCTTTACAATCCCCTCCTTTGCTAATTCCAAAACAGTAAACAAACCTTCCATGTTTAATCTCCAGGCAAAATCAGGATGTTGTTCGGCAGTAGCAGATAACAAGGCAGCAAGAAGATAAACCTCAGTAATACCATTTTTAACAATACATTCTCTCACAGCGTTCCTATCAAGGACATCAAGTTTAACATAAAACCCCGACGCAAGTATTTTTGGCGGCATGTCCTTCACATCAGCAGCAATAACTAAATCCAGACCGCGTCTTTTCCTAAGCTCAAGCACCAACTCTGTTCCTATCTGCCCACATGCTCCAATAACGATCGTCCTACCCATTTTTGCTGTTTGGACAAAGTTATAATTTGAACTGAGAAGTAAGTTGTACTATTTCAATTTTCTTGGAAATATAAAACACTGATAGAAATCATTTTTTTGAGTATTGTTTCTTTCTAATTTTGTCTTAACTTTAGTATTAGCGGACACAATTAAATATATTATTGATGAATTACCTAAATAAGGAATTGGACCTGTATCGAATTCCTACGGTATTTAACTATTTGATTATCGATAACCAACTCTCACATGCCCTTTTATCATAAACTTGGAAAAATTCCACATAAAAGACACACTGCATTCAGGCAACAGAATGGCAGTCTGTATCACGAACAACTTTTCGGTACTATCGGGTTTGACGGTATGTCTTCCTTATTGTATCATTTAAAGCCTCCAACAATTGTCAAAGAGGTTCTCGGCACAAAAAATATCGCTCCGGAGATTGCTATTGAAAAGAACATGACCATGCGAAGTCTCATGGGCTACAAAGTTCAGCCTAAAGAAGATTACCTTGAAAGCAGAGTACCGGTGCTAGTCAATTCGGATTGTTACATCGAACTAGCGGCACCATCAAGATCGATGTCTCAGTATTTTTACAAAAATGCAGATGCAGATGAGGTGATCTTTATTCACAAAGGGAAAGGTAAACTTTGCACTCAATTGGGTTATATAAACTTTAGCTATGGAGATTATCTTGTTATTCCTCGAGGTATGATCTATCAACTGAAATTCGAGAATGATGAAAATCGACTTTTCATCATACAGTCATTTCACCCCGTCTACACTCCAAAAAAATACAGAAACTGGTTTGGCCAACTATTGGAACACTCCCCTTACTGTGAGCGCGATATTCGCCCACCGCATGAGCTTGAAACACATCCGGAAATAGGGGACTTTCTTGTAAAGATTAAAAAACAAGATATCATATATGATTATGTTTATGGAACACATCCCTTTGATGTAGTGGGATGGGATGGATATAATTATCCTTATGCATTTTCGATTCACGACTTCGAACCGATTACAGGACGCATACACTTACCCCCACCTATCCATCAAACATTTGAAACAAGTGCCTTTGTTATCTGTTCATTTGTTCCGAGATTGTATGACTATCATCCACAATCTATTCCGGCGCCATACAATCACAGTAATATTGATTCCGATGAAGTACTTTATTATGTTGACGGAGACTTCATGAGCCGAAATCACGTAGAGAAGGGACAAATAACGCTTCACCCATCTGGTATTCCACATGGGCCACATCCTGGTGCTTACGAGCGTAGTATTGGTCAGAAGGAAACACTTGAACTGGCTGTAATGGTAGACACATTTAAGCCATTGAAAATCACAAAACAGGCTATGGAATTTGAGTTTCCTGACTATTACAAGTCGTGGATACAGTAAACAAAATATCGTTTTTTAAATTGAATTATGAGTAAAGAAGTTAAAAGTGTAGACTACGGTCTTGAAAAAATATTCGAAGGAGCAAAGGATTTCCTTCCACTCTTGGGAACAGATTACGTCGAATTTTACGTTGGAAACGCCAAGCAAGCAGCGCATTATTATAAAACCGCTTTTGGATTTCAGTCGCATGCCTATGCGGGATTGGAAACCGGAATGACTGATCGTGCCTCTTATGTCTTGAAACAAGACAAGATTCGTATTGTACTCACAACAGCGTTAAATAGTAATTCACCTGTAGGTGAACATGTAAAAAACCATGGCGATGGTGTTAAAGTAATTGCTTTATGGGTTGATGATGCTAGGAAATCATGGGAGGAAACCACCAAGAGAGGCGCAAAATCTTTCATGAAACCAACCATTGAGAAAGACGAATTCGGAGAGGTGATACGCTCTGGGATCTATACGTACGGAGAAACTGTCCATGTTTTTGTCGAGCGTAAGAACTATAACGGACCATTCCTGCCTGGCTACAAGGAGTGGGAATCAGATTACAACCCTTCACCTACCGGATTGAAATTCATTGACCACATGGTCGGTAATGTCGGATGGGGGGAGATGGATGCTTGGGTTAAGTGGAATGAGGATGTAATGGGATTCGTTAATTTCCTTTCGTTTGACGACAAGCAGATCCATACGGAATACTCGGCATTAATGTCAAAGGTGATGAGTAATGGCAATGGTCGCATAAAATTCCCAATCAATGAACCAGCAGAGGGTAAGAAGCGCTCACAAATTGAAGAGTACCTCTATTTTTATGAAGGTCCAGGCGCTCAACATATTGCTGTTGCTACAGACAACATTATTGATACGGTCACTAAACTTAGAGAGCGTGGTGTAGAGTTCTTATCATCTCCTCCTCAAGAATATTATGATGAGATACCGGCTCGTTTGGGTGAACACTTGAAAATAATGAAGGAACCCATTCATGAAATCCAAAAACTTGGGATACTTGTTGACGCAGATGAAGAAGGATACTTACTACAAATCTTCACAAAACCAGTAGAGGATCGTCCGACACTTTTCTTTGAAATTATTCAACGTATGGGTGCTCAAGGATTCGGTGCAGGTAACTTTAAAGCACTCTTTGAGTCTATAGAAAGAGAACAAGAGAAGAGAGGGACACTTTAAATAATTGTAACTTAGAAATGAGAAAAAGCGCGATGGTATCATCGCGCTTTTTCATTTTTTAACAGCGTATTTAAACTTAAGCGTATTTAGACTTATTTGATAACTCTAAATCTTCTTACAGCAGTTTCAGTCTTATTGTAAACTCTTACATAATAGAGTCCCTCTTGAAACAATCGTACATCGAGATCAAGAGCAGGTTTATCAATCTTTGCCTCATATACTTTCCGTCCATTCACATCTGTAATCTCCAAATGTCCGATCTGTTTTTCAAGCCATTCTAAATGAATAATGCTGCTTGCTGGGTTTGGGTATACCTTAAACGCATCACTCGCATCAGAGATCGTTTCAATTCCAGCTGTATTCTTAACAATAAACTGACCAGATGAAATACACCCCGAAGCATCTGTAACGGTAAGGAGATATGTACCTGGTAGCAAAGAATCAATATCTTCTTTGTTACCTTCAAGCCCCCAATTGTATGCATAGGGTGCTGTTCCCCCAGTAACTGTAGCATCAATTGCTCCAAGTTTAGAGTCCGTTCCGGACACAACTGCGTTAATAACCAATGGAAATTGCGGTTCAGTAACCATAAATGATTCGATAGTGCTACAACCATTCTGATCTGTTACCTCCAGTGTATATTGACCGGATTTCAGGTCAAACAAATCAGCAACAACCTCGTCATTTGACCAACTGTATTCATTATTTCCTGCTCCACCAGTTACAGAAATATCAATAGCCCCATTGTCCCCTCCTGCACAGGATACCTCGAAGATATTTGCATTTAATTCAAGAGAATCAGGTTCATTGACAGTTACATTGCGAACAAGTTCACAGTTATTAGCGTCTTTAACAGAGATGGAATAAGATCCACCTGATAAACCAGAGAAAACTGTTGATTTTTGGAACGTATTGTTACTTATACTAAATTGGAAGTTGCCCGCTCCGCCTGACGCGTTAACGGATATGGATCCATTTCCATCGCCATGGCATGTCACATCCAATACTCCGGTTGTCAAAGAAATCGCCTTTGGTTCATGTACTATGGCAAATATTGATCCTGTGCAACCAGCAACATCGCGAACGGTAACTTTATAAATTCCAGCTTTAAGGCTCGTGAAGGTGTTACTTGATTGGTATGTAGCCCCGTTGTCAATGCTGTAAGCTAAAGCACCTGATCCTCCCGCGGCAAAAACCGTAATCGAACCATTAATAGAATCATGACAAGCAACATCAACAACACTTTTCGTTATAATAAAGGCATCCGGCTCCGTAATCAAGGTGCTTGCTGTACCAATACACCCATTGACATCTTTAACAAAAACGTTGTAATCACCAGCTGTTAGACCCGAAAATGATGAACTTGATTTCCAATTCTGACCATTGATACTGTATTCTAACGCACCCGTACCTCCGGAAACACTATTTACTGTGATGGTTCCATCATTTCCACCATGACATCCAACATCTGTGTAACCCAGCGATTGAACTACAGGTCCATTTGCATCGGATACAGATTTGGAAAATACACGTTTACATGAGCTCCCATCCTTAATGGTAACATAATATGTTCCGGAATTGAGTGCATTGAAAACCCCATTAATATTGTATGACTCTCCATCCAAAGAATACTGATATCCACCGCCTGATCCACCACTTGCAACAGCAATGATTCCACCGTTGTTCACTCCACATGTAGCACTTGTAGCTGAAATAGTTGCTTGAATCTGCGTTGGCTGAGAAATTATAACCTCATTTTGATAGGTGCATCCCTCTGCGTCTCGTACAGAATAAGTATACGTTCCTGCAGTGAGGCCATGAAAACTTGATATAGATTGATATGCACCTCCATTCAAACTATACATATACTGTCCATTACCTCCTGATGCAGAAATAATAACCTCTCCATCAGGCAAACCATAACAAGAAGTTGGCGAAGGTGATACCGAGACCTGAAGTGACGGTGTTGGTTGAATTGTTATACTTTCCCTCTCTATACATCCTGCTGCATCTTTTGCATAAACATCATAGTTGCCTGCTGCAAGATTTTGAAATTGAGGACTTGATTGATAGGCAATTCCCCCTATACTGTATCTGAATACACCAATACCTCCAGTTACGGAATGTACTGTAAGGCCGGCATCTGAAATACCTGCACAAGATGAATTCGCTGTTGTCACACGAAAACTTATTGGTAGAGATTCGTTGATGATTACATTTAATCCTTGTCCACAACCCGCTGCATCGCGAACGATTACCGCATAGGTTCCTGCTGCAAGCCCTGTAAAATTGCCTGTTGACTGGTAACTCGACCCACCATTGATACTAAATTGATGTGTTCCTGTCCCCCCTGAAGCCGAAACCAAAATACTACCGTCAGCTAACCCATTACAGCTTACATTCGTTTTACTAGTCAAAGAAAGTACTGGGGAGCCAAAATTGTTCACCAATATTGTAGCGCTCTCTGTACAACCATTTGCATCCTTAATGGTCAAAACATAAGAACCACTGGCAAGATTTGAAAAAGCACCTGAACTTTGGAAGGATCCATTATTTAATCTATACATCAACGAACCTGAACCGCCCTCTGCTGTTACTAAAATAGCTCCGTCTGAAGCTCCACAATTAGCATTTGTTGTGGACACCGAATTCAGATGTATTTTAGATGGCTCGTCCACTGTAAATATTGCTGTGTTCTGACATCCTAAAGCATCTCTGACACGAAGCGTATCGGTGGCAGCAGAAAGTGAGCTGAATGTATTAACGGATTGATAATAATATCCATCCAGGCTGTATTGGTACGGCGCTGTCCCACCTGATGAAAACGCCGATATACTTCCATTCTTATCACCATGGCATGTCACATCAATAATATTATTGATACCTGCAGACAAACCAACGGAAATCGGAAACTGGAATGAATTGGTACACAACCCTGACCAACCATCAACTGCCACAGTTAATGTGGCCACATAAGCTCCCGCAGTCGTATAGGCATGTGTAGGACTTACGGAGTGGTTCAATGCGGAACCGTCACCAAAGTTCCAGCTGTATAATGATGCAGACCCCTTATAGTTATTGTCTGCAATATGATTAAACATACTATCCCTGGTAAATACACTTTCGTTTACAAATTGAATCGGACTACCAACAGCGATGCAATGAGAAGATGAACTTATCAGTGGTGTTAAAAAGTGTGTCATTTCAGGAATCAAGTAGAAATCTCCATCCTTATCAAAATTATCAATAGCGCTCGTCCAATTGTTGCCTGTAGATGTGCCTGCCACGGATGCCAGATTCTGAGCTAGTCCTTCTCCATCTCCATTATAGGCCAACTGGAATTCTGTTCCGAACGGCCATTTATTTAACAACGTTACACCTATTGCGAAGTCATCCTCAATATAGGTGCCTCCAGCAGGAAGACTTATCGAAATATAACCTTGTGCATTGTCCGAAGCCCAGAAAACTCCCTCGGCAGATGATATTTCTTGTTTTGGTCGCCCAAGCTGATCAATAGCATATACATGCACTCGCAACGGAGCCCCTCCTGTGGAGCCAACCGATCCATAGACACGTACTTTATTTATCTTTCCGGGTCCTGAATAATAATAGGTCTGAGCGGCTTTTTCCTCATGACCAATAGAAAGATGAAAGTTTCCAATCGAACCCTGATTCTTGGAACTTACGTAGCCAACCACATCCGAACACGAACTTGTTTGAGCTCTTACTCCTACCAAGCCAATAAAGAATGCTGTCGCCAATTGTGTAACTCTTTTCATGATCTTACAATAATTAGTGAATATTAGGTAACGAAGCTACACGACAAGGTCCACTGTGCTGTTGAATATTCAACCGATAGCGGTCAAAGGCAATTGAATTGACTTTTTAACTAAGTTGACCGATTACATTTTGCTACCTTTGCCATTAAAGAATCTATCGAATGATTGAAGTAGGTATTATCATGGGCAGTTTGTCCGATCTTCCTGTAATGCAAGATGCAGCAGCAATTCTTAAAGAGTTTGGTGTAAGTTATGAAATGAATATTGTATCTGCCCACCGAACACCAGAGCTCATGTTCGAATATGCGAAAAATGCCCACAAAAGAGGATTAAAGGTAATTATCGCAGGTGCAGGTGGCGCAGCTCATCTTCCCGGAATGACCGCTTCACTGACTCCACTTCCTGTAATCGGGGTACCTGTTAAATCCTCTAACTCGATCGATGGTTGGGATAGTATTCTTTCTATTCTTCAGATGCCTAATGGTATTCCCGTGGCTACAGTCGCATTGAATGCTTCAAAAAATGCCGGAATACTTGCTGCAAAGATCATCGGAGCCTCCAGACCCGAATTACTTACTAAACTGGAGTCTTACATGGAAGATCTAAAGTCGAAAGTATTAGAAAGTGCCGAAAAACTAAAGTAATCTCTTAATCGTAAAGCAGGTATTTCTGGCGAATTTTCCTGAATTCTTCTAAGCCCGGCTTCCAGGTTTCCCTTATTTCTTTGGCTGTCCATCCGGCATTAATCTGATCTCGCAGCTTAGCTGTTCCGGCAAGTCGATTAAAAAAACTTACTTGATCGATGAATGGTAAGGTGTCTCCTAAAAAATCCTTGGCTTGCAAAAGATATGTCAGATTCAATTCATATTTGCGCCTCGTCACACTACCTCTTAGATCTACACCATAGCACGTACGATTTTCATACATCGGATTTTTTGCTCCCGGAACAGATACCGGTTTAAAGCTAAAATTATTCTTTGGGAAATTGGGATGTCCATACACTTCAAAAGGCACATCGGTCCCTCTTCCAACACTTACTGTTGTTGCTTCAAACAAACATAAACTTGGATATAGTGTAACGGCTTCCTCAGACCTCAAATTCGGAGAAGGAGGTACAGGAAGTGCATACTTTGTTTTGTGTGTATAGTTTCGACATGGTATCACCCATAATTTACACTTTAAACGATCGTCCAGCCAACCTTCACCATTAATCATCATTGCATATTCTCCTATGGTCATCCCATAAACCACGGGAACTGGGTGCATCCCAATAAAAGATCGGAATTCAGGTTCTCTTATCGGACCGTCAACATAATGACCATTTGGATTGGGGCGATCCAGTACTACCAATTGCTTATTATTTTCTGCACATGCCTCCATTACATAATGAAGTGTCGAAATGTAGGTATAGAACCGAACACCTACATCTTGTATATCATAGATTACAATATCTACATCTTGTAATTGATCACGTTGCGGCTTTTTATTTTGTCCATAAAGAGATATCAGTGGAAGTCCGGTTTTTTCATCCTTGATGGTATGTATTTTTTCACCGGCATCTGCATCCCCTCTGAATCCGTGCTCAGGAGCGAACACTTTGATCACATTCAGTTCCAATGATAGCAAGGTGTCAACCAAATGAACTTTTCCTACCATAGATGTTTGATTACCTACAACTGCTATTCGCTTATCATTGAGTGAATCCAGAAACAAATGCAATCGATCGATACCAAGAAGTGGTTTATGTAGCGTGTGATGAAACTCCATTTCCTCTTTGATCAGACCTTCATTTGTTGGAATATGTTCTGCAATAACCACTTGATCCTTTCCTGAAGTATTTTTCTTTTTTGGCAAGGCACAAGAGGGAACGATCAAAAGGACCAAAACGCTTTTCAGGCATAAAAGCTTTGTGTACCTTCGTGCTGAAAAATCAGGTGATTTGCCTTTCGAAAATTTCATATCAAGAAAGCTCCTTCGGAGCGAACTACAAAATAAAAAAGTTTCGAGACCCATCGTTCGGATCTCGGTTATAAGTATTGCACTTGCTATTGTTGTTAACTTGATCACAATAGCAGTCGTTACCGGATTTCAGAAAGAGGTCAGTAATAAAGTTTCAGGATTTGGGTCCCATATGCTCATCATGAATAATGGGGAAAGCAGTATTTACGAATGCGACCCTATCCATAAGGAACAGACGTTCCTGACCAACCTAAAAAAAGATGACCGAATAACGAGTATTGCACCAGTAGCCTATAAACCGGTGCTTTTTCAGTCTGATAAAAAAGAAAGGTCTGTCCGAACAAAGAAAGGAGATACGACCTACATTCAACAAGAGATCATTGGTGCCGTATTGAAAGGAATTGATGAGAACTACGACCTTTCTTTTTTCAAGAAGCATCTTACAAAAGGTCGTTTGCCCCAATTCGAAAAGAATCAGATATCAGAGGATATCCTACTTTCGGAACAGATCGTTAAGGATCTTAACCTAGAACTCAATGAGGAAGTTCGAGCTTTTTTCGTTAAAAACCAACCCGTCAAGAGGCTCTTCAAACTCGTCGGCGTTTATCGAACCGGACTCGAGGAGTTTGACCGAAAGATCGCTGTTGGTGATATCCGGTGTGTTCAGCAACTCAACGACTGGGGAATACAAGCGAGATTAGATGTTGAGGATACCCTTTCAAATGGCCAGCTGATTGTTCGGGCAAACGTTACCGGGGGTAATGGGAATTTCAGATATGATTGGGGTAAAGGATATGAACCCTATGCCGGATTTACCATTTGTCCTTCAAAAGATACTGCCATTAGAGTGATTGTCTCAGACTATTTTAGTGATCTTTCAGGAAAAAATGAAAAAACCTCCATTCCTGATACTGCCTTCATGACTATCCGTGTGAACGGCAATACAAATGCTTCCTGTCAATTTCTACTCGAAGATGGAAATCTGAGAAGAAACTTCCTCGACGCTGAAGGAAATTATTTTTCGCTCAATGCTGGTCAGAAATCCATTGTCATCCGTTCATTACCTGGTAGAGGAAGTTTCTCTAATTATGTGGGTGGCTTCGAATTAACCGTGAAGAATTGGAGTGAACTTCCAGAATTAACCGAAGAAATTGCCAGAAAAGTAACGTTTCTGCCAAATGAACACGACGAATCATTAGCGGTAAGCAGTATTCAGGAAAATCAGGCAGATATTTTTGTTTGGCTCGGCTTCCTTGATATCAATGTAGTGATCATTCTAATCTTAATGATCTTGATAGGGATCATCAACATGGGATCGGCACTTTTAGTGATGATTCTTGTGAGAAGTAATTTCATTGGCCTATTAAAGGCAATGGGAGCCACAAACTGGTCAATAAGAAAGATCTTTTTATATCAAGCCGGTTGGCTTATCCTCAGAGGCCTATTGATTGGAAATGTCATCGGGATCAGTTTATGCATACTTCAGAAAAAACTCGGACTCATTAAACTCGATCCAACTGTTTACTATCTCGACAGCGTGCCAGTTGACATCGATCTTTCTTTCATCCTATTATTGAATCTGGGAACCTTGGTAGTTTGCCTCAGCGCCTTAATTATACCGAGCATTGTTATCACTCGGGTTGATCCGGCGAGGTCAATTAAATTCAATTAATCTTAAATAGTCGCTCCTTAAAAACCAAATAACCATCTGTTTTACAATAATATATGTTAATAATTGTTTGCTATTTGTAGTCTAAAATTGCAAGAAAACAT
>JBIITO010000064.1:0-13225 GCA_044340465.1 Crocinitomicaceae bacterium | reverse complement strand
TTCCTTTCTGAATCCATTATACGTTTTCCAGAGCTCAACGCCTTTTCCTGTTGGATTGGTGATATCTTCACCAATGATAATATGCATAGCCTCATCATATTTATCCATACTCTGAACATGAGCCATATGCATGCGAATTGGTTTCAATGGATCTTTAGGGTCGTATGCCTTTTGAATGATAGACTCCTTCGTGCCAACGGTTTTCACATCCTCACCACAAGTTTCCAAGATTTCTAATTTTAAGTCATCGATAAATTTGATTCGCGTAGCGGTCATTTTATCAATTTCTTCCACTGTCTTTAATAATTTAGCCGCCTTCGCTGCTACATCTTTGGCTGTTTTATCCTGAGCTACCTCTGCGAGTTGACTTTTCTTCTCTTCACCGCGCGTATATTCGTTCTCATTCGATACCTGAATGTTCTCTTCAATTGCAACAAAAGCATCTAATATAGACTTCGAGACATTAAGAGCCAAAAGAGCAGTAAGTACCAAGTACATCATACCGACCATCTTCTGTCTAGGGGTTTCTTTTCCTCCTGCCATGATAAATTAATTGTTACTGGTTTACAATCAAATTAATGTTCAATAATCAAAAAGTCACGAATTAACCTTTTGATATTGTCATAGCCTTGAGCATGTTTCCATAAACATTGTTTAGATCAGTTAAGTTCCTTGATAACAATGCCATGTTTTCTTTATAAAGTTTCGTGTCCTCGACAGAAGCTGACAAGTTTGCCATCATATCAGCAACTTGAGCCTGGAATTTTTGTGTTGCTTCTAAATGAGCAGAAGAACCTTGTAACTGAAGTTCGTACACATTGTTTAGGGCAGCCAAATTTTGAGACACTTTTTGCATTTGTTCACCAAAAGATTCTCCCTCTTTAGCCTCTGATGTTAAACCTGAAATTGATAATGATGCACGATCATAAGCATCAGATAACGAAGCTACTTTTTCAGAAGCAGCTTGCAAACTATTAACGTAAGAATCAGTAGCAGCCGCCGCACCTGCCACTTTGTTCATTTGAGAAGCGTTTTCACCTAACGTTCTCATCCCATCACCCAAACGCTCGAGAAGATCTTTTTCAATTTTAGCTTCAGCAAGCATTTTGTCCAATTCTTCAGTAACAGACTTACTTTTCTTTTCAGGAAGATGCTCATGATCCAAATCATCAGAGTGACCAAGAGCCAATTCAGGATATACCAGTTCCCAATGAGGATCTTCATGAATTGGTTCAAATGCAGAGAAAATAAAAATCAAAGCCTCAACACTCAATCCGGTTACAAGCATGGCAGAAGCTCCCGGCCAGTGCTGAATTTTGAACATCGCTCCGAAGATTACAACAGCTGCACCAAAACCGTACAGTTTCGACATAAACTTTTTCCATCCTTTACTTCCTGGTTTCATAGTTTTACTTGTTTTCTAGTTATAGATTTAATTTAAGTTAATTATTCTCAGCGAAGTTGAATATCGCTTTGAATTTCTTCGCCTCCTTCAGTCGTAAAATCCCTTCCACCACGACCTAAGTGAGTCATAACGTTTCTATATCCAATGTATGATTTAGAAGTATCCTGGTATTCAAATGTTCGTGTAGCATTCATGAGATAGTAACCTACATCTTTCCAAGAACCACCTCTTAAAACCTTACGCTTCATTGACGGCGGATCCCAATCCATTGCATCATACCGATAATCGGTGTTCAAATCATGTGAGAATTCATACATCGATTCATCATAAGCAGTTTCACACCATTCAGAGACATTGCCAGCCATACAATATAATCCCCAAGCATTTGGATTATAAGAAAAAACCTTAACAGTATGGAATCCTCCATCCTCAAAATATCGTCCTCTCATAGGTTTAAAATTACCTAGAAAACAACCCGACTCATTTCGGATATACGGACCTCCCCAAGGATATTGTGATAGATTCAAATCGCCACGAGATGCTCGTTCCCACTCCGCCTCAGATGGAAGTCTAAAATCATTTACAAACAAATCACCCATGGCAACCAACCAGTTATTCAACAATTGTGTTCTCCATACTGCGAATGCTCTTGCTTGAACCCATGTTACACCAACTACAGGATAATTGTCGTATGCCGGATGCCAGAAGTACATGTTTGTCATAGGATCGTGGAATGAATATGTAAAATCTCTCACCCAACAAAGTGTATCCGGATAAACGCTTATCACTTCATCAATTATGAAACGCTGACGATTCTCATGACCACGAATGGCGTTGTTCTGACCTTTTTTATTAAAATAACCCAAATCCTTATCTTGACCTTGAGGCTCTTCAGTAAATGGATGTGGTGGAGTTTGCAACTGGCGATGTTCTTCTACAAGCTTATTTCCTTCCTTGTCAAAACCATTCGGTGTAATATTAATCCTTCCACGCTGAGCCGCCTCTCGATAATCAATCCAATAGTATCGAAACAATAATTTTTGTTTATCCAATTCACGACGCTTGTAGTAGCGTTGAGGTTGTGGATAGTACAAGTCAGCAAGTACCGGAACTACCTCAGGATCTGAGTAGTCAAGTTTACGGTCCCAGTTTAATGCAAAAAGGGATCTGTTTAACTGTCTGTCAGAAGGATCATAGTCAACATATTCCAACGAACCCTCGTCAAAATACTGATCTTCATAATTTATCCAACGCTGTGCTGCTTCATCATCTTCGAGACCCGAATAAATTTTCTCCCTGGCAATAGAATCACGAACCCACTCTACGAACTGACGATACTCGTTATTCGATATCTCAGTTTGATCGATATAGAACGCCTGAACAGAAACAGTTTTCGCTCTAGTTTGATGTAAGAAGGGAACATCCATATCATTTTCACCCATTTGAAAACCACCGGACGGAATATAGACCATACCAAGAGGAATTTCTGGAGTGTAAATTGGGCGACCCAAAGATCCGGTAAGGTGTCCTGTTCTTGTACTACAAGAAACCAGTATAACACAAAGCAAACCTAATAACAATAGCTTTTTCATCTTCACTATATTTTACGTTCCGAATACAATTTTTAACATTCTACAGGATCTATTATTTCGTTCTGTAACGGAACCTCCACCAAATTGGTTACAAATATTAAACATTTTTTTAATACTACAACCACCTTGGGTGATTCGAACGTGTGATCGGTGGAGTTGGCAGATACATACAATATCTTAACAAAATCTCATGTGATCCTCTTGAAATACCAGCCAATTTATTAGTTGTCAAATCATAAGAGTAGCCCACTGTCATATTTTTTACAGGCATCCAACCAAGCATTAGACCAACTGCGTCAACATTACGATAGGTCAAACCTCCATAAATCTTGTTTCGCCAAATATATCTGACATTAACGTCGCCACTAAATTTAAGTAGTTCAGTTCGGAGTAGAGCCTGAATGTCCAAATCTCCGCCTGCAATATCACGAATCTTTTTACCTCCCATTAAATAGTAGTGCCGAACGGTTTGGAAAGACTGCCCCGAAGCTGTATTTTGCTCGAGAAGTGTTTCAGTAAGGTGAGTCGAAGAAATACCAAAGTAGTAATCCGATGTTCCTTTGAAATACAAACCAAAATTCATATCCAAATTCGTTGATTTCCATTTTGCAGGAAGCAAATTATCAGGATTACTAGTTGGCGGAACCCAGGTTGGATCTATCCCGAAATTGATAATCCCAACACCTAACCCAATCCCTAATGTTCCCGCGTCACCTATCTCTAAAGGATACGAATAGTTTAGGAGCACGTTGTTTTGACGATTGAATGCAATAGCATCGTGATAAAAAGCCAATCCAATTCCTCCAGGAAAGAATCGAGACATATTCGCACCGATG
Organism: Crocinitomicaceae bacterium; assembly: GCA_044340465.1. GTDB lineage: Bacteria > Bacteroidota > Bacteroidia > Flavobacteriales_D > Crocinitomicaceae > M0103. The sequence goes on along the minus strand of JBIITO010000064.1, from coordinate 9,392 downwards.
TTAAATAAAGCGGAATTGGGTGCACCATTTACTTTATCCCATTGATTTCTGTACATTGATGTCATACAGATTCCATCATCAATACCAGTTTCACCTGGATTCAAACTCATTTTATCGTATATAAAATGGGTAATGAGTTTATCTTGTTGAGCGATTACAACACTAATGCTTAACGATAAAAAGGCAATTAAGGCAATTTTCTTATTCATAAAACCTTTAGTCACAGTTCAATAAATGAGAGAAATAAAATTTTACCACTCTCTAGTGGCCGCTAAAATAGGGATTTATTTTTAAAAAGTAATAAATATTAAGAAAGGAAAGGAAGTTTATTGTCTTTTTGTTGATTATCCGAGTTTCTGATATGTTTTCCACCACAAGTTAGGTATCTCGCTCCTCATTGCGAGTTCATAATCCTGTCGATCGCAAGGAACGAGATGATGCCTCTCATATTTGACTCCTTCTTTGGGAGGATATGGTACTTCCATCCACCAGCGCTCTGATCGATCGCTTTTGTAAAAAATCAGATCTTCCTTAATATCTTCTAAATGAACTATAAACTTTGTATAATCCTTTTTGCTACCAATAGGGAAATCACCTTTTCTTTGAGCAATACCATCCATAAAGTACCAGATCATTTGCGCAGCCAAGTAGGAAGTTGTCCCGGGTTTTTTTTCAGGCAAGTAATTAAAGATTCCGAAACTGGTGAGCTTATCGCTGATTCCAGCATATTTTGTTATCTGACACATTTGATCTGCATAAAAACCATTCGGCGAGGTGTAATTGACATTAAGTAACTCAGAGGCTTTCAAACTTCTGAAGTCTACACTTAAGATATCAGAATTACGCAGATGCGGTTCCGCCTTTTTAAAATCAGCATTGAACTCACCCAATCTGCAGATATCGAAATAAAGCTTATCAAATAGATCGAATTCTGCTTTCGAGGCAAATGGTGCTTGCAATCCAATGTTGGCATGATTAAAAAGATAACAAGGACGTTGCAATAACAATTGACTCACAAAACCATCCGAATGCGCCTCAGATTCAGGATCACCAAGATCCAGTTTGTGATCAACGCAGCAAAGATTGATGGTCTGTTCCAATTTTTCATACCCTCTATAGAGCGCAATAGTCAAATCTTGACTTCCTCCTATAACAACAGGGATCACCTTTTTCTTAACTAATTCTGACACTACTTGAGCTACTGCAAAATAGGTGTCATTTAGTTCATTTCCCGGCAAAATATCACCCAAATCATAGATCGGCATATTCCAGCCAGGTCCAAGGAACATTTCATACAGAAATAAACGAAAGCATTCTGAATACACCTCTACTCCTTTCAATTCCAAATCCCCTCTGAATTCAGGAACATAAATAATTGCCACCCCTCCATTATCGATGTGAGGGAAACTAGCTTCTGTATGTCGCAGGATTGAACCTCCAATGTTAAGTGTGTTTTGTTTCTCCAACCGAGCTAACGGCGAAAAATAAATGGATATATCTTTCATGAAAAGATTTTGACCAAAGCTAACTCAAAGGTCTTTGAAATTTTCTAGCTCTATTGAAAAGAATTTAATACCCTACTGTTTAAAAGCTATTTTGCCTTTTTACGAAACGTTTTCTTTGGCGCACTTGCCTGTGATTCGGCGATCTCCAGACACTCCTCCAATGACAAGTCAGCAGCTTCCTTGCCCTTCGGCAATTTGTAATTGTTCTTACCAATCTTTAAATAGGGCCCCCACTTACCATTCAATAACTGAACATCTTCTCTTCCATCGAACGATTTGATGGTTTTATTAGCCTCCTCTACTCTCTTCTCGTTCACTAGTTCAATCGCACGTTCAAGTGTAATGTCCATAGGATCTTCACCTTTTGGTATCGACGTAAACGATTTCCCATGCTGTACATACGGACCGAACCTACCAACATTCACTTTTATTTCTGCATCCTCATAGTTTCCTAAAATTTTAGGGAGCTCAAACAATTTCAAAGCCTCTTCAAGCGTTATCGAATTGATTGACTGATCTTTTTGTAAAGATGCAAACTGAGCCTTTTGACCATCTTCTTGTTCATCTCCGACCTGTATCATAGGTCCGAAACGACCGATACGTGCAATTACTTTTCTACCCGAGCTTGGATGCAAACCCAACTCTCGTTCACCTGTAGCACGATCTGAATGCTCCAATGTTTCCTCCACGTCTTTGTGAAAAGGCGAATAAAACTGATGGATCATTTTTGTCCAACCGATCATTCCTTTTGCGATCTCATCGAATTCTTCTTCCACCTTTGCCGTGAAATGATAATCCATAATCCGCTCGAAATGCTGCGTTAGAAAATCTGTTACAACGATTCCTATATCAGTTGGAGAAAGTTTATTCTTCTCTTTTCCTGTAGTTTCAGATTTCGACTCACTTTTAATCGCGTCATTTTTCAGTTCAAGAACTGTGAAATTGCGTTTTGTTCCTTCACGCTCCGGTTTTTCAACGTAGCCTCTTTTCTGGATCGTTGATATCGTGGGCGCATAGGTTGATGGTCGACCGATACCAAGCTCTTCCAGTTTTTTCACTAAAGATGCTTCCACATAACGAGAAGGCGGACGAGAAAATCGCTGAGTAGCTGTAATTGTTTCTCTGCTAACTGAATCACCAGAATGCAGATCAGGTAGTAAAACTTCTGCTCCATCCTCTTCTTCATCATTATCCATATCTGTTTCCAGATATACTTTGAGGAAGCCATCAAACTTGATCACTTCACCTCTTGCGGTAAACGGATCATTCAATTCTGTTCCCGAGATCTGAATGGTCGTGCGCTCCAATTGTGCTAAAGCCATCTGGGATGCAATCGCTCGTTTCCAAATCAATTCATACAGCCTTTCGTCGTCTCGCTCGCCGCTGATAGAGTGAACAGAGAAATCTGTTGGCCGTATTGCTTCGTGCGCTTCTTGGGCATTGCTGCTTTTCGTAGTGTATTTGGTGGGCTTTGAATATTTTTCTCCAAACGAACGCAGAATTTCACTTTTCGCTCCGTTAACAGCTGTATCTGACAGATTCACGGAATCCGTTCTCATGTAGGTGATCTTTCCTGCTTCGTACAAGCGCTGGGCCACCGACATTGTTCTCGAAACAGAGAAACCCAATTTCAAACTTGCTTCCTGCTGCAATGTGGAGGTCGTGAAAGGTGCCGCAGGAGCTTTGGTAGCAGGCTTTTGTTGTACATCAGCAACCTTAAAAGCAGCATTGTTGCATTTCTCGAGCACCTCTGATGCCTCACTTTCGTTTTTTAGCTGACGATTATATTCCGCTTTCAATTTTCCTTTGTCGGAAGAAAAAGTTCCCACGATACGAAAGAAACTTTCCGTTTGGTGTTTTTCAATTTCTCGTTCACGCTCTACGATCAATCGGACAGCAACGGATTGCACACGGCCAGCAGACAAGCTTGGACGTACTTTTTTCCAAAGCACAGGTGACAACTCAAATCCTACGATTCGATCTAAAACACGTCGAGCCTGTTGCGCATCTACCAATTCCTTGTTTATTTTTCGCGGATGTTCAATAGCCTTTGTGATAGCTGTTTTTGTAATCTCATTAAACGTAATACGTCGCGTATCTTTTTTTTCCAGGCCCAATGTTTCATATAAATGCCACGAAATAGCTTCTCCCTCGCGGTCCTCATCGGTTGCAAGCCAAACCGTCTCGGCTTCCTTCGCTAATTTCTTCAATTCAGAAACAACCTGTTTCTTATCAGCCGATACCTCATAATTAGGATGAAAGTCATTTTCAATGTCCACTGAGAGTCCTTTCTTGGCAAGGTCACGAACGTGCCCAAAACTGGATTTAACCACGAACTCCTTTCCGAGGTATCCTTCGATGGTTTTTGCCTTCGCAGGTGACTCAACAATTACAAGATTTTTCGACATTTTGGCTAGATATTTTAGTTTAAAGCTGGTTGAACGGGTGCAAAATTAAGGGTAAAAGTTTCCAAATTACAAACGCACATTGAGACCATTTTGTTCTTATATATATTTTAACCATAGGTTAAAGAAAATTTCAAGATTGTAAAAATTTCATAAAAAGTTCAACGAATGACTGAAAAAACAAAACTGACATTTTGACACACTTTTAATAATTGGTACTTTTACACTCTTTAAAACGAGTAAAGAACAACCGATGATAGATCACGGGCAAAATAAGGTAATTGATGAAGGTCGACAAGGAGAAGCGTTACTTGTCGATCAAACCCAAAACGGACAAGGAAAGAAATTGTATGTGGAAAGCTACGGTTGCCAAATGAATTTCTCTGACAGCGAAGTGGTAGCTTCTATCATGTCGAATGAAGGCTATTCTACAACTCGCAATATCGAAGAGGCCGATGTGGTTCTGATCAATACCTGTTCCATTCGCGAAAATGCAGAAACCCGCGTTCGTAATCGCCTGACTGAATTCAAATACCGCAAAGAGCAAAATCCGGATCTTGTGGTCGGTATACTTGGCTGTATGGCAGAAAGACTTAAAAAATCACTACTGGAAGAAGAAAAACTCGTGGATCTCGTTGCGGGACCTGATGCCTATCGTGATCTTCCTAACTTGGTCGAAGAAGTTGGCACTGGACAAAAAGCCGTAAACGTTTTATTGTCCCGTGATGAAACATATGCAGACATCTCCCCGGTTCGTTTGGATCAGGGAGGTATTTCGGCATTCGTAACAATTATGCGCGGTTGTGACAATATGTGTTCTTTCTGTGTAGTGCCATTTACCCGTGGAAGAGAACGTTCAAGAGACCCTCATACGATTGTTGAGGAATGTAAAGATCTTTTTGCCAAAGGTTACCGTGAAGTGACCCTACTTGGTCAAAACGTAGACAGTTACCGCTGGAACCTCACTTCTAAAGGAGAAATTAAAGACTCTAGCCAACCCACAACTAATTTTGCTCAGCTCATGGAAATGGTTGCGCTGGTTTCTCCGGATCTGCGGGTACGTTTTTCCACTTCACATCCAAAAGACATGACTGACGAAGTTTTAGAGGTCATGGCGAAATACGAAAATATCTGTCCATACATCCATTTACCGGTGCAGTCAGGGCATACGGATGTCCTTTATCGAATGAACAGAGGCTATTCTCGCGAATGGTACCTCGATAGAATAAATGCCATCAAGCGAATCATTCCAGAATGTGCCATTTCTACAGATATCATAACCGGTTTCTGCGGCGAAACTGAAGAAGAACATGAAGGCACGCTTTCCATGATGGATATCGTGAAATATGACTTTGCCTATATGTTCAAGTATTCTGAGCGACCTAAAACACTTGCTGAACGGCGCTATGACGACGATGTGCCGGATGAAGTAAAAGGACGCAGATTGAATGAAGTAATTGACAAACAACTAGCTCACTCTTTGGCTTCTCACAAGCGTCAGATCGGCAAAACAGTAAAAGTTCTTGTTGAAGGAAAATCCAAACGTTCAGACGAGCACATGTGTGGTAGAGACGGAAGAAATTCTATGGTCGTTTTTCCGGCAGGAAATTTTGACAAAGGGACTTACGTCATGGTTGAAATAAAGGACTGCACCTCTGCTACATTACTCGGAGACGTTGTAGATATTCTTGAACCCGCTCAAACAGTTTCATTATGAATCTGCAACAAGTGAAACAACGTTTCGGGATTATTGGTAATGCGCCACTATTGAACCGTGCATTAGAAGTTGCCATCCAGGTGGCACCTACAGATATTTCCGTCCTAGTCACTGGAGAAAGCGGTACAGGTAAAGAAATTATCCCACAAGTGATCCATCATTTGAGTTCCAGAAAACACGGCGAGTACATTGCAGTAAACTGTGGAGCAATTCCCGAAGGCACGATTGATTCAGAATTATTCGGTCATGAGAAAGGAGCTTTTACCGGAGCTCAGGGTAGTCGTCAAGGCTATTTTGAAGTGGCTAATGGCGGTACCATTTTCCTGGATGAAGTTGCAGAATTACCCATGCAGACGCAAGTTCGTTTACTTCGCGTTTTGGAAACCGGCGAGTTTATTCGCGTTGGTTCCTCTAAAGTCATTAAAACGAATGTTCGTGTCGTGGCTGCCACCAACGAAAACATGCAGCGGGCAATTGCTTCCGGAAAATTCAGAGAAGATCTCTTTTACCGTCTGAGTACGGTTCCTATTTCGCTCCCTCCACTTAGAAACCGAGAAGAAGATATACACTTAATCTTCAGGAAATTTGCCAACGACTTCGCTGATAAATATCGTATGCCGGCAATCAAACTCACAGAGGATGCCATCGAACTAGTGAATCACTACAGTTGGCCCGGCAACATTCGTCAATTGAAAAATTTGGTGGAGCAACTTTCAGTCATTGAAACCAAAAGAGAACTCAACGCTCAGGCATTGCACGCCTATTTACCTGCGGAATCAGAAAAAGTTCCAACGGTAATGAATGAAGGTAGCGCAGACAATTTTTCAGAACGCGAACTGATGTACAAGTTTCTATTCGACATGAAAAAAGATTTGACGGATCTTAAAAAACTGGTCGTTGAATTACTAGCACAAGGTGGTGAACTTCATCTGAACAATGACCAATCAGCCATGGTGAATCGTTTTTTTCAGGATGTCAATTCAACTGGAGTAGTGCAGCCAAGGATTCTTCCTCCGGCAGGTGAGCAGCCTACTCAAAATTACAACGGAGCACCAAACGAAATTGACTTCGAAACTCATGAGGTCATCGAGGAATCCCTTTCATTGGAAGACCGTGAAAAAGAACTGATCCAAAAAGCCCTCGACAAGCATCGCGGAAAACGGAAATACGCTGCAGCAGAATTAGGCATCTCGGAACGAACACTGTATCGCAAGATCAAAGAATACGAACTGATCGACTAATGAAATCCTTGGCTTCGATATTGATCCTCCTGCTTACGCTCTGTTCTTGTTGGCCGAGTAGCGTTTCATTCGTTGATAATGGTTCTATGCCGCCTGAGTGGAAAACTTTTTCAGTTAAAACGCTTGAAAACAGTGCCCCGAATACCCCTATGAGTTACGCCGCACAGCTTTCAGAGCAATTGAAGGACGGCATACAGAATAATACACGACTACTCCTGAATCCTGAAACCGGAAAGGGAGAAATTTACATTGAGGGTAAAATAACCAATTATAGTGTGATGCCGGTGGCAGTTCAAGAGGGAGACAATTCTGCCAAAAACAGATTGAGCATAAGCACTCAGTTCAGTATCTTCGTTTCGTCACCTCAAGAAGACAAGATGAACGTGAACAGTACCCGATTTATTGATTACGACTCCAATACCGATCTCGCAACCGTTGAACGAACGCTTTTAGAGGAGATCAACAATCAGATCGTTCAGGATGTTATCAATAAACTTCTTTCGAACTGGTAATGCTGAATATTCTTGATATCATTCGCCGAGTCGAACAACCAGCTACATGCTCCATCGAGGATCTGGATGACCTTCGATTGATGGTAGAAAAATTTCCTTATTCACAGCTGTTCCCTATCCTCTATCTAAAGGCCTTATCCAATAGAAAAGATATTCGTTTCGATGAAGAACTAACAAAATATGCATACCGTATTACTGACCGTATACAATTATATCAACTAATTCGTGAAGGTACAGTTCTTGACAAGGAAAACACCGCTTCTGGGCTTGAAACAGTAACTGATATTTCATTAAGTAATGATTTGAAAGAATCAGCTCTCACCGCTGAGGAATTAATTACAGAAGATGATGATATCACGATGCTACATGAAACAACAGCAATTGTTGAAAGTATTGAAGACCCATCTAATATTATTTCAGAAGTAACGATCGATCCGGGAATTGCGTCAGATGAAGAAACAGAAGATGTCGAGATCATTCCTTTGAACCTAAGCAAGTTTGGAGATGTATTAAATCAAGAAATAGAAATTGAGGAAAACGACTCGCAGTTTGAAAAAGAGATACTAGCAGAAACGATCGCCTCAGGATACGAGCTGACAATTCTCAAGAGCGAGAATCAGATTGAGAGCGAAGTAAAAAGCGAGAATGAGGATGAGTTCGGGAATCAGATTGAAAATGAGAATCAAAGTGAGAGTGAGGATCGAAATGCATTAACAGACAATATTTCACTTCAAGGAAAAAGATCCTTCTCATCATGGCTTCGATCGAGTGAAAATGATGTGCAACCGTTGATTGATGAAGAAAAGGCACGCATTGAATCGATCCTGGAACAGTTCCTAGAAAATCAACCTAGTATCAGTAGACCTAAGAAGTCCGAAACGGTGGAAGAAAAGCCGAAAAAAGAATTCTATTCAGCAGCTAAAAAAGCTAAAGAGAGCATCTTAATGGAAAATATGCCGGTTAGCGAAACCCTCGCACGCATCTTCGCTTTGCAGGGCAATTATCCCAAAGCAATTTTCGTTTATGAGCAGTTGGTATTGATAAATTCCGAAAAAAAGACTTTCTTTGCAACCCAAATTGAAGAATTAAAGAAAAAATTAACGAATTAAACATGGATATTCTATTCTCAAGTCTCATTATTCTAGCCAGCATCCTGCTAATCCTCGTTGTTTATGTTCAGAATCCAAAAGGTGGTGGCTTGAGTTCAGATTTTGGTGCTGCTCAACAAATGGGTGGTGTTCAGAAAACAAATGATTTCATTGATAAAGCTACATGGACGCTTGCGGGAGTGATCATGGTCTGTAGCATTGCACTCACATTGAGAAGTAAAACTCCAGATCCAGCTGCTCAACAACAGATGCAACAAGAGCAAAGTCAGCAAGGACAGCCACAAGGACAAGGTCAGCCTCAAGGTCAGGGGCAGGAAGCTCCGGTAGGTAAATAAATCCTATTAAACTAATTTTGGAATGTCAGTATGTCATGCATACTGACATTTTTTTTGCAATGATGTTTCTGAAAGAGAAAAATTGTCGCAATACACGCTGTGGCATAAAATTCGTCAAGTCGAAGCGAAATTAAAATTTACAAATACATATGTCAACAAATTTTAAGCCTTTGGCGGACAGAGTTCTTATTGAACCGGCGCCTGCAGAACAAAAAACAGCAAGTGGTATCATCATTCCTGACACAGCGAAAGAAAAGCCATTAAAAGGGACTGTCATCGCTGCCGGAAAAGGAAAAAAAGATGAACCAATAACCGTTAAAGTGGGAGACGAAGTGCTTTACGGACAGTACTCCGGTACGGAGATCAAAATTGACGGAAAAACGCTACTAATCATGCGTGAGTCTGACATTTACGGAATTTTTTAATCAAAACGATTCATTAAAAAAAAACAAATCAAAATGGCAAAAGACATTTATTTTGACGTTGAAGCACGCGACAAACTCAAAAAAGGCGTGGATGCATTGGCAAATGCAGTTAAAGTTACTCTTGGACCTAAAGGTCGCAATGT
>JBIITO010000154.1:0-4084 GCA_044340465.1 Crocinitomicaceae bacterium | reverse complement strand
CCAAATCTTGAGCGAATAAAGCGGTCGTTCCTAGAACTAACGCCATGGATAAAACATTTTTTTTCATAATAAATAGTTTAAGTTGTTGCTAACTTACTAAAATTCAACAGAAAATTTTCATTAAAAACCAAACAATTTTTAGTTGATAAAAAATAAAATACCGCAAATTATTGAAAAGATAAGTTTATCTACAACATTCTAAATGTATGTTTTTCGACTTATTTCCTCCATTGAGCCAAATTGCTCGAAAAGGTAAGCATGTTATTGAAGCCGGCGCGAGAGGTTATCGAAAATCCGTAATCCAAACTAAATTTTTTAAAATACATTCCCAACCCCATTGTGAATCCCGATAATCCTGGTCGATCTGTGAGTTTCATTTCCTGGCGTCGGTGATAATCGAATCCCGTGCGTAAATGCAGATTTTTGGATATCAGTATTTCCACCTGATAGGTGAAATGTCTGGCCAGTTTTTCGCCAAATCCGGCATACTTGACAGGGATGGTGTCGCCTGTCAGTGCGTCTATGGTTGGTTTTAGATTCGGATCGTAATAGTTGATATCCCACCGATTCAGATGATGAGCGAGAATGGAGAACCGAAAAGGAGCGTGATTGAGTTTATACGAAGCAGCCATCTGGAACTCTACCGGAAGCGGATCCCTTTCGTTGGTATAATAGTTATTGAACTGTATACCTGCATTCTTTACCATGGCTGTTATGAGGAGGTTGTCGTTTTTGTCGGTGTAGGTCCCAGAAAGATCAATTGAGGCGCCGAAGGCGTTATATGTTTCGAGTTGTGAGGCAATCAAGTTTACTGCGCCCCCAACCGATATTCGCGGATTCAACTGTTTCCCATAAGCGCCGCTAATGATGCATTCAAAAGGTGAAAAGCTTCCAGAGGTAGTACCGTTGATTTCGGTTCGTGTAAAGGACCCGTAGCTGACATAGCGCACAGAGGCGCCAAAAACACCTTCTCTGAATTGTAAGCCATAAGCAGCCTGGCCATAATTGATCCCTCCCGACAAAAGTGCTTGATTGATACTCATCTGGTCGATCATTTTAGGATTGAGAAGTGACGCATTAGCAATTCCCAGATTGATATCCTGATCCTTTATAGAAATAAAATCATTTCCCAAACCTGCAGCGCGCGCATTGTAGGTGAGATCCATGAAGGCAAATGAGTGATTACCGCCAGTTTGAGAAAGCCATTTACCTGATAAAAGCAGTACAAGGATCAAAAAAGAATACTTCATTCGCATCACTAAACGCAAAGAAAAAGGAAAAATTTCATTTACAAGCGTTTCCCCAATTCAATCACTTCGAGGTCGTGAATGCGGTCGTCGGAGATGCAGAATCGAATTACTGTTTTTACGGAATGAAAGCCTTTGAATCCGCATGCGCCCGGATTCATCCATAACATTTTGTAGCGTTTATCCATCTGTATAAGTAGAACATGTGAGTGTCCACAAATAAACAATTTCGGCGGTCTGCGTTCGATCTCCTCAAAGGCAGGCTTGGCATATTTGCCTGGTTTTCCTGCTATGTGTGTGATTAAAACTTCTACATCTTCACAGAGGAAACGATTGAATTCCGGCATTTCCTTTCGTATCAGATGATCATCAATGTTGCCGTAGACTCCACGCAAAGGTTTGAACCTACGGAGTTCATCGATCACATCCAAAGAGCCTATATCACCGCCATGCCAAATCTCGTCCACATCCTTGAAATGCGTGTAGATTTTAGGGTCAACAAAACCATGGGTGTCCGATAGTAATCCGATGCGCTTCACAAGGTAAAGGTATTACTAATTGTAGATTTGGCAGACTGGTTTTTCGAGTGGTGTAGCCAGAGACCTCACCTTGTTCTGTTGATAACTTACTTCCAATGGTAGGGTTAGGAAATTCCAAATGTCAGAGTTCGATCGTTCTTCTTCATTTCAAACGGATACCGAATGAAGGTGTTTATCCAAAAGTGCCGGAAGCAGTTTTTTTTCGGCAAGGAATGGAATACCGAACGTACGTTGCGAATACGTTCCTTTAATTGTATTTATAACTTGAATTTCTGCATTGGCGCGACTTTTTAGCAATGGGTCGGATATTCCTGTAATCATCGATAGACTTTGGTTTATTAACCAAGCGTATGGTTGAATACCGGCTCTTTTTAAATCGTTTTGTAAGTCTCCGGCTTCTCGCATAGGCGTTGTTTCCGGCAATGACACTAAAATTATTTTTGACAATTTCTGATCTTGCAACGACATGTAGGGCGTACGAATTCGACCAGCATTTACATTGTTTCTCATAATGTCACGGTGATAACTGCCGGCCGTATCTAATAACAAAAGCGTATGGCCGGTGGGGGCCGTGTCCATGACAACAAATTTTCTTTTTGCCATGCTGATGGCTTTGGAAAATGCGTGGAAAACGGCTACTTCTTCTGTACAAGGTGATCTTAAATCTTCAATAATCAGCTTTTTAGCTTCCTCGGATTGTCCTTTTCCTTTGTATTCCAATATTTTTTCTGTGTACCGTTGTGTTTCTACTTTAGGGTCAATGCGTTCAACGGTCAATGTGGAAGGAAGTTCGCCCAGCTGTTCAATAAAATCCTGAATATGGGCGGCAGGGTCGGTGGTTGTCAAAAGAACTTCAAAACCTTTTCTTGCCAATAAAACAGCAATCGCTGAAGCAGCAATAGTTTTGCCAACTCCACCTTTGCCCATCGTCATAATGAGTCCGTAAGGTTGTTTTCCACACAGTTCCTCAACGAGTTGATCAATTCCATTCAATACCTGAATAGGTGTTTCTGAATTCAGCAAGCTCTTTTCTGAAATGGATTTTTGGAGTTCTGTCTTAAAAAGATAACGAAGTTTGTCCATTCCCAAAACATTGTATGGCAAAAGCGGAAAAGTCTTTAATGGCAATGTTTTTAAATTTTCCGGAATAGAATGCAGTTGTTCGTTACCAATCTCTTCCATTTTTTGAGCAAGCAAGTCATTTTTGTCGATTGCTTTAAAAACACCATTAATATACAACAGCTGATTGCGCATACCGAGTTCTATTAATTCATTGCTGGTTCTCGAAGCTTCTTTGAGTGATGCTTTGTCTGCCCTCGCTACAATATAGAAACTGGTTAATGAAGGATCTCTTAGTCTGTTTACCACGTTATGATATCTTTCTTGTCCACTTTTTAAAGCAGAGGTTGGACCTAGGCAAGAAGCACCTTCAGGGTTTTCGTCCGTAAAGCTCGACCACGCGGCAGGTAATTCAAGCAGACGTAATGTGTGACCTGTCGGTGCGGTATCGAAGATTATAACATCAAATGTTGTTCCTTCGGTTTCACCGGAAACAAAACGAGAGAATTCATCAAAAGATGCAATCTCAGTAGTACAGGCACCGGAAAGATTTTCCCTGATTTTTTTAATCTCTGCTTTGGATGCAATCCCTTCCAATGGTTGTATAACTCTATTTCGATACTCCTCAGCTGAATTTTCAGGGTTGATATTAATTGCAAAAAGTCGCTCAGCTCCTTTAATTGGTTTCATATGTTCGTCTACCTGACTTTCGAGTACATCCTTTAAGTTGGACGCTGGGTCAGTACTTACAATAAGAACTACTTTACCAGCATCAGCCATTTCAACTGCTGTTGCACAAGCAAGTGAAGTTTTTCCTACACCACCTTTTCCGGTAAAGAATAAATAGTTTGTTTTTATCTCAGTCATTTTTACATTTCAAATAATATCTAATCGGATGGTAACGTTCAGCAAGTAGCTGCTCAGACCGCCTTTCGCGAGACGGTTTCTCCGAAGATAAAACTTAATCGATAAGAACTTTTCGTTATTTAGCTGAGCTGCCGTCTTTGTAGGCCGAAATAAGAACTTGGCGCTTGCTTGCTGTAATGCGGGGGACTCTTATTTCACCTCCGAAGGAAGCAACGAAGTTAATTTATTCTTCAAATCCATTCTCTAATGCAGGATTCTCGTAATCTCAATTGATTTATCTTCCAGTATACGATAGAAAATGATGTGCTTTGAGGCATTTTTACCCTTCAGATCTGGGTAAATTTCATCATATACTTTACCTTGCTGCGGTTT
>JBIITO010000063.1:0-13575 GCA_044340465.1 Crocinitomicaceae bacterium | reverse complement strand
AAAAAAAACAAATCAAAATGGCAAAAGACATTTATTTTGACGTTGAAGCACGCGACAAACTCAAAAAAGGCGTGGATGCATTGGCAAATGCAGTTAAAGTTACTCTTGGACCTAAAGGTCGCAATGTAGTAATAGGTAAAAAATTCGGAGCACCTCAGATCACTAAAGACGGTGTATCTGTTGCAAAAGAGATCGAATTGAAAGATGCGATTGAGAACATGGGTGCTCAAATGGTTAAAGAAGTTGCTTCTAAAACCGCAGACATCGCAGGTGATGGAACGACAACTGCAACAGTACTAGCTCAGGCTATCATTGGTGCAGGATTGAAAAACGTTGCAGCTGGAGCGAATCCTATGGATTTGAAGCGCGGAATAGATAAAGCTGTTAATGAGGTTGTTAAAAACCTGAAGAAGCTTTCAAAAGAAGTTGGCAAAGACAACGATAAGATCAAGCAAATTGCCACAATCTCAGCAAACAACGATGAAACTATTGGTGCTTTGATCGCTGAAGCTATGAAAGTGGTAGGTAACGATGGCGTGATCACCGTTGAAGAAGCCAAAGGAACAGAAACTGAGGTGCGCACTGTAGAAGGAATGCAGTTCGACAGAGGTTACCTTTCTCCATACTTCGTTACCAACACGGAGAAGATGATCACAGAGATGGAAAAACCAATGATCTTGATCTATGACAAAAAGATCTCCAACATGAAGGAGTTGCTTCCTATCCTGGAGCCAGTAGTTCAGTCTGGTCGTGGGTTGCTGATCATCGCTGAAGACGTGGACGGAGAAGCGTTGGCTACGTTGGTGGTAAACCGCTTGAGAGGTTCATTGAAGATCGCTGCTGTTAAAGCACCAGGCTTCGGTGACCGCAGAAAAGCAATGCTGGAGGATATCGCCATCCTAACGGGTGGACAAGTGATTTCTGAAGAAAGAGGTTTCACTTTGGAAAATGCGACACTTGACTTGCTCGGAACAGCTGAGAAAGTAGAGATCGACAAAGACAACACTACAATCGTTAATGGTGCCGGTAAAAAAGCGGATATCACTGCTCGTGTGAATCAGATCAAAGCGCAGATCGAGTCGACAACTTCCGATTATGATCGTGAGAAATTGCAAGAGCGTTTGGCAAAATTAGCTGGTGGTGTAGCCGTACTTTACGTTGGTGCTCCGACAGAAGTTGAAATGAAAGAGAAGAAAGACCGAGTAGACGATGCTCTAGCTGCCACAAGAGCCGCAGTGGAAGAAGGTATCGTGCCTGGTGGTGGTGTAGCGTTGATCCGTTCAATCGAAACACTGGACAAATTGAAAGGTGATAATGAAGACGAACTAACCGGAATTCAAATCGTGAAACGCGCTGCTGAAGAACCATTGCGTCAGATCATTGCCAATGCTGGTGGTGAAGGTGCTGTGATCGTTCAGAAAGTGCGCGAAGGAAAAGATGACTTCGGATACAACGCACGTACAGAAACGTTCGAGAAATTATACAAAGCTGGTGTCATCGATCCTACGAAAGTAACACGTATCGCAGTGGAGAACGCAGCTTCTATCGCATCTATGTTGCTTACAACAGAATGTGTGATCGCTGACCAACCGGAGGAGAATGCTCCTGCGATGGGTGGCATGCCGGGCGGAATGCCGGGGATGATGTAGGTTCGACAAGCTCACCTACCAATCTCGACAAGCTCGATCACCCAATATACCTCCCCTTACTCCTCGTCTCCAGGGGGAACAAGTTTCCCTCCTTGGGGAGGGATTAAGGGAGGGGGAAAACCAAATGCAATTACAGAGTCCGCCATGTGCGGACTCTTTCTCGTTTCTTGCTTCCTGATCTATTCAGATAGTGAGTGACGTCTATATAAAGGCCCTCTTCGGAAACGGAGAGGGTTTTTTGGTTTAGTTAACCGAAGAATTATGCACTAATTTTGTAAATTCGTTGCTAGAGTATGGATACGTCATTCAATATATTGGAGTTTTCAGATCACCTGTTTTGGGATGTGGATCGATCCAAATTGGATTTCAATGCAAATAAGGAGCAGATCGTTTATCAGGTAGTTGAGTTTGGATTAATGAAAGACTGGGTTCTTTTACAACGAATATTCAACCATGAAGAGCTCAAACAGATCGTTGTAAATTTGAGGCAATTAGATCCGGTTACACTTGCTTACCTTGCTCATTTCTTTAAACTTGATAAATCTGCATTTAGATGCTTTTCACAAAGTCAGTCGAACCAGGACTTCTGGAACTCTTAAGTGCAATAATGGCTGAACCAGCTTTCAAGAATTTTGATCTTGTTGGCGGCACTTCCTTATCACTTCAAATAGGTCATCGCTTATCAGTAGACATAGACCTTTTCGGGCATTGTGAAATAGATGAAGATCTATTTATGGAAAAGTTGAATCTTCTTGGATCTGTTCAATTACTTAAAAAATCAGCCAATATTCTCATTTGCTCTGTCAATGGAATTAAGGTTGATTTTGTTAATTATGCCTATCCTACTCTCAGTAAATCAATTACCATTGACAGCATCCGGTTGGCATCGAAAGAAGATATTCTTGCCATGAAACTCAATGCGATTGCAGGTAGAGGGAGCAGAAAGGATTTTATCGATCTTTATTTTCTTCTCAATGAATTTTCATTAGATGCAGCCTTCTCCTATTACTCAAAGAAATATTCGAACGGGTCTGAATTTCTGGTCAGAAAGAGTTTAACTTTCTTTGAAGATGCTGAAAAGGAAGAAATGCCTACCATGTTAAATGATGTAACCTGGGATACGGTTAAGGATAAAATACTTTCCCTAGTTTAGGCCGGAGTTAAACATGATGTTACGTCATGATTCACACTAACAAACCTTATCATTTACCGTTTTTAAAAAGTTGGCATTTCAGTTTGCGCAATTTCGTTATTACACAACTTTTTAGTTAGTTGTTTCGCAGGATATACCTTCGTGCCTGCTTCGCGGTTAAAATCCTGCGCGGCTTATTCCCGGCAGTAACAATTCATTATCAAAGACTTCCTCTTCATTTTCACTGAATAAAATTTATTTTCTATGCAATATTTTTTACCTTTGGTTCAATCCCAACGGGGAGTTTTATTGGAAAATATTTAAGTAGCGTTTGCTAAAACGTCCTGTCGTTGAAAGGTCGAAAATTCAATTGAGAACAGGGAAGTTAAAGTTAAACGCTCGCGCTACGGCGTGGGCGTTGCTTTGCTTTGTTCTCAGGAATTCGACCTCCTCAACGACAAGCACAAGCATCAGTCCCACGCTTCTTTTTTTATGTAAACCGCACTGCGGGACGGGTGCACTAAACTTTTCTGCTATGAAAAAGCGTGTACTTACTGCCCTCGCAGCCGGGCTTTGTTGTGCTGTAACGACCATTGCACAAGTGCCAAGCTATGTTCCCACAAATGGTCTCGTAGGCTGGTGGCCTTTTAATGGAAATGCAAATGATGAATCCGGGAATGGGAATAATGGGACCGTGAATGGGGCGACATTGTCAACAGATAGAAACGGAATATTAAACAAAGCTTATTATTTTTCCAGTTCTGGTTGTGGAACAAGAATTGACGTAGACTTGATTAATAGCAATCAAATTACCACAGAATTGACACTCTCCTATTGGGCTTTACAAAGTGGAAATGGATGTATTGCTCCGCGAATTATGGAGTTTTATTCACCAGGTGATGGTCCAGGAACCCTAGGTTCTCAACAGTGGAATAGTTACTGGACAATATCACATGTATTAAGTAACAATACAAATGTTACACTTCAAGGAAATCCAATCACAACAAATAATTGGTATCAAATTACATATACAAATGACGGAACGGTAGCTAAACTTTATCAAAATGGAAATTTAGTACTAGCGAGTAATGTCTCTGGAAATCCAATTTTAAGTTCGGATTTTGCAATAGGAAGAATGAATCATCCAGCATTTGATGCTCATGAAGGAAAAATCGACGATATCGGTATCTGGAATCGCGCACTAACAGAAGCAGAAATCACTTCACTTTATCAAGGTTGTAGTGTAAATCCATCTGTTAACCCTATAACTTCGTCCGTATCATCTGGTTCAAACGCACAATTCACCACACCAACTATTTCCGGTGGAACATATCAATGGCAAACAGCTCCTGCTGCGTTGAACTGGCAAAATGTACCATCTAATGCTACCATACTGGAGGAACGACCAACACATTAACCGTCAACAACGTGCAATTAGCCAATCACCAACAGCCTTTCAGAGTAATTGCCTCAAATGGAGCTTGTACGGATACTTCTGCGGTCGCACAAATTCAGATTTCAGATACATGCGTAAATACCGTGAATGACACTATCTACACCACCGTCACAGATACCTTAATCATCAATACTACGCTTTCGTTGGCACCACCAAATGATCAGAATACGATCCTTATCTATCCAAACCCGGCGAGTGATCACATTACGATCGATAATGGAAATTATGCAGCCATGGCTGGTTACAGCATCGTTATTGAGAACAATGCCGGTCAGCAGGTATTCCAAAGCCCGATCAACCAAGCTCAGTTCTATGTCGATCTAAGTTCATGGACCGGAAACGGCTTGTACTTCGTGCATTTGTTCGATCCGGCAGGAAATACGGTGACGGTGAGGAAGATCGTGTTGCAGTAGGAAATAAATAATTTTTGACTTTAATGTTGCGCAGGATTTCAACCTCGAAGAAGACACGAAGTTAATCCTGCGCAGCTTTTTTGTATCTGTGATAGTGAAGTATTTATTACATTTTAGCAAAAACTCAATTCATTGGCCAGCAATTTTTGCTATATTTAAGTATGAGAAATATTCAAAATTTTCATGATAAACCTGTGCGTGCTACATGGAGCGAAGAGGAAAACAAATGGTATTTTTCCATTGTGGATGTAATTGCTGTATTGACGGAAAGTGTTGATCCTAAAGCCTATTGGAGAAAATTAAAACAAAGACTAAAATTTGAGGGGAATGAAAGCGTGACAAACTGTCACGGGTTGAAAATGATCGCTAATGATGGAAAACTCAGGATCACAGATGTTGCCGACACCGAACAGCTTTTTCGTCTAATCCAATCGATTCCATCGCCCAAAGCAGAACCCTTTAAACTTTGGCTGGCTCAGGTGGGCAGTGAACGACTCGATGAACTCGAAGATCCCGAAATCAGTATTGATAGAGCGCTTGAAAACTACAGAAGATTAGGCTATTCAGAAAGCTGGATCAATCAGCGACTCAAAAGCATTGAAATCCGAAAAGAGTTGACAGATGAATGGAAAAGGATCGGTTTAAGGGAAGGCGCACAATTTGCAAGTCTGACGGATATTATTACGAAAACATGGTCGGGACATACCACAAAAGAATACAAGGTATTAAAAGGATTAAAAAAGGAAAATCTTAGGGACAATATGACCAACACGGAATTAATCCTCAATATGTTGGCAGAAGCATCCACCAAAGACATTTCAGCTGCAACGGATCCAAAGAATCTTGATGAAAGTAAAATAGTAGCACGGCAGGGAGGTCAAGTCGCTAAAGTTGCCAGAAAGGAACTAGAATCCAAAACAGGTAAGAAGGTGGTGAGTAGTTCGAATATGAAAAAGCGCCTGAAATAAGCTTATTTTAAAGCTTTAAATTGACTACTTACAATTTATAGGAACGGCTCTAAAACAAAAAAGCGCCGAATCTCGACGCTTTTTATTGAATATATTCTTGATATTAATATCTGTAGTGTTCTGCTTTGAAAGGACCTTCCACTTTCACACCGATGTAATCAGCCTGATCTTCAGAAAGCGTTTCCAATTCCACACCGATCTTCGCAAGGTGCAAACGCGCCACCTTCTCATCCAGGTGCTTAGGCAACATGTACACATCGTTGTCATAGTTCGCGCTATTCTGCCATAACTCCAATTGAGCCAATGTCTGGTTCGTGAATGAGTTTGACATTACAAAAGATGGGTGACCAGTAGCACAACCCAAGTTCACCAAACGTCCTTCTGCAAGGATGATGATCTCGTTACCTTTCACATCGTAAATATCTACTTGTGGCTTAACCGTATATTTCGTTGAGCCATAGTTACCGTTCAACCAAGCCATATCGATCTCATTATCGAAGTGACCAATGTTACAAACGATCGCTTTGTCTTTCATTTTCTCGAAATGACGACCTACTACGATGTCTTTGTTTCCTGTAGTCGTTACGATGATATCTCCCAAGTGAACTACTGAATCCAGACGTTTCACTTCAAATCCGTCCATGGCAGCCTGCAAAGCACAGATCGGATCGATCTCAGTAACGATCACACGTGCTCCTGCTCCTCTCAAAGAAGCTGCAGAACCTTTACCCACATCTCCATATCCACAAACAACAGCTACTTTTCCAGCCATCATCACGTCTGTTGCACGACGAATAGAATCCACCAATGATTCTTTACAACCGTATTTGTTGTCGAATTTTGACTTAGTTACAGAGTCGTTTACATTGATCGCCGGCATTACTAAAGTTCCATTCTTCTTGCGCTCGTACAGACGGTGAACACCAGTTGTTGTTTCTTCAGAAAGTCCTTTGATGTCTTTTGTCAACTCAGGGTAACGATCGAACACCATATTCGTCAAGTCACCTCCATCGTCGAGGATCATGTTCAATGGCTTACCATCTTTGAATGCGAACAATGTTTGCTCGATACACCAGTCAAACTCTTCCTCGTTCATTCCTTTCCATGCGAAAACAGGTATTCCTGCAGCAGCAATCGCAGCAGCAGCGTGATCTTGCGTAGAGAAAATGTTACAAGAAGACCAGGTAACCTCAGCACCCAATTCAACCAACGTTTCGATCAAAACAGCCGTTTGAATGGTCATGTGCAAACATCCTGCGATGCGTGCGCCAGCCAACGGTTTTGAAGCACCATACTCCGCTCTCAATGACATAAGTCCTGGCATTTCTGCTTCCGCCAATTTGATCTCTTTTCTACCCCACTCTGCAAGACTAATGTCTTTTACTTTGTAAGCTACTTTCTCCAATGTATTGCTCATTTTATTGTTTTTCTGTGTTTATTAGAGTGCAAAATTACAACATTAGACTTTAGACTCCAAGACCTAAGACAAAAGACTTAGACAAGACTGGATCTAAAGTCTATTTTCAATAAGACCGACTAAACAGTCGATAAATCTGGAATGATCATTAGAACTAGGAACTAATTGAACTTTTTGTCCGCCGTGTTTCTCGAAGATCTCCTGATACTCACTTCCGATCTCGATGATCGTTTCAAGGCAATCAGCCACAAAAGCAGGACTAAAAACAAGCAACTTTTTGGCTCCTTTCTTTCCCCATTCTTCAATTACCTTGTCTGAAAAAGGTGTCAACCATTTTTTATCCAACCTGGATTGAAAACAAACCGTGTAACTATTTTCAGGAATACCCAATTTTTCAGCGATCAATCGAGTGGTCGCATAACTTGTTGCCTTGTAACAGAATTTATTCTTTTCATTAACCTCTGTCTCACAAGGTTGGTCGCCGCAAAGATCAGTACCCTCATACACCTTATCCACTTGTCTTTCCGGAAGTCCGTGGTAAGAGAAAAGCACGTGATCGTATTCTTTCCAGTCAAATTGCTTTGCACGCTCCACCACCGAATCAATATACCCCTCATTATCCCAGAACTGACTGACGATCTTCACTTCCGGAATCACCCACCATTTGCTAATGATCTCCATGGCTCTGTCGATAGCAGAACCGGATGAGGCACTTGCGTACTGCGGGAATAACGGAATAATGATCAACTGGTCGTAATTCGCCTTTCGCATACGCTCCAACACCACATCCAAAGACGGATTCTGATAACGCATCGCCATTTCTACAACTACATGGTCCGAATTAAAACGCTCCTGAACCAAACGTGTCACCTGCTCTGTATAAGTCAACAAAGGCGACTTACCATTGCCATGCTCCCATAATTCCTTGTAGATCTTGGCCGATTTTGGCGCTCTTAACGGAACAATGATCCCATTCACCAGCAATTTCCTTGGCAACCAAGGAATATCGATCACGCGAGGATCATTCAGGAATTGGCTCAAGTATCTTCTTACGTCACTTACAGAGGGACTATCAGGTGTACCAAGTTGGATCAGTAAGACTCCGGTTCGTTTATTACTCATGATCAAATAACTGTAGTTTCACGTTCAGAACTTTTCATTGGAAACAATTTATGTTGCCAATCCTCGGCTTTTTCATTTTCAATCAAGTTCAATTGCTTGAGGTAACGAACGGTTTTATCAAAAGCCAACGGATATTCGATCCCGTCATAATTCCAATCCGTTTCAATGAGCCAATTGGCAACTTGTCCTGAACGAAGATTATACCTCCAGGAGATCACTTCTACAGAATCTTCATCCAGCTTCACCTCTTTTGCTTTTTGGTTCACGATGTAGCACATTTCCTTCAAAAGCGCCGGATATTTCTCCAATACTTCTTCTCTGACCGCAATCACAAAACACGGCCAAGGCGTGACTACCTCATCGATATAACGACATTTCTGTTGTTCTGTAAAAGGATGTGTAGTGTATTTTTCCCACAGGAAAGCCTGAGCCTGATCATGTTCCAAAGCCCACAATCCACCATAGACATCTCCCACAATGTTGAATTTCAAATCTGCCGGATTCCAGCCTTCCAGTTTCGCCTTTACAAATGCCATTAAATGCGAACCCGAACCCTCTCGTGATATCGCAAAGGTTTTCGACTCCAATTGATCGACTTTATTAATATCGGAATGGAAGGGTACGTGTACACCCCATCTTAACGGTGTTGTAACATAAACTTGAATGATTCTCGCTTTCAATCCATCCAAAATTGCCTTGGTAATCCCTTCAGTAAGAAGAACGGCTACATCCAAAGTTCCAAGATCCAAACCCTTGATCATTTGACCCGTTCCGCCTGTCATATCGCTCCAATGCAATTCTAATCCAATGTTTCTGAAGCGACCTTCCTCGATAGCTAATCTCCAGGGAAGGTTAAAATGTTCCGGAACTCCTCCGATCTTTAGTCCAACCATTTTTACTCGTTTTCTTCGTTAAACTGTTTGTTGTACAGCGTGAAATAATAACCTTTTTGAGCAAGTAATTCTCCGTGTGAACCGACTTCTTTGATCTCACCTTTGTCGAGAACCACAATTTTATCTGCATTATGAATTGTAGATAATCGGTGAGCAATAACGATCGAAGTACGCCCTTGCGTTAGCTTTTGAGTAGCTCTCTGAATTAGTTCTTCCGATTCACTGTCAATACTTGATGTTGCCTCATCCAAAATGAGAATATGGGGATCATATACACTGGCACGAATAAATGCAAGGAGTTGTCTCTGACCAACTGACAGCACTCCTCCTCGCTCTCCCACTTCGTAATCGTATCCTCCAGGTAATCTTTCAATAAACTTATGAGCTCCTACAGACTTTGCAGCTGAAATCACTTGTTCGCGGCTTATGGAAGGATCTCCAAGAGTTACATTGTTATGGATAGTATCAGAGAAGAGGAATACATCTTGCAACACCACAGAAATATTCTTGCGCAACACATGTAAACGCAGATCTTTCAGATTAACATCTCCGATGAAAATATTTCCCTTTTGAAACTCGTAAAAACGTCCTAACAAATTGATTACAGTAGATTTTCCGGCACCTGTTGCCCCGACGAACGCTACCATTTCACCCGGCTGGATCGTCAGTGAAAAATCCTTGAGCACCCAATTCACACTTTCATAAGCAAATGAAACATGATCAAACCTTATCGGCTGATCAAAATCACACGAATCCAGATTTCCTTTATCCTGCACATCCTCCATCAAATCCAGGGTTTCAAATACGCGTTCTGCCCGGACAGTGCCCCTTTGAAGGATGTTAAACTTGTCAGCCAACTGTCGAATTGGTCGATAAAGCATTTGAACCCACAGCGTAAAGGCTATAATCTCCCCATAGATCTCTTTAGTTTCGCTTTCAGATTTACCAAGTGCCATCATTGCCCCCCAAACAAGGAGAAAAGCAATCGACATCGAACTTAGCAATTCCACCACAGGGAAGAAGATCGAGTTAGCCCAAACTGCATTGATATGCGCCTGTCGATGTCCCTTATTGATTTCCTGAAACTCCTCAAATTCCTTTTCCTGACGGTTAAACAATTGTACAATGGACATTCCCGTGATGTGTTCCTGCACAAACGTATTCAACTTGTTCACCTGTACCCTTTCCAGTTGAAAAGAACTGCGCATAGCACGTGCAAATATACGTGTTGCAATGATCAGCAACGGAATTGGGATAACCGTCATCAACGTCAGTTGCCAGTTTACCACCAACATCATCGTCAGAACAGCTATCAACGCCAGCATGTCACCTGCAATCTCCATTAGTCCAGCTGAGAACACCTCCGTAATGGCCTCCAGATCAGAAACAACGCGTGTCACCAATGTACCTATCGGAGTCTTATCAAAATACCTCATACGAAACGTGAGCATGTGTCCGAACAGTTTCTGACGAATATCCCTAATTACGCTTTGAGCTAAGAGATTCGAAAAATAGGCGTTCGCAAATTGAAGTAATGCCTCGCAGACAAGCATAACAACGACAATCCCCGACCAAAACAGCAAACTATTTCCGTCTTTGGTTTTAACTATATATTCGTCAACCATGTGACCAATAACCATAGGTCGGGAAGGTCCTAAAGCTGCAAGTGACAAGGTACAGAAAACGGCAAGGAAAAACAATCCGCGGTAGGGCTTCACGTGAGCTACCAATCGTTTGAAGATTTTCGCGTTTATACTAGCTTTCTCAGACACGACGCAAATTTACTTTTTTAGAAGGGTCAAACGATGACTTCGCAGACTTTTCACAATAATTACAGCTATTTGACAGAATTGTTTTTATAAAATCCACTATATTTACCTAAAGCATTCATTCATGGTCCACAACCTCTCCAGTACGAATTCGATCTTCAATACATTTATCGCTGAGATTCGTAATATTGACATACAGAAAGACCCTATGCGCTTCCGAAGAAATATGGAGCGCATTTCAGAGATTATGGGGTACGAATTGTCGAAGTCATTAAATTACACTGTCAAGGATGTTGAAACTCCACTCGGGGTTGCACATGTGAATCAACTTACTGAACAACCAGTTCTGGCCACAATTCTTCGTGCTGGACTTTCTATGCATCAAGGTTTATTGAATTATTTTGATCGTGCAGAAAGTGCCTTTGTTTCTGCCTACAGAAAACACAAGAATGCGGAAGAATTTGACATTCAGATAGAATACCTTGCCTCGCCTCTACTCGATAAAAAGACCGTGATCATAAGTGACCCTATGCTGGCTACCGGGAATTCAATGCTAATGGTTTACAAAGCATTGCTAAAACAAGGTAAACCAGCCAGGGTAATCATCGTTTCTGCCATTGCAACGCAGGAGGCACTGGATATGGTCCGAAAACATTTACCTGACAATACAGAAATCTGGGTTGGAGCCATCGATGGAGAATTGACAGCTCAGAGCTATATCGTACCCGGACTTGGAGATGCGGGAGATCTTGCCTACGGTGTAAAATGTTAGATCCGTGATGAATTGGGGACTCATTTCAACCGTTTTTTTCCTGGCCACCTTCAAATTCATGTTTGCACCTTTTACAGGTCACGCGATCGGTCTGCCTTTTTGGGAAACTTATATAAGTAGTGTGGCAGGAGGTGTTTTAAGTGCGACCTTCTTTTTTTACTTTAGTGAATGGATTTTGAAACTGTCTCGAAACAGGAAACTTAAAAAAGTAGAAACTGGCACATTCAAAGTGAAACGAAAGTTCACCCGAACCAATCGAAGTATTATAAAGGCAAAACGATCCCTTGGCATCTTTGGTATCTGCTTCTGGGCACCCTTCTTTCTTTCTGTTCCTATTGGAAGTGTTATTGCGGCTAAATTCTATGGAAAGGAATCCAGAACCTACCCGCTGATTATACTTGGCATGTTTTTGAATGCTCTCGCCATGTCATTTGTGGCTTACCTTATTTTCCGCTGATGGCTAAACATTTGTTTTTCGATCTGGATCGGACATTGTGGGATTTTGAACGCAACTCTGAAACGGCGCTGAGACAACTTTATTTAGAATTAGGTCTGAACGAGCTCCACGGATCATTTGAATTATTCCATCAAACGTACAAAGAAACGAATGCCACACTTTGGAAAGACTACGGCACTGGTAAGGTCTCAAAAGAGTTTCTTCGAACAGAGCGATTCAAAAACACTTTCGAAAAACTGGACATCCAACGTTTTGACTTGATAGAAAAGATCAGTCTGGGATACATTGAGATGTCCCCACGCCAAACACATTTATTTCCGAAAACCTTGGAAACATTAAATGAGTTGAAGCGTGAAGGTTACCAAATGCACATCATAACAAACGGATTTAAAGAAGTACAATTCATTAAACTCGAGGAGGCACGACTTCGTCCATTCTTTGATCTCGTTCTCTGTTCGGAGGAGGTTGGTTACAACAAGCCTTCCCGTTTCATATTCGAACATGCGCTAAAAGTTACTGGTGCGGTTGCCACAGAATCCGTGATGATTGGTGATGACTATGAGGTTGATATTGTCGGAGCCAGAAACTGCGGTATGCATGGCATTCTCTTCGACCCTGAAAACAACAAAGTACATCTCGAAGAAGAGTTCCGAATTTGCCACTTACGCGAGTTGACTGAAAAATTAACCTGGATTTTACGGTCCAGACTATGATCTTCTATTTTACCTCAAAGAGTGATGGTCTGGAATAAGCAAATCGTCCCTTATTGGGATTCCATAAGTAAAAGAGTATCTCATCATCCGGCTGGGCATCTGAAGGTACTTGAAAAGGCATAGTGATTTTTGAAACCAATGTATCATTTATTACTTTACATTGATTGATGGTTTGATAGTAGAGGGGATTGCTATTTTTCTGAACCATTTCACCATTTCGTGAGAGACAAACGACCGTGTACAATTCTTCTAAAGTGAATAACTGAAGATCTAAAACAAACGTATCATAATCAAATGGGTCTAATTCATTAAGGTCCTTGATCTTTATCTTAAAATCAGCACAGAATTCATCTGTCGAAGTTTTCAAATTTGAATTCCCTGCAATACGTTTTGGATTCAACCAAAGTCTATTTCCTCTCGAAAAGAGAAAGACAGCAGAACTTGGCGTAACGAATGCTGCTCTTTGAATAGGATAATACCTGCGTATCAACTCGCGTAATGAAGGCAGATCATAAGCGTTATTGAATACATAACAGAAATAAGGTTTATCCTCATCCCTTAAACGCACATGCAATGCTTCAAAGGTTGAGCTCGAGTACCAATCCTGAATACTCTCTCTTTTGGGATGATCAAGATAATAATTCAAATACGCCACGTTGTTGGTTATTGATGGCGAAACCAATGTTTTGCTGACCAAATTTCTTTTCATAAATATTTAGTCGCTCCTTAAAAACCAAATAACCATCTGTTTTACAATAATATATGTTAATAATTGTTTGCTATTTGTAGTCTAAAATTGCAAGAAAACATATAT
>JBIITO010000153.1:0-4086 GCA_044340465.1 Crocinitomicaceae bacterium | reverse complement strand
TTGTTTAGGAAGGCAGCTTCAACGACATTCCGTGTACCAATCACCTCTACATCCATCGTTTCTACCGGGTTGTCAGCTACGATATCCACACCTAAAACAGCCGCAAAATGAAAGATGAGATCACAATCTTTGCTTGCTCGAATCACTATGTCTTGATCACGCACGTCCCCTTTAATGAATTCAACTCGGGCGTAGGTTTCCTTATCTAATTTATTCCCTCTTAACAACGAATCAAGTACTACGACGGAGTGACCATCATTTACAAGCCTTTTTGCAAGATTACTACCAATAAATCCTGCGCCTCCTGTGATTAGTACTTTCATGTTAATTATATTTTTGCGAATATCGTTATTATTTTCAATGATTTCTTACATCCGGCGAATGGAATGCAAGTTATGCGTTAGTTCACCGTTTTCGAATTGTCTGATTCCCTCTTGAGTAAGATGGTCAATCCTAACACGACCTGATGCGTGAATAAAATCATTGTTATGTGCACACAAACCGACATGGATGATCTTTCCTGCATTGTTGTGAAAAAAGGCTAGGTCGCCTGGTTCTTTTTCTTCAAATGTAATTTCTCGTCCATATTCTATCTGCTGGGAAGCGTCCCTTGGAATGTTGATGTCAAAAAAACGCAATACTGTTTGAGTAAAACCCGAACAGTCGATCCCAAATGGCGATTTCCCACCCCAGAGGTAAGGAGTATTTAGGTAAGAAACTGCTGCATCAACGGTTGTTTTCCAGTTTGATTTAGTAGGTTCTTCTTTAAAGGTGAATATATCTTTTCCTATGGAAAACGAGGCTGATTTATCAAAAGGTATGAAAGCTCCACGAATCAATAGTTGAAGCCCCCAAGGGGTGGATAGTTCACATGTCAATGCGGTTAGCATGGAAAGACCATCCATCCAACGTTTGAATTCTTTTTCAGTTAAGAGACGAAATTGTTTTCGGTCCACAAATCCCTGGTATCCGTCTAAAACTGTTTCGATTTTTAGCCAGGGAGTATGTTCTTCGAGAATTTGTATAGGTTCACCGAATAAAAGTTGAGAAACCATTTCCGAGGCATCTCTTGCCTCTGCTCTTAGCGGAGAATTGCTAACCATACAATAGGCATACTTCATGATTCACTCTTTATTTTGGGGAAATTCTTATCAGCAATCACATTTAGCACTTGTCGGACATGTCGTTGATTATGATAAATTACAAACATGAGTGCATCGCCTAATTTTAAACGGATCAGTTTTGAAATAGAAGTAGGAATCCTTACTTTTCGCAAATTCACCTGACCCGCTTTTGAAAGAATATTTAGCAAATCAATCTGATGATCAATAAACTTCTTAGTGCTATTCTCTAGTTCGATTTCCCTATTAAAAACTGGATTGTAAAGTTTCTGTGAACGAAGTTTTCTTTTAACATTTTGAGCGTTTCCAAGTTTCATAGAGATCCAGGCAGATCTCCCCAAAGGAGAGGAGACAAAAGTTACACGTGGCTCACGAAAACGCGTCTTATCTATCTTTTGGGAAATGATTTCATTGTAGTAACTGGCGAACTCATTGAGGTGGGCAAGAGTTTCTATAATCGACCAACTAATATTGTCTTTTTTCCAATTTAATTGTTCTTTCGATAGCTTCGATACGTGTTCTTCGATTGTCTGTTTGTTTAACTCCGTAATAGAAGTTAACTCCCGCAATAATTCTTCTGTACGAATGATGCTCATTTGTTTTTCAAAAGTATAATCTTAAATGTCATGCGAATCGGTAAAGTGCAATTTTTTACACCAATTTTATCAACCCTGTTGTACTAATATTTTCTACTTTCGTTGATTATGATTGAGAACACGGAAAGGCCTTTGATATTGGTTACGAATGATGACGGGATTTCCTCCAAAGGTATACGTTCGTTAATAGAGATGGCAGTCAAACATGGGGAGGTAGTTGTGGTGGCTCCTGATAAAGCACAATCGGGAATGGGACATGCTATAACGGTCAATCAGATCCTGCGTTTGGATTCGTCTCAGCTTTTTTCGCCATTAAAAGCATTTACGTGTTCAGGAACACCTGTCGATTGCGTTAAACTTGGTATTTGCGAAGTTTTACATCGTCGGCCTGATTTGATCGTTTCAGGAATTAATCATGGAGAAAACACATCAACGAATGTGCTTTATTCCGGAACTATGTCTGCTGCAGTGGAAGGGGCAATGGAAAACATTCCTTCAGTTGGGTTTTCATTGTGTGATTTTAATTCGGATGCCGATTTTTCTGTTGCACAATATGTGGCAGATCAACTAATCCCTAAAGTTCTTTTAGAAGGATTACCAGATCATGTTTGCCTGAATGTCAATATCCCGAAGATTAGACGTTCTGAGTTAAAAGGTATTAAGGTCTGCTCTCAGGCTCATGCATTTTGGGAAGATCGCTTTGATAAACGTTTGGATCAGTTTGGTCGAGCTTATTTTTGGCTAACAGGAGATTTTGTCAGACATGACACAAAAGAAGGTTCTGACTTAAAAGCATTGGAGCAGGGATATGCAAGTGTAGTGCCCACACAATTTGATATGACAGCCTATAATGTGATGTCTCATTTTAATGATTGGAGTTTATGAATTTGAGAAATTGGACATTGGCTCACACGAAAGGATTGATCATTGGAATTTTTTCACCTATCGTTTTTGTTCCACTAGTTGTTCTATTTTTGGCATGGTCGAGAAATTACCCTTTTGGTGCTATCTGGGATATGTTTGTGTTAAGCAGGCAAACAATGAGTAAGGTTGTTTCTTTGGCCATCATTTCTAATCTTTTGTGGTTTTATATTTTCATTAATAGAAACAATTACGGATTGGCCATGGGGATCATCTTGGGAACGATGGCCTATTTGCCTTTTATAATATACGTTAACTTAATCATGTAAATGTCAATCCAACATAAACGTATATACATCATTGCCGGTGAGGCCTCCGGGGATCTGCATGGAGGTAATCTGGTGAGAGCTTTATTGAGGCAGAACAGCCAATTGAATATACGCTGCTGGGGTGGTGACGAAATGAAGAGGGCAGGGGCAAAGGTTGTTAAACACATAAAGGAACTTGCTTTTATGGGTTTTCTGGAGGTGGTGATGAATTTGAAAACTATTCTGCAAAATATCTCCATTTGTAAAAGGGATATTTCCGAATTTAAACCTGATGCATTGGTTTTGATTGATTATCCAGGATTTAATCTGCGTATTGCTGAATGGGCACATGAACAAGGGATTAAAGTATATTACTATATTTCCCCGCAAGTCTGGGCATGGAAACAGTCTCGGGTTTACAAGATCAAGCGGTTTGTGGATGAGATGTATGTCATCCTTCCATTCGAAGAGGATTTTTACAGGAAATTTGATTATAAAGTTCATTATGTCGGACATCCATTACTTGATGCGCTAAAGAATTTTCAGTCCTCAGATGAATTTGTATCTGAAATAACAAAAATAGATTCAATGCCCATTATTACATTGTTACCCGGAAGTAGAAAGCAGGAAGTTTTGGTAAAGCTTCCTCTTATGTTGCAAGCTGTTGAGTCTTTTACTGACCATCGTATCATTGTTGCAGGTGCCCCTTCTTTGGATTCGTCTTTCTACACTTCCATACTCAAAGGTAAGGTGGTGGAGGTCTATTTCGGTCATACTTATGATTTGTTAGCCTTATCTGAAGCTGCTTTGGTGACTTCTGGAACTGCAACGCTGGAAACGGCATTGTTGGGTATTCCGGAGGTGGTATGTTACAAAGGTTCTAGGATCTCGTATTACATTGCAAAGGCTTTGATCAAGATCCGATTTATTTCTTTGGTCAACTTGATAATGAACCGTGAAGTGGTAACAGAATTGATACAGGATGAGTGCAATCCAGATCGTATTAAGCAAGAGTTGAACAAGATAATTCTAGGAGGTAATTCCAGAGCACAAATGCTGGCTGATTACCGTGTATTACGTGCTATACTTGGTGACGGTGGTGCTAGCGAGAAAGTTGCACAATCCATGTTGAAAACTATGAACTCTTAGGCTAAATTGGCGTAAGTGGTCATTGTAATTTTGTAAGGTGAATCGAGTTAC
>JBIITO010000152.1:0-4115 GCA_044340465.1 Crocinitomicaceae bacterium | reverse complement strand
GAATTGTGCGCCGAGCGCAAGACAATGGAACGATTGGAATCCTTGGTGAAATTTGGAAAGATTTTGAGGAATTGATGATTAGACAAATGACCTTGAGACAATAGACAAAAGACTTTTAGACTTAAGACAATAGACAAAAGACTTTTAGACTTAAGACAAAAGACTGATGGGATTAAAACATAATTTCAGAGAACTTAAAATTTGGCAACGGTCCATGAATGTGGCCAAAGAAGTCTATTTTTTCACTGAGAAACTTCCATCTGAAGAAAAATTTGGGTTGAAAAGTCAGATAAATCGAGCAGCAGTCTCTGTAGCGGCAAATATCGCAGAAGGATCAGGAAGGACGACAACCAAAGAGTTTCAGCATTTTCTGGACATCGCTATTTCTTCGTCTTTTGAACTTGAAACAGAGCTTCTTTTGGCTAGTGATATCTTTAGTCTTGAAGTTGAAAATTTAATAACTGAAATTAATGAAACGCAAAAAATGATTGCAGGATTCAAAAAGTCGCTTGGCTCAAAATAAACAAAGTCTTTTGTCTTTCAGTCTAACATCTAAAAAAATAATGGAGTTACAAAAAATGATTGCTAGATTCAAATAGTCACTTGGCTCAAAATAAATGAGTCTTTCGTCTTTTGTCTTTCAATCTAACATCTATAAAATATGGGAAACAGAGCATACATAGTAGCAGGTTACCGCTCCGCAGTGGGGAAAGCGGGTAAAGGAGGATTTCGTTTTTACAGGCCGGATGATCTTGCCGCAGACGTGATCAAACATTTAATGGCAAGTGTTCCGCAGCTCGACAAAGAACGTGTAGATGACGTGATCGTAGGAAACGCCACTCCCGAAGCAGAGCAAGGGTTAAACGTTGGAAGAATGATCTCACTAATGGGATTAAATACGGACAAAGTTCCGGGAATGACAATCAACCGTTATTGTTCATCCGGTTTGGAAACCATTGCTATTGCCACAGCAAAGATCGAAGCCGGAATGGCGGATTGTATTATCGCTGGAGGAGCAGAATCCATGTCGGTCATGGCAATGGGTGGCTGGAGAATCGTTCCAAATCCGAAGGTGGGCAAAGAAAATCCAACCTGGTACTGGGGCATGGGTCTAACTGCAGAAGCTGTAGCAAAGCAATTTAACGTAAGCCGCGAAGAGCAAGATGCGTTTGCGCTTAAATCTCATGAGAAAGCTATTGCAGCCATTAAATCAGGTCGATTCAAGGACGACATCGCTCCGATTGAAGTGGAACGTATTTTTCTGGATGCCAACGAAAAACGTCAGGTAGAGAAATTCATCGTAGATACAGATGAAGGTCCGCGAGCAAGTACACTGGAAGCACTCGGCGCATTGAAACCGGTTTTTGCCAATGGTGGATCAGTGACAGCAGGAAATTCTTCTCAAACTTCCGATGGAGCAGCCTTCGTGCTCGTCATGTCTGAAAGCATGGTGAAAGAATTGAATCTGGAACCAATTGCACGTCTGGCTTCCTATGCGGTAGTGGGCGTTGAACCACGCATCATGGGAATTGGTCCGGTAGACGCTATTCCGAAAGCCATCAAAATGGCTGGACTTTCCATGAATGATATCAATTTATATGAATTGAACGAAGCCTTTGCCTCCCAGGCTTTAGCCGTGATCCGTGAAACGGGCGTCAACCCTGATCTGGTGAACGTGAATGGAGGAGCCATTGCTTTGGGTCATCCACTCGGATGTACCGGTGCCAAACTTTCCGTTCAGATCATGAACGAATTGAAAAAACGCCAGCAAAAATACGGTATTGTGACCATGTGCGTGGGAACAGGCCAAGGAGCTGCAGGCGTGATTGAGATGTTGTAAAGGGAATTAACTGAATTATATCTAGTATATAGTGAATTAGTTTGGACAATAAACCACTATCAACTATATTCGTCTCATACAAAACTGATAACGAAACAGATAAGATAACTTAAAAAGACATATAAAACATTAGCGTTTGCTAATTCCTGTATCTGAAAAGTCGAAAATTCAAAACCTACAGGGAAGAAAGCGAAACGCTCACGTCAAGGCGTGGGCGTTGCTTTACTTTGTAGGTTAGGGCTTCGACTCCCTCAGATACGAGTAACGGCAACTGTCCCACGCTGATTTTTTTTATATCAACTCTACTGCGGGGCGGGGAGAATAAAATTTCTACTATGAAAAAGCTTAAACTTTCTTTTTTAGTTGGAGCAAGTCTTTGCTCTTTGTTCTTTGCTCCTTGTTCACTCAATGCGCAGGTCCCTTCTTATGTACCCACAAATGGTCTGGTTGGCTGGTGGCCTTTTACCGGGAATGCCAACGATGAATCAGGAAACGGAAACAACGGAACCGTAAATGGAGCCACACTTACCACTGATCGCTTTGGAAATACCAATCAGGCGTATAGTTTTGATGGGGTAAATGATTTTATTAACTTCAATTCAAACTCATCCTTTAATATTATCGATGACATTACAATTTCTTGTTGGTGTCAATCTTTGAATTCTACTTCTAATCAAGTTCAATTAGTTTGGTTTGGAGATACACAGACTGCTAAGGACCCCTATTCTATCGCAATTAATAGTTCAAATCTTTTTTATTTTAGAAAAGATGTGTCAACTGGTAATACTATTCGTCAGGTAAATTCTAATACTAGCGCAAGTACAATTTATTTTCATGTACTTGGTACCTATGATGTTTCTGCTAACAAAATGAAAATTTATATTGACGGATTATTGCAAGATTCAATAAATGTGGACTTTCCTATAAACTATACAACTCAAAATATGTTATTAAATTTTGCCTCCGCAAATAATGGTGCTCAACAATTTTTTAAAGGAAACTTGGACGATATCGGCATCTGGAACCGTGCGTTGGATTCTACGGAAATTTCCAACCTGTACAATGGCAACATTTGCTATCAATACATTACGGTTACGGATACACTCATCATCAATACCAACCTCACGGGTTTCGATCCGGTAACGTATGAGAATACGATCAAGATCTGGCCAAACCCTACCAACGATCACATCACCATTGATTACGGAAATTACGCTACATTGAGTGGGTATCAGTTAAAGATCACCAATTCAGTGGGGCAGCAAATGTTTCAAACCAACATTACGCAACAATCCTCCTACGTAGATCTGGGCACATGGACCGGAAATGGCATTTATTTCGTCCACCTCATCGATCCGCAAGGAAATACGGTGGATATACGAAAGATTGTGTTGCAGTAGATAGTTGACATTTTATTACAGAAAATCTTTTTTAGGGCTGGGGAAACTCAGCCCTAAATGTTTATTACTCTTGGATTAAATCTGTTCTCTAATGAGAAATCTGCGTCAAAAAAAGTGCTCAAAAGATTCGTGATTTCCATTTTTTAAAGCGTTTTGATTTTTAAATTGATATATCATCCCATTAATTGCTGTATTTATACCAAAATAACTTATTCCAGAAACGTTACATTTAGGATCATCTCTCTTCTCTAGATCTCCCAGGGGGAGAAATGGCCTCTGGTTGGATGTTTTAGCCAAATTAGTTGAATAATTTTTGTTAGGTTTGACTTGTAAATTGCGACCATGAAACTCGACGAAGAATTTAAGGCTGCACTCCGCAACTTGCCTGAGAAGGAAAAGGATAAACTCATTTTTCGCTTAATCAAACATGACTTGGCACTAGCCAATCGCTTGCGATTTGAGTTGCTGGCTGAATATACGATAGAAGAATCACGCGAAAACATCAAAAAAGAAATAACGGAACGCATGATCTGGACATTAAAGCATGGCTATAATATTTTGAGTGACCTTTGGTGGGACATGCGCGATTGTAGTGGAAAAATAACAAACCATGTCTCCATCACACGCGACAAATACGGAGAAGTGGAACTTCTCATTTTTTTGATGAGAGAAGCATTACAGGTCTACAGTTCCATTGAAGAATCAAGTTTAAAATACCCGACCAAATTTCATCAATATATCATCAATAAATTGATGAAAATACTCTTGCTCATTCAAAAGTTAGACCCGGACTTCAAAAGCGATTTCAGAGATGATCTTTCCAATATTCAACGACTGATGGGGGAATCTCATCTACTTATGAAGCTCGCCATCTA
>JBIITO010000061.1:0-13721 GCA_044340465.1 Crocinitomicaceae bacterium | reverse complement strand
CACGTGAATTTGGATTTGATATTGTTACAGATTCTGAAATCCGTGAGGATGCCTTCCTCTTCGGAGAAGCACAAGGACGTGTAGCGGTAGCAGTTAGCGAAGACAGAGAAGAAGATTTTATCGAGTTCATGATGGAATCTGGTGTGAATTTCACTTTGCTTGGACACGTTACAAAAGGAAAAATGATGGTAGATGACCAGCATTACGGATTTATTACAGAAGCAAAGGCCTTGTATGATAATGCACTCGGGAAGCATCTGGAAAACTAAACTATAAAACAACATTCCACATGGAATACAATACAACGAGAGGGCGATTGATCCTTCCAGAATATGGCAGAAACGTGCAGAACATGATCGCACATGCCATGGAGATTGCAGATCGCGATGAAAGAAACAGAGCTGCGCAGGCCATCATTGAGGTGATGGGACAATTGAATCCCCATTTACGCGATGTGGATGATTTTCGTCACAAGTTGTGGACGCACTTATTTGTGATGTCCGATTTTCAGTTAGAGGTAGATTCTCCTTATGAGATTCCGAAACAGGAAGTACTCAATGAGAAACCCAATTTTATGGAATATCCGAAAAGCAGGATTCGCTACGGACATTACGGTCAGTATACGCAAAAGATCCTAGAGAGCTCGAAAGAGGTTACCGACGAGAAGGAGAAGGAATATTTGAAAAACACGATGGCAAACTTCATGAAGAAGCAGTTTCTCGCCCATAATAATGACGCGGTGGAGAACCATGTAATTGCAGATCAGTTGAAGGAACTTTCGAAAGGGGAATTGATCCTGGAGAATCCGGATGAGCTCGTAAATACAAACACGATCCTTCGTTCGATGGGATTGAATCAGAACAAGCGAAACAAAGGAAGTTTCAAACAAAAACAAAAGAAGAAATTCAAAAAATAGCACATGGCATCTTTTGAGATTCACGGAGGTAAACCCTTGAAAGGGGAGCTTGTCCCACAGGGAGCAAAAAACGAAGCACTACAGGTTTTGTGTGCTCCATTGTTGACGGCTGAAAAGGTGACCATCTCCAACGTTCCGGATATTGTGGATGTGAACAAGTTGATTAGCTTGTTGCAGACCATGGGTGTGAAGATCGAAAAGGTGGAAAAAGGAACTTTTATCTTTCAGGCAAAAGATATTGATCTTGCATACCTGGAATCAGAGGATTTCAAGAAAAGAGCAAGTGCTTTGAGGGGTTCGATTATGATCGTTGGTCCGCTTTTGGCACGTTTTGGAAAAGGATTTATCCCAAAACCGGGTGGAGATAAAATCGGTCGAAGAAGACTCGATACACACTTTGAAGGTTTCCAGATGTTGGGCGCAAAGTTCAACTACGATGCTGGCGAGCATTTTTACTCTATTGAAGCCAAAAAATTAAAAGGGACCTATATCCATTTGGACGAAGCTTCCGTAACTGGAACGGCCAACGTGGTGATGGCAGCTGTGATGGCCGAAGGAAAAACAACGATTTATAACGCTGCCTGTGAACCTTATTTGCAGCAGTTGTGTAAAATGTTGAATTCCATGGGCGCCAGGATCGAGGGAATAGGTTCCAATATGTTGCATATTGAAGGGGTGGAGGAACTAGGTGGGTGCTACCATCGTCTTCTTCCGGATATGATCGAGATCGGTAGTTTTATTGGACTGGCAGCCATGACAGGATCCGAGATTACCATCAAGGATGTGAGCTGGGACAATTTGGGAATCATTCCAAATGTTTTCCGTCGCTTGGGGATTCAACTGGAACGCAGAGGAGATGACATTTTTATTCCTGCACAAGAGAGTTATGAGATCGATACCTTCATTGACGGATCGATTTTAACCATTGCAGATGCACCGTGGCCGGGATTCACACCTGACTTACTTTCCATCGTTCTCGTTGTCGCTACGCAAGCAAAAGGTTCCGTCTTGATTCACCAGAAGATG
Source organism: Crocinitomicaceae bacterium (assembly GCA_044340465.1). Taxonomy (GTDB): domain Bacteria; phylum Bacteroidota; class Bacteroidia; order Flavobacteriales_D; family Crocinitomicaceae; genus M0103. The sequence continues at coordinate 11,779 of JBIITO010000061.1, read as the reverse complement.
TTTGAATCGCGTTTGTTTTTCGTAGATAAGCTCATTGATATGGGTGCACAGATCATTTTGTGTGATCCACATAGAGCAACAGTGATTGGATTAAATAAACAGCATTCGTTGAAAGGTATTCAGATGACCTCTCCTGACATCCGTGCGGGTGTTTCCTTGCTGATTGCAGCGCTTTCGGCCAAAGGTAAGAGCGTAATTCATAACATCGAACAGATTGACAGAGGTTACCAGGATATTGAACTTCGTTTAAACAACCTTGGTGCAGATATTAGAAGGGTGGGGTAATCGTAAGTAGTTTGGCAATTATTCATCATTAAGATGAACTTCGAGCATAGAATATAGAGCATGGAATAGTTGAGATGCAATAACCGATTAGTTGAATTGTATCTTTTCTAATAGAGCAACGAAAAGAGTTCAAATCTTCAAATTATTAAATTTTCAAATCATCACATGATCAAATTCTTGAATCTCAAATTCACAGCAATCCTTGTTCTTTGCTCTTTGTTCCTTGTTCCGCTATTATCCTCATATAGAAAGGAAGAATTAAAATTAACCTCCTCCGGAGAAACCAAAAAAGCTCCCGAGATCGAACTGGTATCGCCTTCAGGTAAAAAGATCAAGCTTTCCAAGTTGAAAGGTAAAATGGTGCTGATTGATTTCTGGGCTTCCTGGTGCGGACCATGCCGAAGAGAGAATCCGAATGTGGTTGAAGCATACAAGAAATACAAGGCAGCTAAATTTATCAATGCAAAAGGATTTGAAGTATTTAGTGTTTCACTTGATCGTGAGGAAGCACCCTGGAAAAAGGCCATCGCTGATGATTTTCTAACATGGAAGAATCACGGTTGGGATAAAGACGGAAGTGCTTCTAAAGCATATAATGTTTATTCGATCCCATCAGGATTTCTCGTGGATGGCGATGGAAACATTGTCGCTCAGGGTGATGCGTTAAGAGGCTTGGGTTTACATATCACTCTTGATAAACACATCAAGAAGTAATTGATAGAAAAATGGTTGAGTTGAAGTGGAGGCGTTTGTGAAATGTGCTCTTCACCGTGCCAGTAAGCCGAAAAGTTCATGCAAAACATCTAATTATGTCCTTTTACCTTGATGCAAAAGGACCAAAAGATCTACTCTCGATTGAAGCCGTTCGAATAAAATCCTCTCATGGACTATTGCACAAAAAGATTGCAAGCCGCTTCGGCTTACAAACGACAAGCGCTTTTTTGCAATGGTTAGCCATTCGTTGATTTTCTTTTCCTCACTTCGTCAATCGAGCTGTTAAGTTTGTGATTTTATAACTAGATAGCACAATCACTTTAGCACAGAATCATGCTTTGAGTTAGCGCGAGTTTGAGTTTTGAGTGTGAAAGCGAGCCCTACCTCCCTAAGTCTTGATATCATTATGTCAGATGGGTTACGTTTAAAGCATATACCGGCCTTGGATTTTTCGATTTTCAATCCACACTGTGTTTCGTAGTTTTGGAGGAAGCCGCAGGATCACTGACAAAACAGAAACACAGCAGGGGCAGAAATGGGTTCGGACAAGATAAAAATTGGGAGACGAATAAAATAATCCCGAACCCAGAACAAATCCAAAGCCTTGATTTTTTGAATACTTTTTGACTTGTGCTGAGCATAGCCGAAGCATCTAGCAAAAAGTATTAGGACTCCTTCTCTGTAAGATGGTTAAGAAAAATCATTTCCCTACCTTTGCCCTGTGGTAAAGATCCGCAACATAGAATTGGGTAAATTTCCCTTGCTCCTTGCACCGATGGAGGATGTGAGCGACCCGCCGTTTCGTGCCCTCTGCAAAAAGCACGGAGCTGATCTGATGTACACCGAATTCATTTCTTCGGAAGGGTTGATCCGCGATGCAGCGAAAAGTGTTCAGAAATTGGATATTTACGAATATGAACGTCCGGTGGGAATTCAGATCTTCGGTGGAGAGATCGAAAGCATGAAGGAAGCGGCAAAAATCATTGAGCGTACCAATCCAGATCTGATTGATATCAACTTTGGTTGTCCGGTGAAGAAAGTAACCTGCAAAGGTGCCGGTGCCGGCATGCTGCAAAACATTCCCAAACTCATCAAAATGACGGAAGAGATTGTGAAGATCACCAAACTTCCGGTGACGGTCAAAACGCGTCTTGGGTGGGATGAGAATTCCAAATTTGTGGTTTCAACGGCAGAGGCTCTTCAGGATGTAGGTATTGAGGCGATTTCTATACACGCTCGAACTAGAGTCCAATTATACAAAGGCGAAGCCGATTGGACGCTCATTGGCGAGGTGAAAAATAATCCGCGCATGAAGATCCCGGTATTTGGAAATGGTGATATTGATTCTCCTGAAAAAGCAGTCGAATACAAGAACCTCTACGGTGTCGATGGCATTATGATCGGTCGCGCGAGTATTGGATATCCCTGGTTCTTCAATGAGGTGAAACATTTCATACATACGGGGCAACATTTGCCTTCACCAACCATCAAGGATCGCGTAGAGGTCGCTCGAGATCACCTGCTCATGTCTGTTAAGTGGAAAGGAGAACACCTTGGAATAACCGAAATGAAGCGTCACTACACCAATTACTTCAAAGGCATCGCCCATTTCAAGGAGTACAGAATGAAACTGGTTACTTCATTTGATTTACAAGAAGTATTGGATACCCTTGATTACATTGCTGCACATGAGGAAGAGTTTCAGTTCGCCTGAGTATTACTCGGTCGTCTCCCCATCAAAATAGTCTCTTTTTTCTCTGGCTTCTTCTTTCGTTGAACGAGAAACCTTGTCCTTGTGAATAGGACGTGCATAAAGGATAAAAAACTTTAGCTCCAAGGTGTCATTGTTATTTAAGATGTTGTGCCGTGCACCAGCTGGTATGAGTACAGCATTATTTTCCTGAAGTTCATACGCCTCGTCATTTACTAAACAGGTTCCACTTCCCGACTCAACATAAAGTAATTGATCTGTGCGGGCATATTTTTTCCATCCAATATCTTCTCCTGACTCTAGACTCATTATATCTAATTGTAAATACTTTCCTGTGTAAAGTACACTTCTAAAATCATAATTCTCAAATGTAGCCTCCTCCAGATCCAAAAACAGTCCTTTCTTTTTGTTATCAGGTGTTCGTTTCTTATATTTCAATTGACGATAGGTTGTTTCGCTATTGTCTTCTGAATATCTCGCACAACCGAGTGTCATTATTAGTACGGGTAAAATGGCAATGAATAACTTGATTCTCATATCGTATTTTTCAGACAAAACTAACGGCCATACTTAGCGAAAAGAATATCATTTGATTTGTATTCAGGTAAGGTTAATCAATCTATGATCTTAACTTTTGAGTAAAGAACATGGAATAAAAAGGCAAAGATTAAAAACCGAGGTTGTAATTTATTAATTTATCCAGGGTGTGTACATTAAAGTCCTTGATCCTTATTCTTTGTTCCCTTTTTGAAAAGTGATAAAATTCATCATAAACCGAACTCTTTGTTTATCTTTAGTAACCTAGACACAGAAAATATGCAGCGTTATCAAAGTTACGCCCTCGGTCAGTGGTTCGATGGGGCAGGAGTAGAATTAAGTTTATACAATGCGATCAACGGAGAGCAGATCGGAGAAATCTCAAGCGTTGGATTGGATTATGCTGCTATGCTTGATTATGCGAAGAGAAATGGTGGGTACGCATTGCGTAAAATGACCTTTCAGGAACGAGGCAGAATGCTGAAAGCTTTGGCATTGTATCTCTTAGGGAACAAAGAAAAGTACTATCAGGTGAGTGCTTGGACAGGAGCCACACGCGTTGATTCATGGATCGATATTGAAGGAGGAATAGGAAACCTTTTTGCAAATGCATCCTTGCGTCGTCAGTTTCCTGATCTCCCATATTATGTGGACGGTACAGCCGCTCCTTTGTCAAAGAATGGAACGTTTATCGGACATCATATTATGGTGCCGAAACGTGGTGTGGCTGTGCATATCAATGCTTTCAATTTTCCGGTTTGGGGAATGCTTGAGAAGATCGCTGTGAATTTATTGGCTGGAGTACCCGCTATCGTGAAGCCTTCGGGAATGACATGCTATTTAACAGAAACAGTGACACGTGATATTATTTCATCGGGCATTCTTCCGAAAGGTTCGTTGCAATTGGTTTGTGGCTTAGGTAGAGGAATTATTGATCATGTGACAGCTGAGGATACAGTGACGTTTACTGGAGGTGCTTCCACAGGATTGATGCTTAAATCACATCCGCGTATTGCTGAGCATAATATCGCTTTCAATCTGGAAGCAGATTCACTGAATGCTATGGTTTTGGGCGAAAAAGCAGTTCCCGGAACGGAAGAATTCAATTTGTACGTAAAAGAAGCGGTGCGCGAGATTACGGTTAAAGCTGGACAAAAATGTACGGCAGTTCGTCGTTTGATGGTACCTGCGAATTACGTGGATGAGGTTGAGAAAGCCATTGCTGAAAAACTTGCTTCCACTATGATCGGTGATCCCAGTAAGGAAGGGGTGCGTATGGGCGCACTGGCTAGTAAAGGTCAGGTAGCGAGTGTGCGCGAAAGTGTAGAAACCCTTTCTAAATCACAGCAAATTGTGTTCGGAGATCTGGACCATTTTGATGTGATGGGTGCTGACAAAGCATTAGGTGCCTTCTTCTCGCCGATCTTGTTTAGAAATAACGATCCGTTCAATAAAACAGATGTGCACGAAATTGAAGCATTTGGTCCGGTGGCGACGTTAATGCCTTACAATAATCTGGATGAAGCAATTGAATTGGCACGTATGGGGAAAGGTTCGCTCGTTTCATCAATCGTTACGCCTTGCAATAAGGAAGCGCGTGATTATGTGGTAAATGCCGCAAGCATGCACGGACGTATTTTGGTTCTTAATAAGGACTGTGCGAAAGAAAGCACAGGACATGGTTCTCCAATGCCATTGTTGACGCATGGTGGTCCCGGTCGCGCAGGTGGAGGTGAAGAAATGGGTGGAAAACGGGGTGTGTTACATTATTTGCAGCGTACGGCTATTCAGGGGCACCCTTCGACGATCACCGAGATAACACAACAATTTCAGGTAGGAGCAGTCATGCCGGAAGCCAATCCGCACCTCTTTAGAAAGCATTTTGAAGAATTGGTTGTGGGAGAAACGGTATTCACACACAAACATACCGTGACAGATGCAGACATCGTCAATTTTGCGAATGTCTCAGGAGATAATTTCTATGCACACATGGATGCGACTTCACTGGAAGGGACGATTTTCGAGCGTCGTGTTGCTCACGGATATTTCATTTTATCCAAAGCGGCAGGCTTGTTCGTTGATCCGAAAAAGGGTCCTGTATTGTTGAATTATGGTATCGATGAGGCACGTTTTGTAAAGCCTGTTTATCCTGGGGCAACTATTGGAGTACGCTTCACTGTGAAGGAAAAGATCGATCAGGAAAAACGATCTAAGGATGACATCGCCAAAGGAATTGTAAAGTTTCTAGTAGATGTATTTGACGATACTGGCGAAACAGTGGCTTTGGCTACGATTCTCACTATGGTAAAAAAACAAAATCAGATATAAGAAACGCAAATGTGTTTGAGCAAATTAAATATATGCTGACATATCCGATTAAAATCAGAACTGAAAATAAACGAAAGGCTTAAAGGTATCTGAAACTGCCTGATACATCATTATCACAACTAACGCCACCGCAGCCGCCTGAAAAACCATCGGGAAACCTGCAAAAGTTCGTTCTCCTTTTTTCTTCCAGGAATCCGGCAGCCAATGAACGATATAGCCGAAAAGAATTACCCAGAACACACTTTGGTACGTTTCCAGCACTTTCACAAACACTTCCCAAGAAAAATCGAAGTGATTCCAGATATGGTAGATCATAGCGCCCGGTTCTCCGGCTTCATCCAATCGGAACCAGATTCGTGTAAAAGTGATGAAATTGAACGTTAAAAAGATCTTCCAGAAATGGACGATCCACCACGAACGGTTATCATACGGACTGATCTTTTTCCAATAATTATAAACCACAAGTGCCAATCCATTCATAGCTCCCCAGATCACAAAATTCTGACTGGCACCATGCCATAAACCGCCGACAACCATGGTGATCAGGAGATTGAGATCGCGGTGCACATATTTCTTGAAGGAAGAAGAGATCAGAAAACCGAGCAAATAAACCAGCATCATGGCAGCGTACACCCAGATGAGCTCGTACCACTGAAGGATAAAGAACAAAAAGATAAAGATTACTGTCGTGGCAATGTAAGTTCCCCATCCTCCTCCGCGGTTACCTCCAAGCGGAATATATAGGTAATCACGTAACCAAGCACCGAGTGATTTGTGCCACCTGCGCCAGAAATCGGCAACGCTGTTAGCTTTATATGGAGAATTAAAATTCGGAAGCAGTTCGAAGCCCATTAGTCTTGAGATACCAATAGCAATGTCAGTATATCCAGAAAAATCCCCGTAGATCTGAAGGGAATATCCCCACATAGCGAGTATACTTACAAATCCCGGATAGGCCTGAGGTGCATCCACGATCTTATCGATAAAGTGCACGGCAATGTAATCAGCAAGGACGATCTTCTTGAGTAACCCTTTTACAATCAATAAAACTGAAGAAGAAAACTGATCCTTGGTTAAGTTGAAAGGCTGGTAGATCTGAGGAATGAAGTCGCGTGCCCTTACGATCGGTCCCATGATCACATGCGGGAAATAGGTGACGTAAAAGGCATAATCAAACAGGGTTTTCACAGGTTCAATCTCCTTGCGATTAATATCAACCACATAAGATATAGACTGGAAAGTAAAGAAGCTTACCCCGGCAGGTAAAAGAATCTTCGTCTCAAAGAATCCTTCACCAAAAAATCCGTTCCCGATCTGTGCAAACCAGTTAAATACCTCATGGTTGGTATGGAACAAGGCATTGTAGGAGTCGGTGAAGAAATAGGCGTATTTGAAGAATGCCAGAAAGAACAGGTTGAAAACAGCTGTTAATGCAATAATCCATTTTTTTCTTTTTTCAGACTGCGATTGGAAGATCCATTTACCAAGAAAAAAGTTGACTACAATAGATCCGCCCAATAATACTACGAACAAACCTGAGGTTTTGTAATACAGAAAAAGACTGACGATCGTGAAGAAAATGCTTCTCACCAACTGTTGACGGTGCAAGGCGGAGAATACGATCATAAACGCCAGAAAGAACAGCCAGAAATCCAGACGGTTGAATACCATCCGATCCGTTGCTGCAAAACTAAATATGTCGTATAGTCTTTCCATTTGCGAGTGCAAAACTATTTCATTTTTTCGGTATTCCTCATTTGTTCGAGGAACTTCAGAAATGCATCAAAGTAAAGTTGACCCTTAATCTGATATCCCAAGCCACTGAAATGCACCAGATCCGCTTGCATGAGCCCATTGTTCAGCCACGTTTTTGAGGATCCCGATTCCCCCATGATCCCGTAGAAATCCCAAACGGCTAATTTGTATTTTTCCGCTAGCTGGAAAATCATTTCACGCAGCTTATTCAGATTGGGGTTAGGATATTTTTTCTGATAATAGGCATCGTTAGGAACAGTTAACAAAATGGCACAATCGGGATTGCAACGTAAGACCTTCAAGATCATCTGTTCAAGGTTGGACTTATACACTTGTGGATCGAAAGCACTTGCTGGCACATTGGCATCATTCGTTCCTACCGAAAAGGCAAAAAAATCAGGTGGATATTGACACAACTGTTCTTCGAATTTCGTGTTTCCGAGATAGGTGTTTAAGGAAGCGCCGTTCACTCCAACAGCAGAATAGGAAGCACCAGGTTCTTCATTCAACAAAGTAACTCCATATAATTCGAGCGCCATTTTGGTATTTTCCTTTCTCACAAACTCGATCGACAAAGAATCACTCTCTGTATTCAGAATGAACTCTGTATAGCCTGATTCTTCGTTGGAAATCGCTTCTTGTATCCCAACGTTTTCATTGAGCAAAAAGATGGAGTAGGGCATATGCCCTGCATTATGCAGGATTCGAAACGCACTGAATTCAGGTCTCACATCGGTACGGTCATAATTGAATGTAAGACGGATTACAGAGTCCGGACAAGTCACGACGATGCCGCTTACACCATATTCAAGATTTTCCGGTCGAACAGAAACGCTTCGGTAGCCTTTCCATTTGTTTGGCGATCTGAAACGGTAATTGGTTGGATTATTTGTACCTGCCAATGAAAACGGAAACACCAGTCCGCGTTCGCCGCAAACTTCCTCCCAATAACTCTGGAGTGAACTTCTGAATACTTGGGTGTAAATATCTGCCTGTAAATGCGAACCTCCGATATGGTAGAAATTCAGTTTACGGTCCTTGTTGGAAACCATCGCATCAAACTCGCGGAAGAAATGCATCCAGTTTGGAGCCTCCTCGCTGTAGAATGTGAAGTTGTTTTTAGAAAGATCAATGAAAGGATATTTCGAAGGAATACTGGTGTCCAATCCGAAAACGGTAGGATGTGGGTAGGATCGAAGATCATAAATGGAGTTGACCCTCTGACCCAAAACAGGAAAGATACACACAAGGATTAAAGCCGTATAAAGATGCTTTAAGGCTGTGTTAAAGGGCTTCCGGCTACTCCTGCTTTTTTCCATGTTGCATATTCTGCGGCGAAAGCATCGAAGAACAATTGGGAAGCAATGCTTGCGCCTCTGTTACTGAAATGCACGTAATCTTTTCCGGCATATCCTTTTTCAACCCAGGAAGGCATGGAGTTCGTTCCTCCCATAGCCGCGTAAAGGTCCCAGTATCCTGCGCCTGATTCTACTACCACCTTTTTCAATAACGAAACGCAATAGGGTAAAAGTGGATAGGTTTGAAACACCCCATCTTTAAGTTTCGACATATCACTTGGACCGATGAATAGTATTGCCGCACTCGGACGTAGTTTCTTTAAGGTATTGATCTGACCTCGAATGTATTTACAGTATGCACGAACTGAACTGCTGTCTCTGAAAGCTGGAACAGAATTTCCTCCAAACTGCAGGATAATGAGTTCCGTGTTGAGATCCGCATACATACGTCCGAGTAAATTTTGGTCCATCGATCCAAAGATCGTTCCACTGCAACCACGCATTCCGATATTACTGACCTGAACACCGTAATCGCCCTCCATAGAGAATCCCATGATCGTTGGACTCACCGTAGAGGTAAAGACATATTTCAATTTCCCTGGGGTACTGGCAAAACTAAGGTCTACTGAATGTGGTTTTCCATCATCCTTCAAGCTGTCCTCATGGATCAATTTACCATTTTGATAGACTTTCAAACCACAAGGTTTGAAACAGCTGTTGTAATACATTTTAACGTTATTGTAATCTCTGGCCCTGGAATAAGCTGATTTACTTGGTGAGATCTCGATCCATGCTTCTACCTCAACGGTTCGGGCTGCCATACCCGCGCTGTCCAATTCTGCTGTAAACCTGGCTACCGACCCCATGACACCATATCGGCGGTTCTTGAGTTTTGCTCCTCCAAAACACGTGTAGCGCATGAAATTGGTAGAATAGGATTGTTTGAAGGTTATCGTGTTGTACACATTCACGCCTGGTATTAACCCAGGTCCATTTCCCCCAAATTGATTCTGTATCCGCTGTCGAATGTAGGAAGTCATTCGGTCTCCTTCGATCTGTGAATCACCGTAATGAAGGATGTGGATTTTGCTTTTGTTGGCAGAAACATTCTCAAGTTTTTCAAAAAACCGATGCAGGCTTGCTCTTCCGTCCTCATTCAGTATCAATTCCGTTTCTGAATCTGCGGAAAGTTCACCTCCAGCAGGCGCTCCCATGTCTCCAATTGAGCCATTGGTGTGTCTCACACGTGGATCGATTTCAATGGTTGAAGTGTCTACTTCAGCAACAATAGAAGTGATGTCTTTTTTCTCTTGTTTTATTGGATCGAGAAAATGTTCCTTGGTCAAAAAATTAACTTTCCAGCCGTTAATGTTCCAACCATCTTCAGGTACGAAAAGAACGACAGGAGCGAGAAAGCCCAGCGTTCCAATTAGGAAAAACAATACGTGAAAAGGTTTTAATTCCTTCAAATCTGTTCTAAAAATGGAGGGCAAAGGTAATGCTATCGCTCGGAAGCAGCAAATCTCCAATAAAAATGACTGACAAGGCATGGCTGTATGTGTCAACTTTGCATTTTTACGGGGCTGTTCTCTGACAAGGTGTCGTATTTTATACAATGGCAGTATCTTTGTCGACCCGGAGAAAAATTTAGTATCATGGCAGAGGATAAAGAATTGGACGAGCAATCAACACAGGAAGTTAAAGATGAAGTTACTCAGGAACAAACTGATGAAAACGTTCAGACAGAGGAGAAGAAAGAATTAACACCAGAGGAAAAATATGCAGATCTGAATGATCGGTTTATTCGCTTGTATGCTGAATTCGACAATTTTCGTAAGCGAACAAACAAGGAACGAATTGATCTTATAAATAGTGCCAGTGCAGGTGTAATGAAAGATATGCTCACTATTATTGACGATTTCGAGCGTGCTATTCAGAACAATGAAAATGTAGAAGATATCCAGGCCGTTAAAGAAGGATTTCAATTGATCTATCAGAAATTTAAAGGCATTTTAGAATCAAAAGGTCTGAAAGCCATGATCGCGAAAGGTGAGCCATTCGATAGTGAACTTCATGAGGCTATCGCGAACATTCCCGCACCAACTGAAGAGGAAAAAGGAAAAGTGGTGGATGATGTCGAAAAAGGTTATTACCTGAATGAGAAGGTGATCCGTTTTGCTAAAGTGGTTGTGGGGCAATAACAGTGTAATTCCGACAAGTTAGATGAGTCAGAAAAAAGATTATTATGAAGTACTTGGGGTTTCCAAGAGTGCTGATGAGAATGAGATAAAAAAGGCCTATAGAAAATTGGCTTTAAAATATCACCCCGACAAAAATCCGGACGATGCAAGTGCTGAGGAAAAGTTCAAGGAGGCCGCTGAAGCGTATGAAGTATTGAGTAATGCAGAGAAACGTGCACAGTACGATCGATTTGGGCATGCAGGTTTGGGGCAAGGTGGATTCGGTGGCGGTATGAACATGGATGATATCTTCTCTCAGTTCGGTGATATTTTCGGGAGCGCTTTCGGTGGCGGATCCTTTGGTGGAAGTAGAGGAGGTTCTAGAGCTTCAAGAGGAACAAACTTACGCGTGAAGATCAAATTGACGTTGGAAGAAGTCGCTGAAGGTGTTAAGAAAAAGATCAAGGTCAATAAACTCGTTAATGCCCAAGGAGTTACGTTTAAAAATTGTCAGACATGTAACGGAACGGGTCGCATCATGCGTGTGCAGCAAACATTCATTGGCGCGATGCAGACGCAGACAACTTGCCATACTTGTCAGGGTGCCGGGAAAATGATCGATTCGAAACCGGCTGATGCGGATGCTCAGGGCTTGAAAAGACAGGAGGAAGTTATTGAGATCGATATCCCTGCAGGCGTAGAGGAAGGAATGCAATTAAGCATGACCGGAAAAGGAAATGCAGGACCTTTCAATGGAATTCCGGGAGATTTGATCATCTTAGTTGAAGAAGCTGAACATCCAGAATTGAAAAGAGACGGAGAGAACCTTCATTACGAAGCTTTTGTCAATTTTGTAGATGCCGTCCTTGGAGAATCGATCGAAGTGCCGACTGTATCCGGAAAAGTGAAGATCAAAGTCGACCCAGGTACACAAAGTGGAAAAGTTTTACGATTGAAAGGAAAAGGTCTTC
>JBIITO010000073.1:0-12128 GCA_044340465.1 Crocinitomicaceae bacterium | reverse complement strand
TCCTTGAGAGTTCAGAGTCGTTGATCTTTAATGTGACTTCTAATTTAGTGGAGTCCGGGCTAGACATAATATACGAACTCAGGATCTTTCCATTATTACTTTCTACTATTTGGGCAATTTGAGCCATGGAATAATCCACTGAATTTATTTCCAATACAATGATTCCACCAGACTCTTTTATGCTACCTGTATTGGCAATCACTGTCAACAGATGATAGACTGTAGTGCAACCCTGATAGGTTTCCTTTTCATCGAGAATCGGCAAAACACTTACTTTGTTCTCTGAGATCTGGTACAATACATCATAAATATGTGTAGACGACAAAGCATAAATTCTTGGCAAATGGTCAAAGAGTTTATCAAGTGTTTCTCCCAGGTCCAGTTTGTCCAAAATGTCAGATTCTGAAATCAAACCGACAAAATTTCCGTTTTTCAACACAGGCAAATGAGACACCTTGAACTCATCCATCCATTGCAATGCCTTTTCTCCCGTATCCGTATGCTTCAGAGGGGGAATTTCGTCCGTAATTAATTCGTGTGCTCTCATTCGTCTGCCAAAGTAGTAAAATACTCTTTATCTTATGTATTTTTGAGATCTCAAAAATTGTGCCTTCGTATGACAAAGCTGAGTGTTAACATCAATAAAATTGCTACGATTCGAAATGCACGAGGGGGAGATGTCCCCAATGTGGTTCAGGTGGCTATCGATTGCGAGCGCTTTGGGGCTGATGGGATAACGGTACATCCGCGTCCCGATGAACGGCATATCACGCTAAAGGATGTGTATGACTTAAAGGAAGTTGTAAAAACGGAATTTAACATTGAGGGCTATCCGGATGAACGCTATTTGAAGATTATTGAAGAGATTCGTCCTGCACAGGCTACCTTAGTTCCCGATCCTCCACATGTGTTGACTTCCAGTGCAGGTTGGGATACGGTGAAGGAATTTGAGCTGTTAAAGGATCTGGTTGCCCAATTGAACAGTTGGGGTGTCCGAAGTTCAATTTTCATTGATACAGATACAAATCGCATCGAAAAGGCTTCCGAAACCGGCGTCGATCGTATTGAGCTATATACGGGCCCGTATGCTGAAGATTTTCAAGCCTCACCTGAAAAAGCAGTTCAAGCGTACGTAAATGCTGCACAAATTGCGTATGAACTTGGACTTGGAATCAATGCGGGACATGACCTTAGTCTGGATAATCTGCGTCTCTTCAAGGAAAGCTTGCCAAAGCTGGACGAAGTTTCCATTGGACATGCGCTCATTTCAGATGCGCTCTATCTGGGATTGGAAAATACGATTCAGAGGTATAAGTACTTACTGCGCTGATGAGGTCGGATTATTCTGAATATGTACTGTTGTGTGAGGATATGGAATATTGATCTTGTATTCTCTGAACAAACGATCGATCTCAAAACGAATATCTGACTTGTAATTATTGATATCCCAATTCTGATCTGCCCAGAAGATTAGTTCGAGCTCCAAACCACTGTTACCGAAATGAGCCAGACGAACGTCCACCGGATGTGTTTTTCTTACTTTGGGGTGTCCCAATGCGGCTTGTTTCAGTAAGCGGGTAACGAGTTCTGTGTCTGCGCCGTAGTCAACAGTCAACAGAATTCTGAACCGAGTGAGTTCCGAACCGTGACTCCAGTTTTCCACATAATCCTGAGTCAGTCTGGTATTTGGAATAATAAGCACATTTCCTTCCCGCGTTTCGATCTGAGTAGTACGTACATTGATCTTTAAGATTTTCGCCACTATCGATTCAGATTTCCCTCCATTGGAAATCTCTACTATATCGCCGACCCGGATATTTCCTTCAATCAGTAAGACGATTCCGGAGATCATATCTTTGAAAACATCCTGAAGTCCGAGTCCAATACCTACCAATAGGGCCGCGGAACCTGTAAGGAAAATGGTAAGGTCGATGTCGAGCGCTTTCAGTGTGGTAATGATCGCGAACACATAGATCACATAACGAGCGATCTGAACGTAAATGTACTCCGTGCCGGGGTCGAAATTCGTGTTTTTCCTGAACTTGCGGCTAATGTATAATTTGACCACATTCAATAGCATCCTAGCACCGAAGAAGATCGCAATAATGGAGAGGATATGATAAAAACTCAACGAGAACTTCCCTAATTCAATGAACTTATAGTTCAGAAATTCAAGGAAGGTAACTTTGTTGTTGTTGATGTTAAAGCTGAGTACGGCAATGTAAAAAGCGAGAATGTAGACACTCTGACTCAAGAGTTTTAGCCAAGTCACTCTCCTTCCTTCGACACTAATGTTTGCGTTTCTAAGGTAATTCTTCAGAGATTTATGGATCACTCTTCGGAGGATCATCGCTGAAAAGAAAATGATACTCAGGAAGAAAATGTTCCATAAACAGACATTGTAAGGCCCAAGTTTGAAAAGTGTGTAACTGAACATGTTATCTTAGAATAATGCGTCCTAATTTTTCTGAAAGTACAATTTTGATGCGTTCAAAGGCCATTTGTTCCGCGAGTAGTCCCATTAATTCAGACTCCTCCAATTCAGAGGCATTTTCGAGTTCCTTTCGTATTTCAGTGATGCGTTCTTCGATCTTTGCCGCCTTGAAACTATAGATCGTATTTAATACGAGTTCCTGAAGTCGGTCGCTTTCGGAGCGTGTCACGATATTGTATTTGTTGAGCCATTGTGCACTTAGTTCGAGATCTCTGCTTTCAATGTCGGAAACAAAGCCAACGATTTCCTGATCTTCCAAACGTTTAAGGTAAGAGGTGCTGTACAATTCATTCTGAGATAGTCCTTCCGCTAATAATTGATAGATACGGCTGTAAAGCGGCGTGGTAAAATGAAGTTCATCCTTGTCTAACTCATGATGCACAAGTTCCATCACGGTTGTTTCTGCACGCAGGTTTTTACCTTCATCGTTGAGCTGGTCAATTTCAATAAGCCGTGCGCCATAGCGTATCATGATTCGGATTAGATCGAATTCATTTGCCATGATGCGTTCTTCATGAAACGATTTACGCTGAGGCACAATCATTTCAATGGGTTTTTCAACCTGAAGATCTATGATCTCTGATTCTCCGCTTGTTTTGGCAACGGTATTTTTACGGAGCTTCATCAATTCGCTCGACACGATTTGTTCGCTTATTTCGAATTGCTGAGCGATCTTTTGCATATACACCGTTCGCGTGATTTGATCGGGAATAAGCGCCACAGAATGAACTACTTCTTTGATTAATTCAGCCCGTTTGATAGGGTCTGTTTCACCATCTTTGAGGAGAATATCTGATTTGAATGAAATGAAATCCTGTGTGTGCTCCTGAATGTAAGTTTCAAGTTCACTTGTGCTGACCCGTTTGGAAAAGGAATCAGGATCTTCGCCTTCAGGAAACAGTACTACCTTCACATTCATGCCTTCCTCCAGGATGAGATCGATCCCTCTGAATGATGCTTTGATCCCTGCTGCATCTCCGTCGTAAAGGATCGTGATATTTTGTGTGTATCTGCGAACGAGCTTGATCTGATCTTTGGTAAGTGAGGTACCTGAAGAAGAAACTACATTTTGAATTCCCGCCTGATACATGCTGATCACATCGGTGTAGCCTTCACACAGAAAACAATTGTCATATTTGATAATATCCCCTTTGGAAAGGTGAAGTCCATAGAGGATCTCACTTTTATTGTAAATGATACTTTCAGGCGAATTGAAGTACTTCGCAATTTTTTTGTCCGTAAATAGGGTACGACCACCAAATCCCAATACACGTCCTGAGACACTTTGTATAGGAAACATGACCCTTCCTCTGAAAAAATCAAATTGACGATCCTCTTTGGATTTCACCAACCCTACTTTTTCGAGGTATTCGAGTTTGTATCCCTTCTCCAGTGCTGCTTTTGTAAAGTCATCACCTATATTCAGACAGTAGCCCAATTGAAACTTTTCAATGATATCTTTCCGGAATCCACGTTCAGTGAAATAGGAAAGTGCAATCGCTTTTCCCTCTTCCGTTTCATGTAAATTCTTAAAAAAGTAATCCTTTGCGAATTCATTGATGATGTGTAGGCTTTCTCGTTCGCTAATGGCAGCAAGCTGTTCAGCTGTGGCCGGAGCTTCCTCGGGGATCTGAATTCCGTATTTATCCGCTAGCCAACGCAGTGCTTCCGGATAAGAAAAATGTTCCTTTTCCATGAGGAAGGAAACGACTGTTCCACCTTTACCTGTCGAGAAACATTTGAAGATCTGCTTCGCAGGTGAAACAACGAAAGAAGGTGTTTTTTCATCCGTGAACGGACTCAATCCTTTCAGATTGGACCCCGCTCTTTTCAAATGAACAAATTCCCCAATCACCTCTTCGATTCGGGAAGTTTGCATAATCTCATCAATGATATGTGGGGGAATTTTGGACATACTTATTCTTCAGGATACCCAAAGTCTGTTTCTGAAGCTACTTCTCCTTTCTCATTATAGGTTGTCCAAACACCTACTGTTTTATCATTGTGATATTCGCCTCGGTAATGTATAACACCTGTTGGGTATTTTACAATCGAAAAACCCTCCCTGAGTCCATGCTCATAATAAGTAACTGAGAGTTCTGTGCCATTTTCCGAATAGAAGGTCCAGATCCCATTCCGTTTTTTATTCTTGTCCTGTCCTCCCTTATATTTGATCTGCTTTTTACCTGGGTACCATTCGTAGTAAATTCCATTTTTCACTTCAACAAGAGATTCTGGAGCTCCCTTTTTTGGATTTTCAGCTTCTTCATTCCCGCAGGAAAAAAGAATCAACAGTACTATTGGCCAAACAAAATACTTCATGTTATTTATTTTTCGCGGTGGGTTGTATACTCTACTAAACCAATTACTGCTCTCTTTGCCTCAGAATCAGGAATATCTTTTAGTTCTTCTAGCGCCTGATCTTTTAATGCCATCATTTTTTGATGCGCATATTCGATGCCTCCGTAGGAGGTTACCAATTCAATAGCTCTGTTTACATAACGTTTTTTTTCATTGTGATTTTTCACAATGTTGATCAACTCAGACCGCACTTCTTTCGGAGCCGTATTCAAGGTGTAGATCAATGGTAAGGTCATTTTTCGCTCGCGAATATCCAATCCGGTTGGTTTGCCGATCTTACCGGGAGTTCCGTAATCGAAGATATCGTCTTTGATCTGAAAGGCTAATCCTACCAACTCTCCAAAACGGCGCATTTGTTCTGTCATGTCCTCTCTTTCAGCTGCAATTGCTCCCGCCTCACAACATGTGGAGATCAGAGATGCAGTTTTCTGACGGATTACTTCAAAATACACATCTTCCGTGATATCGAGTCGGCGTGCTTTTTCGACCTGTAACAATTCACCTTCACTCATTTCACGAACAGCACGAGCGACTACTTCTAGCAAGCGAACATTGTTTTTTTCAATGGAAAGCAGAAGAACTTTGGAAAGCATGTAATCACCCACCAAAACTGCGACCTTGTTTTTCCAAAGTGCATTTAGCGAAAAGAAACCGCGGCGTTCATTGGCATCGTCCACCACATCGTCATGAACAAGGGTAGCTGTATGCAATAATTCGATCAAGGATGCTGCATCGTATGCTTTGTCGCCCATTTTACCTAGCATTTTCGTCGTGAGAAATACGAACATCGGACGCATTTGCTTTCCTTTTCGGCGGATGATATAGTGTGTGATTTTGTCGAGCAAGGGAACTTTCGATCGCATATTCTGACGAAAACGCGTTTCGAATTCGTTCATTTCTGTCTTGATAGGTGACAGTATTTCCTCGACAGTGAGCATACTACAAATATACGCTTTACTGCCCAAGGCTAGAGTCAAAAAAAAACGATTTTCTACTTAAGCATTCTGCTGTCCAAAGGCAGCGCTTTATTCTTGTTGGCGAGTTGCCCGCAAGCGGCATCGATATCCTTTCCGCGGCTTCGTCTTACGTTTACGATCAGATTCTTAGTCTCGAGATAGGCAGCGAAGGCATTCACTTTTTCTGGATCTGCCTGTTGGAAGGCACCGTCGTCGATTGGATTGTATTCGATGATATTGATCTTGCAAGGCACACATTTGGCGAACGCTGCCAATTCTTGAGCATCTTCAATGTGGTCATTAAAATCTTTGAAGATAATGTACTCAAAGGTCACACGCGTTTCTGTTTTTTCATAGAAGTAACGCAATGCTTCCGCCAACGCTTCGAGATTATTGGAGTCGTTGATCTCCATGATCTCACTGCGCTTCTTGTCATTAGCGGCATGGAGGGAAAGAGCCAGGTTGAATTTCACATTGTCATCCCCAAGTTTGCTTATCATTTTCGCTATGCCGGCGGTAGAAATCGTGATTCGCTTAGGTGACATTCCGAGTCCGTCCTCTCCTGTGATCAGTTCAATCGATCGTAAGACATTTTTATAATTGAGTAATGGTTCGCCCATACCCATGTAAACGATGTTGGTCAAAGGGGTGTTGTATCTATTTTCAGCTTGTTCTTTGAGGTAAACAACTTGATCCACTATCTCACCGGCAGTGAGGTTCCGCATTAGTTTCAATCTTCCTGTCGCACAGAACGTGCAAGATAAACTACAACCAACTTGAGAAGAAATACAAGCTGTTGTTCGAGATGTCGTTGGAATAAGTACTCCCTCTACTACTTTTCCTTTTTCAACTGAAAAGGCGCATTTGATGGTTTTATCGGAACTGATCTGCTGATCCTCAATTTGGATGTGATCAATGAAATAGTGCGACTCTAGTTTCGTACGAAGTTCTTTCCCAAGATTTGACATTTCTTCGAAGGTAGCAACATTCTTTTTCCAGAGCCATTCAAAGATTTGTTTAGCACGAAAACTTTTTTCACCGATCTTTTCCATAGCTTGGATTAACTCTTGAAGGGAAAGATTGCGAATATTTTCTGGCCGAACAGACATTAGCGCAAAGGTAGGGAAAAGGATTGGCTAGGTTATAAAATGTTACTTCAACAAAAGTAAACTTTTTGGTTTGCTAATAATCGGAGTATTTATTTGCCCATTTATCAGCTATTTCAGAGTTCTTAATAGTTTCACAATTAAGTAATTATTTGTTGCATCTAATAAGGTAAAATAGCAAAAATTTTGAATCTTTGAAAATGAATGTTTTGTGAAGAAAAAAGTCCTTTTTTAAGAAGCTTTTTAAGAGATTTGGACTTGACTTAATTTCCCATCTTCATTTCACTTCGTTGGACATGATTTTCGAACCGGTATGTTGATGCTTAGGTCTCGTTTCAATCTATTTCGTAGTTAGTAATAAAGTAGTTCAGATAATCGAATAGTTTGGTCGATAAGTAATACGGGAGATTCATTAAAAAATAAGGTTTTCCACTTCTGGTTGTATGTTGTTCAATGCTGAATTTCTCTGCATACATCCGCACAGCATATGGATGAGGTGCCTCTTCAATAAATTGGTATAATGATTTCAGTTTCCCTTCTTTTCCCGATTTGATCTCGATCGGAATAACCAATTTATTGAATTGAACTACCAAATCGACTTCAGTGAATTAGGGTTGTTTTTCCAACCTGTCTGGCGCCTCTCAAGATCAACGGTTTGCGATCAGAAGTGTTTTTCCATTTCAACAATTCGTTGGAAATATGCCTTTCTATGTTCATTGTTGATTATATTGACAATAAATGTAACATAATCAGGGTTAATTGATTGCACTATTGTAAAATAGTAAGGGCTATTTATGAGTTATTCTGTCACACAATAAATGTGTTTTTGAAGCAATTTCGACAAAAATATCGCTGTAAATAAAACGATAAAAGCCCCTATTTACGGGGCTTTTGAGGGGAAGTGGTCCCACCTGGGCTCGAACCAGGGACCCACAGATTATGAGTCTGTTGCTCTAACCGACTGAGCTATAGGACCTCGCCGCTATAATTGATGTAAGCGGACTGCAAATATACTGATCGGGAAGGAAATGTCAACTTTCTTCTTAAATTTTACCTCCGAAAAGCGGTCGCATTCTAAAAACAAGCATCATAAGAATACCAAAAAGTACTGCCGCGAAAACCAAATGGGAGGTTTGCACTAACCCCGGCATGTCGGCATAAGCGAGCAAAACACCACCAATCAATTCAAGTGAAAGTATTACATATGCCGAACGAATCAGCCAAATTTTATATTCCTTTTCATTGCGCCAGACTATATATGTCAGTAATATTAAAACGAGCCAGGAAAAACTGCGATGAATCAAAAAAGACCAGCCCATTTTATCCGTCCAGTCGGCACGGCCAAATCCTTCTTTGGTCAACTCATCCACATATTCTCTCACTTGAGTTCCTAAAAACATTTGATAAAATGTGATTGCAAAAACAAGTAATACCAGCCATTTCATGGTTGAATTTAGTGGAATAAGAGTTTTTTGTACTGGACTTATCAAGTGAATAATATAGAGCTGCAAAGCAATGATTATCAATGCCAGCAACATGTGAACCGTGATCGTCCAGGGAACAAGATTAGATGCTACCACAATAGACCCAAACCATGCCTCAATTCCCATTAGAATCAAATTAACAGCTGACAAAAGCAGAATGCGCTCCTTCCGGTATTTCAATACGATCCAAAAAAGCCCTAACAACATTAAATTTCCTGCCACGAATCCAAATAAGCGATTAACGTATTCAATCCACGTTTTTGTTGCGTTAAAAGGTTCCTCTTGCAAAAGGGTAGGGTCGGCCAAAATAGTATTGGAAGTTTCTTTCAGTCCTATGGATTCCAGCATCCTACAAAACTTCTCGATCTTTTTTGTGCGTTTTTCTAAATATACCTCACGATAATCGGATGGTAACTGATTGGCTTCCGTAGGTGGTACCCATTGACCAAAGCATTTAGGCCAATCCGGGCATCCCATTCCGGCCCCTGATATTCTAACAAAACTTCCTGCGACCACAACCAGGTAGATGAAGACCAGCGTGATCCAGTTAAATCTTATGAAAGTCTTAGAAAAATTCACGGTGTAAAGATACGTATGGAATAGACTTTTCGAATATTGGTTTGTAATTTAGTGAAATGAAATGTGTGATCATCGGTTGTGGTTGGCTGGGAAAGCCCTTGGCACTTCACCTCAAATCACTTGGTCATGAGGTTGTAGGATCCGTCCGGGGCGAAACGAGTTTTGTGGAACTGCTGCATGAAGGAATTCAAGCTTTCAGATACGAAGGAGAAGAAAATTCAATGTTACCTCCGGAATTACAGAAAAGTGATTGGTTGATCATTTGTTTTCCACCTTCTAAATCTTTTCACTACAGTACTCAGGTAAAGGAAATCATCTCGCAGTTATCGCGTGGAACAAAGATTCTTTTTACGAGTACAACAGGAGTTTATTCTGCGAAAGGTATTGTTGATGAAGAGGGAACGATATACGAAGATCATATCGTCTTCGAGGCTGAACAATTCATTAGAAATTCGGACAATAGTTATGTGATTCTAAGACTGGCGGGTCTCATCGGAGGCAACAGGCACCCCATTAATCAATTGGCAGGAAGAAGGCTGGAAAATGGTCAGGATCCGGTGAATTTAGTTTCACGAAATGATGTCATTCGGGCTGTAGAGTTAATCATTGACTTGGACATTTCAAATGAACTTTTTAACCTATGCTATCCTGATCATCCGTCAAGAGCTGATTATTACACAAAACAAGCTCACGCAAGAAATCTTGCTCTTCCAACCTTTTCAATGGGTAATGAAAAAGGGAAACAGATCGACGGATCACGGATCGAAAAAATGTTAAAGTTTACTTATCAAGAGGCTATTTCCTGATAGTTACTTTGGTTGACTCGAAAGGTCCTACTACGAATTCGTTTTTTGGTCGTAGCCGAGAGTTATTGAATTGAACGTATTGCACCAATAATAATAATTGGATAAACAATTCTTTTAAACATCTTTCTTGGAACTTTAAGTAATTTTGTAATACCAATAAACATGAAAATGAACGTTCCAGTTACTGTTTACGCCGAAATGACTCCGAATCCATCAACGATGAAGTTCGTAGCCAACAAGTATTTGCTAATCACGGGTGACTCGGTAGAATTTTCATCCTCTGCTGAAGCTAAAGGTTATTCTCCGATGGCGGAAGAGTTACTGCATTTTCCTTTTGTAAAAAACGTTTTCATAGCTGCTAATTTTGTCACTGTCACTAAAACGGATAATGTTCCCTGGGATTTTATAACGATGGAATTACGTGAATTCGTGAAAGACTGGATCGCAGAAGGAAAAGACGTTCTCATCCATATGCCTGCCCCGAAACCTGTCGTCGAAGAGGCAACAGGAGAAACAAAAGTATACTCGCCTTCGGAATATGACGATGCGATCCGAAACTTGTTGGATGAATATGTTCGTCCTGCGGTAGAGAATGATGGTGGAGCAATCGAATTCCTCGGTTATGATAACGGAACGGTTACGGTTGCTATGCGTGGTTCATGTGCCGGATGTCCGTCATCTACAGCTACACTGAAAGGCGGTATCGAAAATCTGCTGAAATCTCACCTTCCAGAGGTAAAGGAAGTGGTTGCGGAGACTGCTTAATTACAACCAGGCAAACATGGCCTCAAGGTCTTTGGCCTTCACCCATTGACTCACACGCTGGAAGAGGATCGCTTTTAGCTGTTCTTCGTTGTAGATTTCTTTTCCTTTTGGATCATAACTCAAGACAGTCATAGTTGGCTGCATGGCCTTTACCTCCTTAGCGAAATAGATCACGCTTCCGTCTTCTGTTGCCATCCCAAGGATTGTTCCCGGCAATCCCTGGAATCCTTCCGGTCCCATCGAGGGGACGATATCCGAAGAAAACCAAGCGTAGATACGCGCAGAATCATTCATCGCCCAGATGGCTTTTCGGCAGGTGTAACCACTGATATTTCGGGTGCTTTCAGTGATCTTCCACGTTCGTTTATCCATGGTGTCCTTGACATAAGCCGTATTTCCCCAAAGATCCATCATAATAAATTTCTCACGCTTATTCAAGTTCTGATACACGGTGTTTTTATTTGTGAGGAACTTCAGAAATCCTTGCTGGGCCGATGGTTCGTCTTCGGCTATTGGACGAAAAACGCATACGGTATCATTGAAGAGCAATTCAAAGTTTTCGATGCGATACTTATTTTCTTCCGTAATCATGTTCTTCATTCTAGGATTGTCGCCAAAACGTTTTTTTAAGTTCGTTTTACGTTCAAAGACGATCCTGCCAGAGGTGATCTGAGCCTGTGCAGATAGAGCGCAAATTACTATAAACAAAACTGTATTAATGCCAGCCTTTAAAGTCATCTTCTTTCGTTTTTCGGTTATTGAAGCGGTAGGTCGCTTTGAGAAGGAAATACCTGGAAATGATGGTCGTTCTGAAATCGCTAACCCCATTACCATTGACAATTCTCCGTGCATTGATGTTTTGGTTGAGGATATCGTTGCCGATAATCGATACAACCAGATTTTGAGTTTTCAAGAATTTTTTACTGATCTCTGCATTAAATATAAAGAACTCTGTATCATAAAATCCACGACCCGGCTGGTCGTTTTTAGTATAATTACCGTCAACCTTCACAGCAACACCGTTCGGGAATTTCCAGTTGACGGACATAGAAAGGTTCTTGACCGAGAACGGAGTATTGGAAACGGAGCTCAAAGAACTTACAGGATTGTTGTAGGAGTAACTTGATTTAAGACTAATCTCCAGAGAATCCCATTCAAAGTCGATATCAAATTCCGGTGTGATCGCAAAATTATCCGTCACGTTTTCCAATCCACCCACAAAGCTCTTAAAGCGATTAAAGGAAGTGTTCAATGACGGTTGAAACTCAATCTTGCGATCCAGGATCGGATATCCTCCACCGGCCCAAACAGAAGCACTCATGTTCCCGTCCACATTCACTGTTCTGGATACCGTTTGACCAAAGGAATTAAAACTGATTTCGTTTCCGAAAGCATTTTGGGTAAGATTGAAAGATCCACCAGACCAGATATACTTACCTGATAAGGCATCCCAGGTATTGAAATTAACCATTAAGGTATGAACGTAATTCGGTTTTAGATCGGGATTACCAGTCTGAATTCGGTTTGGGTTGGTGTTATCCAGCACAGGTTGTAGATCTGTGATTTGAGGTTGCTGT
>JBIITO010000060.1:0-14044 GCA_044340465.1 Crocinitomicaceae bacterium | reverse complement strand
TACCAGACTTAAGACTCATTCGGAATCCACATTTTTTACATTCATATTGTTCTTTGCTCTTCAACCACCAATATTCGTCTTTAGCTTTACAACTTTTGCAAACAACCCCTTGTTTCTCTCGTGTTACCTTGAATTTAGCTTTACATTCAGCTTCATTCGGATAATTATTGAAAAATTCTACTAACTTCATATTACTATTTTTATACAAAGTTCGTGTGGGTGAGCGTAATCTATTTACGTTCTACTGGTAAAGTTCACGACAAGCATTTAAAAATTTTGATTTTTCAGATAGAAACACAGATCTGATCAAGTGAATGGACAGAAAATAGAATCATTTTCTTCGCCCAACAGGAGAAAAAACCTTTAAATCCTTAAAGAGGAATAGGATATAAAATAAGGTTCTTTTGTTTTTTCAAGTATACCATTTATATGATACTTGAATTTATTATGAAAAGGTTCTTTTTTGAAAAAATAGCAGAAACTAATTGATGTATGTGCAATTAATTTTGCTTTATTTAGGTGAAGCGAATGCGCTTTATCTTTCTCCTCCTCTTCTTCACTTTCATCGAAGATACACAAATTTAAATGCTCACTTCGATGATTCGAATTCGTACTTTTAAAGATTAGGAGTTTCGAAGAGATAGACGCATGTTCATAGCTATAAAATGCTGATTTCTTAAGGTTATTCAATTTGGTGTGTCCTGTGCAGCAACTTATTAACGGTATGACCGCAATAATGACTAAAATGAACTTTCCAAAGTTATTGAGCATTAAATAGAAATAGTTGTTGTAAAAGTATAAAATAGAGAGTTCGTGATAAGTGTTCAGAGAATTAGTTTTGTTAAATTTTTGCTAAAAACTAAATTTGAACCCTTCAAAGATGAATTCAAAGATGAATTCAATGAATTTTAAATGAGCAAAACAGGATTTAAGAAACAAATACCTCTCGATGGATTACAGGGATTAATACCCAATTTTTCAAGTGACGTATTATCTGGGTTTCTTGTATTTCTCTTGGCATTACCATTGAGCCTCGGCATTGCCTCGGCAAGTGATTTTCCGCCCATTTACGGATTGATCACTTCTATGATTGGTGGGATGGTCGTGAGTTTTATAGCCGGTTCAACGCTTACAATCAAAGGTCCGGCTGCCGGATTGGTTGTTATCGTTGCTGGTGCTGTTTCCGAATTAGGACAAGGTGACGCTGAACTTGGATGGAAATTGGCATTGGGTGCCATTGTTGTTGCTGGGATTATTCAGGTGTTGTTTGGATTACTTAAGTTGGGATCCCTCTCTGATTTTTTTCCCTTATCAGCGATACACGGTATGCTGGCGGCAATTGGCATCATTATTATAAGTAAACAGCTTCACATTCTGGTTGGCATGAACCCTTTGACTCATGATGGGAAGCCCATGGTTGAACCCATTGAACTTATTGTCGATCTAAAGAATACCTTTACAAATTTCTTTCAACACCGATCTGTGGTAATTGTTGGGTTGGTTAGTCTTGTCATTGTTTTCGGATGGCCGATGTTGCCGGTGAAGACTTTACAAAGGATTCCTTCCGCATTAGTGGTTCTCGTTGTAGCCATACCTTTAGCAATGTTACTGGGTATCAGAAATATTCCTGACATCAATGATGCTGCAGGAGTCGTTGTTAAAAAGGGGTTCTCACCACTTTTATCCTTCAATGAAGGATTGGCTGATATAGTTGGTGTAAAAGTCAGTTTTGAAGGATTCTTTCAAATAGTCACCTTTATGAAATTCGTAATCATGTTTGCATTAGTTGGTAGTTTGGAGGCATTGCTCACTGTGAAGGCAATAGACATGCTCGACCCATATAAGCGTAAATCAAACTCTGATAAAGATCTTATAGCGGTGGGAATCGGAAATATTATTACCGGAACCATGGGAGGTTTGCCTATGATCAGCGAAGTGGCACGTTCTTCTGCCAATGTATCGAATGGTGGAAAAACGAGATGGGCGAATTTCTTTC
Source organism: Crocinitomicaceae bacterium (assembly GCA_044340465.1). Taxonomy (GTDB): domain Bacteria; phylum Bacteroidota; class Bacteroidia; order Flavobacteriales_D; family Crocinitomicaceae; genus M0103. Next base: position 12,048 of record JBIITO010000060.1, on the reverse strand, counting down.
ATGGATTTTTCATTTTTCTCTTTTTGATCTTTGCAGTTTCTTTTAGCGAGCTTATCCCAAAAGCTGCATTAGCAGCCATACTCATCGGCGTTGGTTGGAAGTTGACTCATCCGCGGGAATTTGGTCACATGGCAAAAATTGGCACGGATCAGATCGTTGTTTTTGTAGTTACCATACTCATTACATTAGCAACCGATCTTTTGTTAGGTATTGGAGCAGGTATTGTTTTAAAATGGATCATGCATATTTCTTATGGGGTGCCTTTTAAAAGATTATTCAAAGCAAAAATGACGGTATCCGGTTATACAATTACTCTTGAAGATGCTGCGCTATTCAGCAACTTTATTCCGGTTAAGAAGAAGATACAGAGCTTTGCATACTCCGCAAAAGTGACCCTTGATCTTAGAAAATGTAATTTTGTTGACCACACGGTTGTTGAAACTCTCTATCATTTAAAGGATGATTTCGAAAATGGAGGTGGGGCATTAATTATCAACGGTCTCGAAGGGATGAAAGGTACAGAAGGAATTAAACATGCTTCATAAACAGTTAGAAAATAATAGTTGACATGATAGCGAAATTAAGTACTGGTTTGTTGTTTGTACTATTTCCATGCCTTGCTCTGATGGCGCAAAAAGAGATCTCATCTCAATCTAATGGCTGGATTATGTATTACGGAAATCATCGTTTGACGGATCGATGGGGCTTACATACTGAATATCAATGGAGGCGTTCAGACCTTTTCAATAGTTGGCAGCAGTCACTTCTGCGCTTGGGGGTGGATTATTATGCCAAGAATGGGGTTCAACTCACTGGTGGATACGGATGGATCAGAACCTATCAATATGGTGAACAACCCATAGCGTTTGATTTCAATGAACATCGGGTTTGGCAACAACTCATTTTGAAATCTAAGGCAGGACGTTTTGATTTTCAACATCGTTACCGACTAGAGCAGCGTTTTCTGGAGAACAGGGTGAAAGATGCCTCAGGAAATTATAATCCGGATGGCTTTTCGTTCAGACAGCGAGTACGTTATCGTTTTCTTGTTTCGGTACCCCTCTCACGGAAAGAAATGGCAGATAACACGCTTTTTCTGTCCATTTACGATGAACCATTTTTGGGCTTTGGCAAAGGAATTTCCAAGAACATTCTGGATCAAAACCGTCTTTATCTGGCACTGGGATGGCGCTTCGATCCGAACTTTAATATCCAGTTGGGGTATTTAAATCAATACATCGTCAAGAAAGATGGGATCCAGGCTGAACGAAATCATACTCTACAGATTGGCATGACCTATAATTGTGATCTTCGCAAAAAAGAATAGAATGTTCGCCAAACAGCTAATCAAATTTGAAAAGGGAAAAGGGTGGAACAGTTCATTTGAACACAAAACAATGATCTAAGAAGTAAGTATGCGTGCAAAAGCTTATTAATAACTACTTTCGCACAAAATTTATGGAATGTCAGAAGAAATAAAAGCGGTCAGCTACTGTGTTGGTATGAGTATCGCAGGTAGCTTGGTCCAACAGGATCTCGAAGGGATCGATGCGGATGTGATGGCGCAAGCAATACGCGATGTATTTGAAGGAAAAGAATTGAATTATCAGCCTGAACAGGCGAATGATATCATACAGGAATACCTTGCAAAATCAAGTATGGTTAAATTTGAGGCGATCAAAAAAGAAGGTAAAGATTTCCTTGAGAAAAATGCTGGCAAAGAAGGAGTTCACACAACTGCAAGCGGACTTCAGTATGAGGTAATGAATGAAGGAAATGGACCTAAACCCGGTTCAACGGATAATGTGACGGTGCATTATCACGGTACCTTGATCGATGGTGCTGTATTCGATAGTTCAGTAGAAAGAGGACAGCCTGCTACTTTCGGTGTTCATCAAGTGATCGCCGGTTGGACAGAAGCACTTCAGTTAATGTCGGTAGGTTCTAAATACAGACTTTACATCCCTCAGGAGTTGGCTTATGGTGCAAATCCGCATCCGGGTGGAGCTATCAAGCCCTACAGTGCATTGATCTTTGATGTTGAATTATTAAGTATTGCCTGATGAATAAGTTATCTTATCTCGTTGTTGGTCTGCTTCTTTCTGCTTGTGCTCGTAATGAAAAGACTTCAGAAGAAAAAGTAGAATTAAAAACTTCGAAAGACACACTTTCATATGTCTTAGGAGCAATGAATGCAAAGACGATTGTGGGAACTCCTGATCCCAACATTGACCGATTGGATCTGGAGGAAGTAGCTATAGGATTTGCGCTGAATCTTAACGGAATTAAACCTTCTGATTGTGAGAATACACTTAAGAAGCTTTTCGGTCCCAATTTTCAGGATTTCGATTCGACCTATGCGAAGGAGGGAGCGCAGTGTTTGGGTAAATTGACCGGATACTCCTTTTATAAGGATATTGTCAAAATGGATGGACTAAAAAGTATAGACCTGAAAATGGCGACAATCGGTTTCCGTCACGGACTCTTGAAAAAAGATACCCTACTTTCAGATGCTCAAAAACAACTAACTGTACAGAATTTCCTCAAAACCCTGAACGAAAAGAACGGAAAGGATATGATGGCAAAAGCACGTAAGATAAAAGGAGCTCAAGTATTTGAAAATGGTATTGTAATGCAGGTAGTTCAAGAAGGAACAGGAGGAAGTCCTTCGGCGACAGATGATGTAAAGGTAGAATATATATTGACTTCAGCAGTTGGTGATACCGTTCAAAGTTCCTACGCAATGAAATTACAAACAGGTTCGAAGGATCCGGTTGCGTTAAAGTTGAATGGAGGTGTTATCCCTGGCTGGACTTACATTGTGCCGAAAATGAAAAAGGGTGGCAAGTATCGTGTATACATTCCTTGGGAATTAGCTTACGGAGAACAGATGGGACGAGAATCACTATGTTTCCTTATTGAATTAGTTGACTATGCGAAAGAAGGATCATTTGTGAAGCCGGAACCGAAAATGGGAATACCTCAGCAATAATTGATTCAGAAATTATTCCTCGTCAGAGGTTTCATCATCGGATGGAACCTCTTTCTTTTTATGAGGTAAGGGAAAAAAGAAGGTAATTCGGTAGATCATCGGTAAGCGTCTGACGATCTGGCCGGTTTGCGAATCCTTAATGGTAATCAAGTAAGCATTTCGGTAGGGGCTGTTCAAACTATTGATAAGGTCATAGTATAATCCAAAATTTAGGCGAACAAACCCGTTGAACTCTTTGGAGAATCCTCCGCAAATAAACACACTTGGAATAACTTTTTTGAAGAGCGCGTTTGCATCAACAAAGATGTTTCTGTTCTGGATTATTTCTGCTTCGACTCCTCCGAAAACTACATTTTGATACCGCCAGTGTGCAAAAAATCCACCTCCCCAGTTCGTAAAACGGTTGGTTTCCGTATTTCCGTTGAATGAGAACCATGACCGGTTGAATCGGATGGAGGGGCCGAAAATGAAATTCTCCGATGTTTTTAAACCGAATTTTATCCCGCAACCGCCTGCTCCACCGAGGTTAGATCCACTTAGTGATCCGTCAATACCAATCTCTGTTCCTTCAATCATTTGAGAATAAGCAAGGAACAGTGTAAGAATGAACCCAGAAGAAAGAAAAATTTGTTTCATGAAGCAAAGTTAAATTCTTTTCAAGTTTTCAAAACTTTTTAACGAATATGTTCCACTCTTTTCGAGCGCTATATCTTTGACCCTAAAATTAACAGAAATGCAATTGCTTGATGGAAAGCATACAGCTGAGGAAATTCGAAAGGAGTTGTCCGATATTGTTCAGGAACGTAAACGAAATGGCAAGAAAATACCGCATTTGGCCGCTATTTTGGTCGGAAATGACGGTGGATCGTTAACGTATGTCGGCGCCAAAGTAAAGGCGTGTGATCAAATTGGCTTTGAGAGTACCCTTATTCGCTACGATGATTCCGTGCCTGAAGAAATCTTATTGGCAAAAGTTCATGCACTCAATGAGGACAAGAGTATTGACGGATTTATCGTTCAACTTCCATTGCCTCCGCACATTGATGAGATGAGGATCACTCAGGCAATCGATCCGAAGAAGGATGTCGATGGTTTCCATCCTGTAAACCTTGGGAATATGGTGCTGAACCTCCCGGGTTTTCTTCCGGCAACGCCCGCGGGTATACTCGAGTTACTTAAAAGAAATAATATTGAAACAGAGGGTAAGAATTGTGTAATCATAGGCCGAAGTAATATTGTTGGTACACCGTTAAGTATTATGCTCGGAAGAAATGCCAATCCGGGTAATTGTACTGTTACTCTAGCGCATAGTCGAACAAAGAACTTGAAAGAAACTTGTTTGAACGCAGATATTCTCATTGCAGCCATAGGTCAGCCAGGTTTTGTTACCGCTGACATGGTCAAAGAAGGTGCCGTGATTATAGATGTGGGTACAACCAGATTAGAAGACGCCACACGAGCTCGCGGCTGGCGCTTGAGGGGTGATGTGGATTTTGAGAGTGTTGCTCCGAAATGTTCTTATATTACACCCGTTCCCGGTGGGGTGGGGCCAATGACTATTGCTTCGTTAATGATCAATACATTGAAAGCAATGGAATTAAAAGGAAAATAATTAAACCATTTATAAACCATAAATAATCAAATAATGAAAATCAAATCATTATTAGGACTATTTGCAGGAGCAGTGTTGATCTTATCTTCTTGCGCAAGTTCTAACCAAGTAGTTGGTGGAGGTATCTTTCAAAAAAGGAAGTATAACAAAGGTTTTTATTGGAATAGAGGTAGTTCATCTTCAGAGTCAGCTTCGAAAGGTAAAAACGAATTGATTGAATCTGATCAATCATATCTTCAAAATTCGTCAGATCAAATTAAAGGTCAGAATCCCGAGCCAACTTTAGTAGAGGTAAAGTTCAATGTATCTTCTGATGAAAGAAATATTTCGGCTAAAAGTGAATCGGTTAAAAATGAAAATGAAATTTCCTTTATTCATGGGATAAATCAAGGTTCATTTGATCAAGCCATTCATCCGATCAAAAAGATGGCTCAGTCTCAGTCGAAAATAATCAAGAATTCTTTTAGTAAGGTGAAAACTCCGAGAAATAACGGTCAGCTTGGCAATTTATTAGGGGTTATTCTTTTGGTGATCCTTTTGCTCTTGTTGTTTATTGTTCTGGATGCCTTATTGGGAGGGTTGTTGTCCTGGATACTTAGAATTGTGATTTTAGTCATTATTATAATTCTCTTGCTAAGATTACTTGGCGTACTTAAATGAGTTTAATGACTTGTTTTAAGTTGTGGGAGGCTTTCGCTTCCCATAACTAACATTTTTATAATCGTTCCAACGGCGTTTTAACGCCCTCAACCAATGAATAACAAGCAAGTTTATCTTTGAATACAGATGACTTGAAAATAGATCTGTTTAATAGCATCCGAACACACTCCTGTATACCTTCAACGATAGACGGATGTGGATGTATCAATTCCGACAGAACTTTGATAGGCATATTAAGTTCAATTAAAAGTCCAACAGCCTGAATAGCTGTGGATGCGTGTTCACCTACTGCTCGCATACCGAGAATGTGCATTTCGTCATCGTTAGTTACAATGATCTTAAAGAATCCTTGTGTTTTACGCATTGCTATTGCCCGGGTAATGAGAGAAAAATCTACTTTTACCACTTTGACAGGGATATTCTTTTCAACGCATTGTTGCTCGTTCAAACCAACGGCTGCAACTTCGGGATTTAAGAACATGATCGTACAAATGTTGTCGTAGGAAAGACGTTCCGTTTTGCTTCCAAAGATCTTTTCAACGGCATGACGCGCTTCGATTTCACCCATATTAACTAAAGCTATCCTACCTGAAACATCCCCGACAGCATAGATGTTAGGAATATTTGTTTGTGTATCATCATCTCCGATATGAATCCCGCGTTTCGACATTTCTACTCCCGCTTCCTCCATTCCGATTCCTTCTGTATTAGGAATTCGACCTATTGAGAGTAGTGCCTTTTCAACGCGAATAATTTCTCGTTTTCCATCTGGATATGAAAGTTCGTATTCCACTTCACCACCAATGGTCTCAAGCCGCTCCAATTGAGCATTTGAATGAATGGTAACACCTTTACTTGTCAGGTTTCCTGCCACTAGTCTTGAAATGTCTGCATCCTCAAAAGGAAGAATACGTTCTTGACGGTCTATAATATACACTTTGGTTTTACCAAAATTAGAGAAGATCGTGGCGTACTCACAACCAATAACACCAGCACCTACAATAACCAAACTTTTCGGATAATCTGAAATGGCATCGATTCCATCAGAGGTCAATATTATTCGTTCATCTACCTCAATATTCGGTACTTTTCTTGGTCTACTACCCGTTGCCAATATAATGTGATCTCCCCAAAGAATCTTTTTTTCGCCTTCATGATCGATCTCGATCTCATTTCTTGAGATCAGTTTTCCGTGCCCCCGCTCATATTGGAGCAGTTGATTCATGGATTCGGTCTGTAAAAGTTTTATGTGACAGGAATACTGAAATTTTCTCTCGAAAATTGCCTCTGCAAGAATTTTCTTTACATCAGACCAGGGAATTTCGTAGGGAGTTCTTCCCGTTGATACGATGGTTTCATTGATAGAGGAAACTTTATTTGCGACTTCCCAAAGCGTTTTTGAAGATAGAGCACCATTGTAAACGCCAGCTCCGCCGACCTTGTTTTTCTCTATCAGGCAAACGCGTTTTCCAAAATCGATTCCTCTCATCGCAGCAGCATATCCTGCAGGACCACCACCTAATACAACGAGATCGAATTTTTCCATGTACTGAGTACTTTAGCGGTAAATATAAAAAAGATACCTTGAATCATTTAAATAGATTAACAGATGAATACACAACATCTTCAACTTATCGAAAAAGCGAAATTGGAGCGAGAAAGAATTAAAAAACAGTTCGCAAAGCTCAAGAAACTTAAGGCAAAGGATGTTGACGAAACTTTTCATTCCGGTCATGATGATTTTTTTCAGAAAAATAATTGTCTAACTTGTGCCAATTGCTGCAAGACCACCTCTCCAATTTTTCGCGACGTCGATATACGGCGAATTTCAAAACAGCTGAAATTGAAGGAAGTCAATTTCATAAAACAGTATTTAAAATTGGATGAGGATGGCGACTATGTCTTACAGCATTCTCCGTGCGTCTTTCTAGAGCCTTCGGATAACACTTGTACAATCTACGAATTTCGACCTTTGGCTTGCTCAGAATATCCTCATACAAACCGGAAAAACATGATTCAGATTCTAAATTTGACTGCAAGAAATTCAGAGGTATGTCCTGCGGTAGCAAGCATAGTTTTAAAAATGATTAATCCAAGACAGTGAAAACTATATTTGTTTTATTCGGAGAAATACTTATTCGAATTTTGGAAAATTAACATGCTAAACTTACATATTTTTGACATGCGTTCAATTAACGTAACCTTAACCATTGGTGAGAACGTAGAATAATCCAGAAACTTGACATTGTTAAGTTAATGATCGTCTATCCAAAGATAGAACTAATGAATAACTAACATACGGTGGAACTCGCTTTGAAGCAAACTTATAATGATCTGCTAACTTCTCATGAAGAGGAGGGAAGTATTGTATTGCTGAGTCATTTTGGTACTTTTTCTCAGGATCTAATAAATAGCATCGCTTCCTCAGTAGAAGAACTTATGATCTCAGGCGGCGAGATCAAAAAGACCGTAAAGCGTACATTTTCTATACTTATCGAAGGTCTTCAGAATGTCTACCGACACGGTGCTCTCGATGAGGAAGGTCGTCAATCTTCATTTGTGATCGTTTCCAGGAATAATAAGGATGTAAAAATTATTTTCGGGAATCTAGTTGAGGTAGAAGAAATCAAATTACTTTCTGTTTATCTCGATCGAATTAATAGTTTGGATACAGAGCAACTAAAGCGGATGTATCTCGATATTTTATCGAAAGATCCACTGTCTAAAAAAGGGGGGGCAGGACTTGGATTTCTTACGATGATCATGAAATCTCAATACAGATTAAATTACAACATTACGACTGTATTAAACAACAGATCATCCTTCTATGTTGAAGTTAAATTGAGCAGGTCGTAGATCTTTTTGTATTGTCAAAATGAAAATTGCTTTCCGGAAAGAATATGTTCAGGATTTGCCTGAAGGACATCGTTTTCCCATGGAAAAGTATGATCTGTTGCCTCGTCAGTTGATTCATGAGGGCACCATTGAAGTGGAGCATCTGTTCAGTCCGGAAAAAATCCAGAGAGACATGCTCATTTCAGTTCATGAAGAAAATTATCTGGATCGACTTTTTGCGTTGCAATTAACGGATAAAGAACAACGTGTTTCTGGTTTTCCTCATAATACTGCGCTTATCGATAGGGAGTCAATGATCATGGAAGGAACAAGGAAATGTGCAGAATTTGCTTTGGAAGATAGAATTGCATTGAACACAGCAGGAGGCACTCATCATGCTTATGCAGATCGTGGAGAGGGATTCTGCTTATTAAATGATCAAGCTATTGCCGCGAGTTGGTTACTTCGAGAAACCAAGATTAGGAATATTCTTATCGTGGATCTTGATGTGCATCAGGGAAATGGAACTGCATCTATTTTTAAGGAGGAAGATAGGGTTTTTACTTTCAGTATGCATGGAAAGAATAATTACCCTTTAAAAAAAGAACATTCTAATATGGATGTTGAGTTAGAAGATGGTATTGCGGATCGAACCTATCATTACCTATTGCAATCATCGTTAGATCACATTCTGAAACAATTTCAGCCCGATTTTATTTTCTATCAATGCGGAGTCGATGTTATTGAAAGCGATAAATTAGGTAAACTGGGCCTAACGCTCAATGGTTGTCGAAAAAGGGATAGGATTGTGTTTGAATTGGTCCGTCAATTGAATGTGCCTGTCGTTTGCTCAATGGGTGGAGGCTACAGTCCGAATATAAAAGATATTGTGGAGGCACATGCAAACACATTCAGAGAGGCACAGTTCATTCTGACATAAAAATATTCTTGTCGATTTAAAAAATCTGCTTTAACTTTGTTTGGAATTAGTCTAAATAAATGAAACTTTCTATTATTAGAACAGAACAGCACCTACCGGTTTGTCTAATGGATTGTTGCTCCTGTGAGCTATCGAAAAAGAAATCCTGCTGTAAGAAGTTCAAAAAGAAAGGTGTTCATTGTAAAAAATGCCCGAAGCTCTAATCAATTTAGGTATTTTCGCAGCTGATGAGGTTGTTTATTTTCTGTCTTTTATCTTTGCCCCTAAGAACTTCTGCTCAGGAGGTCGAACGAGATTCATCACTACGGTTTGCTTTGAAAATAGCTATTACGAAACTCGATTTTTTTGTCGGACCTGAGCTTGCTTATTACAAGAATAGGTTAGTATTTTTTGGTTCAACGGAAGTAGGAATCAACCGTACTTTCTTCCAACAACGAGTATTTCCTAGAGCAAGCATCGGATTTGGCTATCGATTTGGAAAGGATAAATTAGCATTAGAACCATTAGTGATGATCAGTCAAAGTGCCTTGAGATTATCCCGTAAGCACAATTCGGTACATTCATGGACGGAATCTTATTTAGGTTATCGATTCTTATGGGGTGGAAATTGGAAATTGCTAAATGAGATCATGGTTGGTTGGATGACGGAAAGATTTAGAGTTCAATCATCCAATACATTTCAAACTATTGGAACTCTCGGATATTATGGTTCGATTGGCTTGGTTAAGAACATTCGTTAGCGTCACAGGAGCTTTAATGCTTTTGGCCGGGTGCTTTAAAAAGCAGGATATTCATGCTGTACTTCTTATTTCGCATGCAGGGATGGGATTGAATATTCCGAATTCAATCTACCACGATAATAGTCGCGAAGCTGTGGAATTGGCTTGTTCAATGATGGGTTGTGATGGTGTGGAGATAGACGTACAGCTTTCTAAGGATGAAGAATTATGGTTGTATCACGATGCCACGCTTGACACTGAAACAAATGGTGTAGGGTGCATTGCCGATATGATCAACAACCAATTGTCGCAATTGACATATAGTTCTTTTCATAAAGAGTCGCTTTGCCGTTTAGCGGACATTCCGATCGAATCATTCCAGGGAAAAAACATATTTTTTGATCTCCGGCATCTGAATAGTTGTACTTCCAAGTTTGTTTCGGTCGATACAATGGTTGCTCGTTTAACTACACTACAATTGAATCCCGATAGAATATTTGTTATTACCAACTACGAGCAATGGATCGATCCACTGAAACAGGCAGGGTTTAGCGTTTTATTTCAGCTAGAAATGGCCGATGGGATTTCTCAAACGGCTGATGCTGCAGATGGTTTTATGATTCGAAATAGCTTGATTACCAAAGAGCAGGTGAAGAAGATCAAGGATGCAGGAAAGAAATTGTTTATTTTTGATATAAGGTCACCCAAAGGAATTCGCTCTGCATTCGGGAAGCATCCCGACGGAGTACTTTCGGATGACATTCGTGCGTCAATAATTGAAAAGAACTAATGGCAAAGAAAAAAGAGCGGTTGAATGTAGTTTATTCTACAAATCCGGATTTTCATTACGAATTTGATTCAGAAGAACAAGTCGAAACACTTCCTAATGGACAACAAAAACTCTATGTGTCAATCGATCGTAAACAGCGAGCCGGAAAAGAAGTCACACTTGTTGAAGGTTTTGTCGGTACTGAAGATGACCTGAAAGAACTTGGTAAATTGTTGAAGAGTAAATGTGGTGTGGGTGGTTCGGTTAAGGACGGCGAGATCCTTATTCAGGGAAATTTTCGGGACAAGATCTATGATTTACTCACAAAAGAAGGTTACGGAGTAAAACGCAAGGGAGGCTGATCAAAATGTGAAAAACATCGGGAAAAATAATTGACGCAGGCATCAGGAAGGTCAATGATTCCCTCTATATTTGTTCTAATGGAAAAGCAGGTCATCCTCAATAGTAGGCATTTTGAACTCACACTTAACCGACTTTGCTATCAATTAATTGAACGTCACCACGATTTTTCGGATACGGTACTGATTGGACTTCAGCCCAGAGGTGTAAATGTGTTGGCACGTTTAAAATCACAACTGGAATCCATTCTAGGCACGACCGTCGTTTGTGGAAATTTGGATATCACATTTTATCGTGATGATTTCAGAAGAAGGGAACGCCCGATCATTCCGAGTGCTACAAATATTGATTTTGTGATCGAAGGAAAGCAAGTGGTACTGATTGATGATGTGCTGTTTACAGGTCGTACGATACGCTCAGGTTTGGATGCTTTACTCGCTTTCGGAAGGCCAAAAAAAGTTGAGTTACTCGCATTGATCGATCGTCGTTTTAATCGGGATTTACCTATTCAGGCAGATTACGTGGGAAAGTCAGTGGATACACTTTCCAGCGAGCGTGTTTCAGTAGAGTGGAAGGAGATCGAAGGAGAGGATAAAGTTGTTTTGTTTACACCGGAGGCTAATGGATAATTTGAGCGTAGAACATTTGACTGGGATCAAGGACCTGACTCGTCAGGATATTGAATTGATCTTTAAAACGGCTGATAGCTTCAAGGAGGTGATAAATCGTCCTATCAAAAAAGTGCCGTCGCTTCGTGATATTACTATTGCCAACCTCTTTTTTGAAAATTCTACGCGCACTAAACTTTCCTTTGAACTGGCGGAAAAAAGACTTTCTGCGGATGTGATTAATTTTTCAGCTTCCGGAAGTTCAGTGAAAAAGGGTGAAACACTCATCGATACAGTGAACAATATCCTTTCCATGAAGGTGGATATGGTGGTCATGCGTCATCCCAATCCGGGTGCAGCGAAGTTTCTTTCAGAACGTATTTCGGCAAAAGTGGTAAATGCGGGCGATGGGACACACGAACACCCTACCCAGGCCCTCTTGGATGCTTTTTCGATCCGTGAACGTCTTGGTTCTGTTGAAGGAAAAAAAGTAGTGATCGTAGGAGATATTCTTCACAGTCGCGTTGCTCTGTCAAACATTTATTGCCTGCAA
>JBIITO010000004.1:0-44709 GCA_044340465.1 Crocinitomicaceae bacterium | reverse complement strand
CGATACGGGTAGCCTGACCTTTGGATACGATCATGAGGTTAGAAACGTGGATACTTCCTTCTTTCTCCACAATTCCTCCCTGAGGGTCTGCTGCACTTGGCTTCGCGTGTTTCTTAACGATATTCACGCCTTCCACTATTGCACGCATTTTTTTACGGTCGATTGTAAGGACTTTTCCTTCCTGACCTTTTGCTTCACCTGTAATTACTTTCACCGTGTCGCCTACTTTAATGTGTAATTTCTGTTGCATGACTTCCATTTATTAAAGTACCTCAGGAGCTAATGAAACAACTTTCATATAGTTGTTTTCACGCAGCTCACGAGCAACTGGTCCGAAAATACGGGTTCCTCTCATTTCCCCCGCCTGATTCAAGATAACACATGCGTTATCATCGAAACGAATGTAAGAACCATCGGCACGACGTACCTCTTTTCTTGTTCTTACGACTACCGCCTTGGCTACCGAACCCTTTTTAACGGCACCAGAGGGCATTGCGCTCTTCACAGCAACAACGATTTTGTCTCCAACTGAAGCATAACGACGCTTGGTTCCTCCGAGTACACGGATCACCAATACTTCCTTCGCTCCGGAGTTATCAGCTACTGCAAGTCTTGATTCTGTTTGTATCATTACTAAAAATTATTTAGCTCTTTCAATAATCTCCACCAATCTCCAGTTCTTAGATTTGCTCAACGGACGTGTCTCCATGATCTTTACAGTATCACCGATATTACAGTCGTTGTTCTCATCATGTGCAACGAATTTGGTGGTTTTCTTTACGAACTTACCATACTTTGGGTGTTTCACTTTACGTTCCACAGCAACCACGATCGATTTTTGCATCTTATCGCTGGTTACTACCCCAATTCGTTCTTTTCTTAAATTACGCTTTTCCATTTCAAGCTCATTTCAATGTTTAACAAGCAACTAAGCCTGCGTTTCACGTTTTGTCAATTCAGTTTGCAAACGTGCGATCGTTTTTCTCACCTTGCGGATTTGGATCGGATTTTCGATCGGAGCCACACGGTGCGTCAGCTTCATTTTTATCAGCTGCTCAGAAAAATCCGCGATCTTCTTTTTCACGTCTTCCACTGAAAGTTTTGTGATTTCTTGCTGCTTCATCTTTTTCTTATTTTCCAGGTATTACATAGTCATTGCGAACAATGAACTTACATTTCACCGGTAACTTCTGAGCTGCCAGCCGCATTGCTTCTTTGGCTGTCTCATATGGTACACCGTCTGCCTCAAACATAATGCGACCCGGTTTCACTACCGCTACCCAGTGACTTGGAGCTCCTTTACCTTTACCCATCCTTACTTCAGCTGGTTTAGAGGTAACCGGCTTGTCAGGGAAGATACGGATCCACACTTTTCCTTCACGTTTCATGTATCGGGTTACTGCGATACGTGATGCTTCGATCTGGCGTGATGTGATCCATCCTGGCTCCAAAGTTTTCAGTCCAAAAGAACCGAAAGCAATGGTGCTACCACGTTGAGCTTCACCTCTGTTTCGTCCTTTCTGAACTCTTCTAAATTTGGTTCTTTTTGGCTGTAACATTTTCTACTAAATTTTACTGTCAATTACTTTTTCTTTCTTTTAGCACCCATTGGTTTGCGTGGAGCTCCGCCCGGAGCACCTCCTGACTTAGCGCCAGACGCTGACATCCCAACGTTAGGAGAAAGATCGCGTTTTCCGTAAACTTCACCTTTGCATATCCACACCTTGATACCCAAACGACCATACGTAGTATGTGCTTCGGAAACCGCATAATCGATGTCAGCTCTAAACGTATGTAACGGAGTACGTCCATCCTTGTACATCTCTGTACGAGCCATCTCTGCACCATTCAAACGTCCGGAGATCTTAACTTTGATTCCTTCAGCTCCCATGCGCATTGTGCTCGCAATAGCCATTTTAATGGCTCTACGGAAAGAGATACGCGCCTCTAACTGGCGGGCAATCCCATCTGCAACCAATCGAGCATCCAATTCAGGACGTTTTACCTCGAAAATGTTGATCTGGATTTCTTTTTTCGTCAATTTTTTCAACTCTTCTTTCAACTTGTCCACTTCCTGACCACCTTTACCGATGATCACTCCCGGACGTGCTGTATTGATCGTCACTGTAACAAGTTTAAGCGTACGCTCGATAATGATCTTCGCGATACTCGCTCTGGATAAACGAGCATTCAGATACTTACGGATCTGATCGTCTTCAACGATTTTATCCTTGTATCGCTCTCCACCATACCAGTTAGATTCCCATCCATGGATGAAACCTAATCTATTACCAATTGGATTCGTTTTTTGTCCCATTTTATCCTACCTTATTTAGCTCCATCAACTATGATGGTCACGTGATTAGATCTTTTTCTTACGCGGTGTGCTCTACCTTGAGGTGCAGCCTGAATTCTCTTCAACATCGCCCCTCCACCAACTTCGATGGAACGTACGATCAATTTTTCCTCTTCAATGCTTTTTCCTTCGTTCTTCTGCTCCCAGTTAGCAATAGCTGAACGAAGGAGTTTTTCCAAACTCGTAGACGCATTTTTAGCGTTGTGTTGCAATATGTTCAGAGCTTTATTTACTTCTACTCCCCTTACAAGATCTGCAACTAATCTCATCTTTCTCGGAGCGATCGGCGAATCGTTCAGACGTGCAAATGCAGTCGTACTTTTCGTCGCTTTTATTTCCTCAGCTCTTAATCGTTTTCTAGCACCCATGACTTTGCTATTTATCTTTTCTTATCTTTTTTATTTCCGGCATGACCACGGAAGTTACGCGTTGGAGAGAATTCTCCCAATTTGTGACCTACCATGTTCTCGGTAACGAATACCGGAATGAACTTATTCCCGTTGTGCACAGCGAATGTCAACCCTACAAAGTCAGGGGTGATCGTAGACGCTCTTGACCAAGTTTTGATTACTGATTTGCTACCTGAAGCTTGTGCATCATCCACGCGTTTCATCAACTTATAGTGTACGAAAGGTGGTTTTTTTAATGAACGACTCATATCCTACTTATTTTTTTCTTCTTTCGATGATGAACTTATCTGAATATTTCTTCTTGTCACGAGTCTTGAAGCCTTTAGCCGGCATACCGTTACGTGAGCGTGGGTGACCTCCGGCGTTACGTCCTTCACCACCACCCATTGGGTGATCTACCGGGTTCATTACCACACCTCGAACGCGTGGACGACGACCCAACCAACGTGAACGACCAGCCTTACCGGAAACAACCAGGTTGTGTTCAGCATTCGAAACAGAACCGATCGTAGCCATACATGTCGTAAGGATCATTCTGGTTTCTCCAGAAGGCATCTTCACGATCGCATAACGACCATCGCGAGCGTTCAATTGCGCATAGGTACCAGCTCCACGAGCAATAGCACCACCTTTCCCAGGTTTTAGTTCAATGTTATAAATTACTGTACCTAGTGGAACATCACTTAAATAAAGTGCATTACCCACATTCGGAGCAGCAGTCTTTCCTGCTACAACCTCATCACCTACTTTCAATCCGTTCGGAGCGATGATATATCTTTTCTCTCCATCCGCATAATACAACAAAGCGATGTGTGCTGTGCGATTTGGATCGTACTCGATTGATTTTACGGTTGCAGGAACATCATGCTTGTCCCTTTTGAAATCAACGATACGGTATTTTTGTTTGTGACCACCACCAATATAGCGCATCGTCATTCTACCGTCGTTGTTACGACCACCAGATTTCTTCTTGCTAGCAACGAGACTCTTCTCAGGAGTATTCGTTGTGATCTCAGAATAATCACTGTTGATCTTGTGTCTTTGCCCTGGAGTGATAGGCTTGAATTTTTTAAGACTCATTTGTTAACTGCTTAAAAATTATTAAATAAATCAATCGTTTCTCCTGCAGCAACTGTAACAACAGCTTTCTTCCATTGTTTGCTCGGTTGCTCAACGATACCTTTGTTAGTGTATTTAACAGAGGATTTTCCACCGCCATAATTCAATGTACGAACGTCAGTAACGCTAACACCGTACATTTTCTCGACAGCTTTTTTGATCTCGATCTTATTCGCTGATCGGTCTACCGCAAAAGTGAAACGGTTAAATTTTTCACTCGTTACGGTAGCCTTTTCAGTGATGATCGGCTTTTTGATAATTGTCTTCATCAACTTCTTAGTTTAGAATCTTTTCAATTACTTCCAATGAACTTTCAGCCATCACAACTTTCTTCGCATTCAACACATCGTATGTGTTAACAGAATCAGCAGTTACGACTTTAACTCTTCCAAGGTTACGAGAAGACAAATAAACATTGTCGTTCTTTGAACCAAGTACCAAAAGAATCTTTTCGTTTTCCAGTTTCAAAGCAGAAACCAATGCAACGAAATCTTTTGTTTTTGCAGCGTCGAAGTTCAAATCTTCCAATACAAGGATTCCATCGTTCTTCGCTTTGTATGAGAAAGCTGACTTACGAGCCAGTCTCTTCAACTTTACATTCAGTTTAAAGTGGTAGTTACGTGGTCTTGGACCGAAAATACGTCCTCCTCCTACACGTGTACCAGACTTCGCGCTACCTGCACGAGCACCACCTGTACCTTTTTGTTTTTTAAGTTTCTTGGTTGATCCAGCAATCTCGTTACGCTCCTTTGCTTTGTGCGTGCCCTGACGGCGATTTGCCAAATGCTGTTTCACATCAAGATAGATCGCATGGTCGTTCGGTTCGATACCGAAAACCGTATCTGAAAGCGTTACCTTTTTCGAAGTAGCTTTTCCCTTTGCATCAAATACTTTTACTTCCATCACTTCAAAATTGAAACGGTTGCACCTTTAGATCCAGGAATTGATCCCTTCACCACTATCAAATTCTTGTCAGCCAATACCTTCAATACTTCAAGGTTTTCCTGAACCACGCTTTTGTTACCCATTTGTCCTGCCATGCGCATTCCTTTGAATACACGTGCAGGGTAGGAACAAGCACCGATCGAACCCGGAGCACGAAGACGGTTGTGCTGACCGTGTGTGGACTGACCAACACCGCCAAAACCATGACGTCTTACAACTCCCTGGAAACCTTTACCTTTTGAAGTACCCACTACGCTCACGTATTCACCTTCCTCGAAGATGTTTACATCAACGATATCACCGAGATTGAGGTTATCGAACCCTTTAAATTCCACCAATTTCGCTTTTGGAGTGGTGTTGGCTTTCTTAAAGTGACCCTTCAGTGCGTTCGGTGTGTTCTTATCTTTACGATCACCGAATCCCAGCTGAGTAGCCTCGTAACCATCTCTGTCTTGTGTTTTGATCTGTGTGACCACACAAGGACCAGCTTCTATTACTGTGCATGGCATAGCCTTGCCCTCGGCACTGTAGACGCTAGTCATTCCGACTTTTCTACCAATAATTCCTGGCATACTTAACTATTTAATTATTAAACTTTGATTTCAACGTCAACTCCACTAGGAAGCTCTAACTTCATAAGTGCATCTACCGTTTTTGAAGACGAACTGTAAATATCAAGCAAACGCTTGTACGAAGCCAATTCGAACTGCTCACGCGCTTTTTTATTTACGTGTGGTGATTTCAATACAGTATAGATACGTTTGTGTGTAGGAAGCGGAATAGGTCCACTTACGACAGCACCGGTAGATTTTACCGTTTTTACGATCTTCTCAGCTGATTTGTCAACGAGGTTATGATCGTATGATTTCAATTTAATTCTGATTTTCTGACTCATATCCAAATTTTTTAAGCTGTAACTTTTCCACTTGCTTTCGCTACTACATCGTCTGCAACGTTCTTCGGTGCCTCCGCATAATGCGAGAACTCCATAGAGGAGCTTGCGCGACCAGAAGAAAGGGTGCGAAGTTGTGTTACATAACCAAACATTTCTGAAAGCGGAACGTCAGCTTTAACCACTTTTGATCCAGCTCTGTCATCCATTCCACGGATCACACCACGACGACGGTTCAAGTCACCAACGATATCACCCATATTCTCTTCAGGGGTTACTACTTCCATTTTCATGATCGGCTCAAGCAAAACAGGACGTGCATTTTTCAATGCTGTTCTGTATGCCATCTTCGCACACAATTCGAAAGACAATGAATCTGAATCGACTGCGTGGAATGAACCATCAAGTAATTCAACTTTCATTGCATCTACCTGGAAACCGGCCATTACACCATTCTTCATGGATTCTTTGAAACCTTTCTCTACTGAAGGGATGAATTCACGTGGAATGTTACCACCCTTGATGCTGTTAACGAACTCAAGTCCTGTTTTTTCAGCATCTGTCTGTGGAGAGATTTTAACAACGATATCCGCGAATTTGCCACGACCACCAGACTGTTTCTTGTAGACTTCTCTGTGATTTACTTCAGCAGTGATGTTTTCACGGTAAGAAACCTGAGGAGCCCCCTGATTTACTTCCACTTTAAACTCACGCTTCAAACGGTCAACAATGATCTCCAAGTGAAGCTCACCCATTCCTGAGATGATTGTTTGTCCTGTTTCTTCGTCTGTATTCACACGGAACGTTGGATCCTCTTCAGCAAGTTTGGAAAGTCCAACTCCCAATTTATCCTGATCTGCCTGCGTTTTCGGCTCGATAGCAATTCCAATTACCGGATCAGGGAATTTCATTGATTCCAAAACGATTGGTGCATTCTCAGCACACAATGTATCTCCTGTGCGGATATCCTTGAAACCTACCAAGGCGCCGATATCTCCTGCACCAAGCTCATCAATCTGATTTTGCTTGTTCGCATGCATCTGGAAGATACGAGAAATACGCTCTTTGTTATTTGTACGTGTATTCAGCACATATGAACCTGCAGGCAATTTACCTGAATAGGCACGTGTGAAGCACAAACGACCAACAAATGGATCCGTCGCGATCTTGAATGCCAAACCTGCGAAAGGCTCGTCATACGAAGGCTTACGTGTAACCTCTTCATCTGTTTTAGGATTTGTACCTGTGATAGCTTCAATATCCAAAGGTGAGGGAAGAATTTCCATTACCATATCAAGCATTGCCTGAACTCCCTTATTCTTGAATGATGAACCACACATCATAGGAACAACTTTACCCGAGATAGTTGCCTCACGCAATGCATTCAGAATTTCTCTTTCTGTCAATGAATTCTCATCTTCGAAGAATTTCTCCATCAATGTTTCGTCGAATTCAGCAACTGCCTCAAGCAATTCGCTTCTTAACTGACGAGCATCATCAATAATGTCAGCAGGAATTTCAACTTCCTGGAAAGTCATTCCCTGATCAGCATCATTCCAAACGATACCTCTCCAGTTGATCAAATCAACTACTCCTTTGAAGTTATCCTCGTCACCGATGTTGATCTGCAAAGGAAGCGCGTGGCTTCCCAACATTTCCTTTACTTGCTTACATACTGCAAGGAAATCAGCACCCTGGCGGTCCATTTTGTTTACGAAACCAATACGAGGTACGTTATAGTTGTTTGCCAAACGCCAGTTAGTTTCTGACTGAGGCTCCACACCATCAACCGCCGAGAATAGGAACACCAACCCATCCAATACACGAAGTGAACGATTCACCTCTACGGTAAAATCAACGTGTCCCGGGGTATCGATGATGTTAATGTGGTATTTCTGTCCACGGTAGTTCCAATTTACGGTTGTCGCAGCGGAAGTAATGGTAATCCCACGCTCCTGTTCCTGTTCCATCCAGTCCATAGTAGCTCCACCTTCATGTACCTCACCAATTTTGTGATTCACACCAGAGTAGTATAGGATACGCTCTGTAGTGGTAGTTTTTCCGGCGTCGATGTGCGCAGCGATACCGATATTACGAGTAAATCTAAGATCTCTTGCCATTGTAATTAGAATCTAAAATGTGAGAACGCTTTGTTAGCCTCAGCCATTCTTAATGTATCTTCCTTCTTCTTGTAGGCAGCACCTTCTTCTTTAGAAGCAGCAATAATCTCAGAAGCAAGCCTCTGCGCCATTGTTTTTTCATTGCGCTTACGAGAGTAACCGATTAACCATTTCATGGCAAGGGAAGATTTTCTTTCCTCACGAACCGGTGTTGGGATCTGGAACGTTGCTCCACCAACACGTCGGCTACGTACCTCGACACTAGGAGTCACATTTTCCAATGCTTTTCTCCACACTTCCAGACCTTCCTGGTCTTCGATCTTTTTGTCTACGATCTCAATTGCATCATAAAAAATGCTGAATGCCAAACTCTTTTTACCGTCGTACATAAGGTTGTTGACAAACTTAGTTACCACAACGTCATTAAACTTCGGATCCGGGAGAATGGCTATCTTTTTCGCTTTTCTTCTTCTCATCTCTTAACGTTTTTTTTGATTATTTCGCTTTAGGTCTTTTTGTTCCATACTTAGAGCGACGCTGAGATCTTCCCTCAACACCTGCTGTATCTTCCGCACCGCGAACGATGTGATAACGAACACCTGGAAGGTCTTTAACCCTTCCACCTCTTACAAGCACCAAAGAGTGCTCTTGCAAGTTGTGACCTTCTCCACCGATGTACGCATTCACCTCTTTACCATTGGTTAAACGTACCCTCGCTACTTTACGCATAGCAGAGTTCGGCTTCTTCGGAGTAGTTGTGTAAACCCTTACACAAACTCCTTTACGCTGTGGACATGAATCAAGTGCAGCAGACTTACTTTTCTTGACTACCGCTGTTCTTCCTTTGCGAACTAATTGTTGGATAGTTGGCATAAAATACTCTTAATTTTTACAATATATATTTACCCCAAAAACACTTTGAGGGGTGCAAAGATAGCTACTTTATCTGATAAACCAAGGAGTTATCAAAAAAAAGTGCGTTTTTTTCACAATTGGATGTTGATACAGGATTCGATAATTCGAAGAATCGCGAATTTGAGTTCTTAAATCTTTTTATCTGACGAGTGTGTCAAGCGACACACAAGCATCGAGTAAAAGGAGGTAAAAGTCGGAAAACTTACCGTTGGGAGATGTTCTTAAACCCTACGTTGAAGAACTACCTATACATTGTTCGCTTCACTGCCCTAGCTATGCGCTCCACGTTTGGCAACGCTTCATCGATAAGGGTCGGTGCGAAAGCAAATGGAGTATCTGTTTGTGTAACTCTTTCTACCGGTGCATCGAGGTAATCAAAGGCATAGCGCTGCAAATGGTATGCGATCTCAGAAGAGATCGACGCTAAAGGCCAAGACTCTTCCACCACAACACAACGATTTGTTTTCTTCACTGACTCAACAACTGCTTTATAATCAATTGGGCGAATCGTACGAAGATCGATGATCTCCAAAGAAATTCCTTCTTTTTCCAATTCTTCTGCAGCGGCTTGAGCAACCTTGATGATCTTTCCAAAGGTAACGATTGTCACATCCGTTCCTTTTCTTTTCACATCAGCCACTCCGATCGGAATGATGTATTCTCCTTCCGGAATTTCTCCCTTGTCACCGTACATTTTTTCTGATTCCAGAAAAACAACCGGATCATTATCACGAATTGCGACTTTCAATAGTCCTTTTGCATCATAAGGATTCGACGGTGTGATCACTTTCAACCCCGGAACGTGCGCATAAAACGCTTCAAAAGACTGTGAATGTGTGGCCGCCAACTGGCCTGCAGTTCCGTTTCCTCCACGAAACACGACCGGACAAGAATACTGTCCGCCAGACATCTGCAACATTTTAGCTGCACTATTAATGATCTGGTCAGCAGCTAATATAGCGAAGTTCCAGGTCATAAATTCTACAATTGGTCTCAACCCATTCATGGAAGCGCCCACAGCTATTCCTGCAAAGCCGAGCTCTGCGATAGGTGTATCGATCACACGCTTAGGTCCAAACTCACCGAGCATTCCTTGCGATACTTTATAAGCTCCATTGTACTCCGCAACTTCTTCTCCCATTAGAAATACGCTTTCATCTCTGCGCATCTCCTCAGACATGGCTTCTCTCAGGGCTTCACGAAACTGTACTGTTTTCATCTGGAAACTGCTTTTAGAATTGTGGGGTTAAAAATAGACATTAAAGTGAAAAAACATAGCATATTGTCCTGAATTCCGAAGGTTTAAAAAAACAAGTCTTGATTAAGTAGCAAGTACGGCCGAAGTTCTGATATATAGGTCATAGTTTTTGACAAAAAAATTGTCAATTCAGTTTAGAGAAAACTACGTTGACTAGACGACAGACCTAGTATTGGTAAATACGTTTTTGATAACTCCGCTGGATTTGTGGGATAGGGATGAAATACAGACACAGGTAACTTCGGTGAACTGTTCTTCCGACGTTTCATAATACAATTAAACTCCGCTAGAATGCATTCGCGTTGAAAAACAGTGACAGGCTTGAAGCCGGTGAACCGTCAACTCGAAATCAATAATGATGTTACTCTCCTTCAGTTAACTATGAGTATACAGTTCAAATATTCGCTAGAGAGTATAGAAATGTCGATAAAGTGTGCTCTAAGTAAATAGAATAATTCGTTACATTTGCAGCGTTCGAAAATTTAAAATTCATGAAGATACTTGTCTGCATCAGTAAAGCTCCAGATACTACGTCCAAAATTGCTTTCGTTGACAATAATACGCGCTTTGACGAAAATGGCGTTCAATACATAGTTAACCCGTATGATGAATGGTATGCATTAGTCCGAGCACTTGAGATCAAGGAATCAATCGGTGGAACCGTAACGATCATTACGGTTGGAGCCACAGCTGATGAAGCAGTTATACGTAAAGCATTGGCTATTGGCGCAGATGATGCCGTTCGTATCGACGCAGATCCAACGGATGCCTATTATACAGCTCTTCAAATAGCTGAATATGCCAAATCGAATGGTTTCGACCTTATATTAACGGGAAAAGAAACGATTAATTATAATGGTTCTCAAGTTGGTGGTATGATTGCTGAGGCATTAGATCTTCCTTTTATTTCTTTGGCTACCAAACTTGATGTTAATGGTCCAACGCTGAATTTGGAAAGAGAAATTGTTGGAGGAATACAAGTGGTGGAAGTTGCGCTTCCGGCAGTGGTTTCTTGTGCGAAAGGAATGGCCGATCAACGCATTCCAAATATGCGCGGTATCATGGCAGCTCGCACGAAGCCTTTACAAGTGGTTACTCCAGTAGCTGTTGATCAACTTACTTCTTATCAGGCTTATTCAATGCCTGCTGCAAAATCAGCTTGCAAGATGATCGATCCAAGCAATATGGATGAGCTTGTTTCATTGTTGCACAATGAAGCTAAAGTCATCTAAATTTAATGACTTAACATACTCGATTAAAAGAAGAATAACCCGACTTTCGTCACAAAATAGAAAATATGTCTGTTCTCGTTTATATTAACAGTTCTATCGGCCTTGGAAAATCAGCCTTCGAAGCTGTGACTTACGCTAAAAAATTAGGCGGTGACGTTACCGTCATCACCTCAGGAAATGCAGACGCCGGTGTTTTGGCTTCTCTTGGAAAATACGGTGCATCCAAAGTGCTTGTTGATCGTTCTTTTCAAGGAGAAGATGATCAGCAATTGACACGTATCATTGCAGGTGCAGCGGAAAAAACTGGAGCGTCAACGGTAGTTTTTAGTCATGACCTTACAGCGAAAGCAGTTGCTCCTAGATTGTCGGTTCGTTTGAAAGCAGGTTTGGTTTCAGGTGCGATCGATGTGCCTTCCGGTGATGGAAGTATCAAAGTGAATGTATTTTCCGGAAAAGCTTTTGGATCAGTTAAAGTTAATAGCAGCAATAAGATCATCTCCCTTCTTCCCAATAGTTTTCAACCTGAAGCCGTAGGTGCTGATTGTGCTGTGGAGGAATTCACTGGAAATGCAGGAGAAGCGAAAGTTAAAGTGTTAAGCACGAAAAAACCAGAGGGTGAAATTCCGCTTCCTGAAGCTGAATTAGTTGTTTCTGCTGGGCGCGGATTGAAAGGTCCAGAGAACTGGGGAATTGTTGAAGACCTTGCTAAAGCGCTTGGTGCGGCAACTGCATGTTCTCGTCCGGTAGCTGATATTGGATGGAGACCTCATCATGAACACGTTGGACAAACAGGTGTAGCGATCCGTCCGAACTTATACATTGCAGCCGGAATCTCAGGAGCTATCCAGCACCTTGCCGGTGTGAATGGATCCAAAGTAATGGTTGTAATCAACACGGATCCTGAGGCACCCTTCTTCAAAGCTGCTGATTATGGCATTGTTGGTGATGCATTCGAAGTGTTACCTAAATTAACCGCAGCCGTTAAGAAGTTCAAAGAGTCTGCTAATTAATTTTTTTTAAGTTGAATTTCCCAAAGAGCGGTCATTTTCGGTTCTTTTCTTTGTCACTTTCTAATGAATAAAATTAAGCTTGAAATAGCAGGTTTATCCTATAGTCAGACTCAGTCAGGTGCTTACGCGTTGGTATTGTCTGAAGCAGGAGGTAAACGTCAACTTCCTATTATCATCGGCGGTTTTGAAGCACAGGCGATTGCTATCGAGCTAGAAAAAATGACACCCACAAGACCATTAACACACGATCTTTTTCGGAACTTTGCTCAGGCTTTTTCGATTGATGTAAAAGAAGTAGTGATCTATAATCTGTCTGAGGGAATTTTTTATTCCAAACTGATTTGCGAGAGTGAAGGTCTGACTACTGAGATTGATGCCCGTACTTCAGACGCCATTGCAATCGGAGTCAGATTCAATTGTCCGATTTACACTTTTGAGCACATATTGGGTAGCGCTGGAATACAGGGAGAAGAAAGTGATACTGCCGAATCAGATTATCCGGTTGAGGATGGTGATTCAGAAAATGAAGAAGGCAATCTTCAAACACTATCAGAAGAAGAGCTTCAAGGACAATTGGGTGATGCAATTTACAACGAGGACTACGAACTTGCCTCTCGTATAAGAGATGAGATGAACAAGCGCCGAAACAACTAACCGTTTACAAAATGGCATGATGCACAAATAGATCCAATTAAAATTCATTTTGTTCTTTTCTTGGAATACGTCTGTTGTCTGCAGTTATCCTTACGCGAATCAAAATGGTAAGTGGAAAGGCATCCCTTTAGTCCCTCTATAAATTCAATACTTTATTTGTTCTGTAATTTTGAATATTATTAGTGTATTTCAAATTCGCGAAAATATCGTTTCACATGTTTTAAAATTAGAGAACTGTCTATTCAAATAGACAATACATTTATACTCTGTGGGATCATTATCACTAGACTCTTAACAGTTGTATTCAAATTAGATAACGCTATTGAATAATTAGTTGCATTGAGAAATCAGCATGGAACGTAATCATATTCTTGAAGAACGGATCTTTTCTCTAGGAAAGAATGAATATAATTTTGAAAGGATTGCTCTAGAGGTATTTCGCTTTCAAAAAAAGCATTGCGCCATTTACAGCGACTTTATTTCAATACTCGGAATAACTGGAGCCAATAGCATTCACGAAATCCCATTCCTACCGATCTCCTTTTTTAAAACGCATCGTGTGAGTTGTTCTTCAAAGGAAGAACTGCTCTTCAAAAGTAGCGGCACTACCGGAAAAGATCGCAGTGAGCATTCGCTACTTAGTAAGGAGATATATGAACGTTCGTTCCTTTCCTTTTATAAATTGGCAATAGGTAATCCTAAAGAGCATGTCATTCTTGCCTTGTTACCAAATTATGTGGAACAAGGAAATTCCAGCCTTGTTTATATGGTTGACAAGCTGATTCGAGAAACTGAATCTTCATTGTCAGGTTTTGTACTCGATTGCAGTAATGAACTTAAGATGCGCTACGATAAGTCAGTAGCTCAAGGAAAAAAAACTGTGATTTTGGGTGTTTCCTACGCGCTACTTGATCTCGCTGAACAATGCATGGACCTTTCAAAGGCAATAATCGTTGAAACTGGTGGAATGAAAGGAAGACGTAAGGAGATGACCAAGGAGGAACTGCATTTAAAAATAAAAGAAGGAACAGGTGTTGATTTTGTCAGTTCAGAATATGGTATGACTGAATTATTATCGCAAGGCTACAGTTTACACGACGGCTTATTTAGGTTTCCAAACTGGATGAAAGTACTGATCCGAGATGTCAATGATCCCATGTCCTACAGTGAAAAAGGTAAAACCGGAGGGATCAACATGATCGATCTAGCAAATTTGTATAGCTGTAGTTTCATTGCTACACAGGATTTAGGCAAAATAGAATCTAAAGGCTTGCGCCTGATGGGAAGATTTGATCTTGCAGACATACGTGGATGCAATTTGATGGTACAATAAAAAAGGTTTTATACCTTAGATTCATCTTTTGAAGCCTATGAATACAACACTTGTGAATTTGATCCAGACCAAAGCGGAAGAACTTTTCGAAAAAGTTCGTTCGTTCAGGGAGCATCTTCATCAGAACCCAGAACTTTCTTATGAAGAATTCGAAACCATGCACTTCGTTTCTTCTGTCCTTATTGAACATAATATTCCTCATGAGGCAGGCGTAGGCAAAACCGGTGTTGTGGCTATGATCAAATCGTCTCGGCATTCAAATGACACTTGTGTAGCGCTTCGGGCAGACCTAGATGCTTTGCCCATTCAGGAGGAAAACATCGTGCCTTACCGATCTAAATCAGACGGTAAAATGCACGCATGTGGTCATGATGTGCACACCTCCATTCTATTGGGAGTTGCCATTATTTTAAATTCGATCAAAGAACAACTACCTTATGCGGTTAAGTTGATCTTTCAGCCGGGTGAAGAAAAAAATCCTGGTGGAGCTACCCTGATGATAGCCGATAGGGTTTTGGACAACCCGAAGGTCACCCGAATGCACGCGTTGCATGTATTCCCTGATCTGGAAACAGGAAAACTCGGATTCAAAGAAGGTGTTTACATGGCATCCTGTGACGAGATACATCTAACGATCAACGGAAAAGGTGGTCATGGTGCTACACCACATGAATGTGTTGACCCTATTGCTATTGGAGCAATGATCGTTATTCAATTACAACAGATTGTGAGTCGCAAGTGTGATCCAAAAATACCATCTGTTCTTACGTTTGGACATTTCGAGGCTTTGGGTGCTACTAACATTATTCCATCCAAAGCAAAATTGAAGGGCACCTTCCGGACTATGAATGAACCATGGCGAGCTAAAGCGTTGCAATTAATTGAAAAACAGATAAAAAGCATAGCTGAAAGTCAGGGAGCAACTGTAGAACTGGAGATCAGTAAAGGGTATCCGTATCTGGAAAATGATCCGAAAACAACACAAGAACTCAGATTAAAAGCAGAGGAAGTGTTTGGCAGCGAAAACATCGTTGATCTGCCCATCCGTTTGACTTCAGAAGACTTCTCTTATTATTCCCATGAGATTCCGGTTTGTTTTTTCAGACTCGGTGTCCGAAATGAAGAACGCGGAATAATTTACGGAGTGCACCATCCCCGCTTCGATATTGATGAACGAGCGCTGATCACAGGAATGAAAGCCATGTGTTTAGCTGCTTTATAAGATGAAAAAGCTTTTTTTCATAGTACTGATCTTCCTTTTTTGGTCTTGCTCGAAAGAAAAAAAGGTTTCCAGAGAACTCTCGGGAAGGTGGCAGCTCACCACTTACAAGAGAACAGATGCGGAAGGCTTGATCAGTTATCCGACTGCGTCGGGTGAAGCTCAATTCGATCCCTACGAAGGATTAGCAGACTCATCGACTTACATGATGAATGTGATGCCTACCAATCCAGTAATATTGGATACAATTAACCAAAAAGGCACTTATCGACTTGTTGATAAGGCGTCTTTTATGTACATCACGGAAATGGATTCTGAGGATCAGGTGCAGTCATATATGAAATGTCGTATCTTAACTTTAACGCGCACAGATTTGGAAATCGAATTTTCCAGAAACGGCAATACAGATGTTCTACTCTTTCAAAAGAACTGAATCAGTTCGCCATCTCACTCATGAATTTGATCCGCATCAAGCGAAGTTCTTCCTCCGTATAATCTCCGTCAAATTCACGGTAAGCATCTTTCAGATCATCTGATTCAGCTTCAGAAAAATAATCATAGATTTCCTCCTGATTCTCAGGATCCAGAATTTCATCGATATAATAATTGATATTGACCCTTGTTCCTGAAGAAACGATTGCTTCAATCTCTTCGATGACCTCATCCATAGATTTACCTTGTGAACGACCAATATCTTCTAAAGGTAATTTACGGTCAATATTCTGTATCAACTGAACTTTCAAACCTGATTTATTTACCAGGGATTTCACCACCATATCTTGTGGTCGCTCAATACCATTATCTTCAACGTAATTATGGATCAATGCAATGAAAGGGGCGCCGTACCGCGCTGCTTTACCCGTGCCGACGCCCTGAATATTTGTCAATTCATCTATGGTAATCGGATACTGAAAACACATATCCTTCAATGATGGCTCCTGAAAGATCACGAACGGTGGAATATTCTTTTGTTTTGAGATCGACTTACGAAGATCCAAGAGCATATTGTATAAAACCTCATCGAATGCACCTCCTTTTCCATTCAACGTAATACCTCCTTCATCATCATCCGTATTGGAGAAATCATGTTCTTTCAACAGACTGAACGACCGTGGCATTTTCAAGAATTCCTTTCCTACTTCAGAAAGTTTAATCGTGCCATAGGTTTCTATGTCCTTGTACAAAAGACCACCAACTATCGTTTGTCGGATTACTGCATTCCAGAAGTGTTCGTCTTTCTCCTTACCAACACCAAATCCCGGTAATGCATCGTGTTTGTATGATTTTATATCTGACGTTACATGTCCGGACAGATACGCACAGTAATGTTTTGCCTTCTGCATTTCCTGAAGATCGTGCACAGCCTCGAGTAACATTAGCACATGATCTTTACCTTCTGTACGTTCTCTTGGGTTTTTACAGTTATCGCAGAACTCATTGCAATTCTTCTCCTCGAACTGTTCACCAAAGTAGTGCAATATGAATTTTCTTCGGCAGACGGAAGTCTCAGCGTAGGAAACAATCTCACTTAACAATTGTCGGCCGATCTCCTGTTCCGCAACGGGCTTACCCTGAAGGAATTTCTCGAGTTTTTCAATGTCCTTGTAGCTGTAAAAGGCAATGCATTCGCC
Source organism: Crocinitomicaceae bacterium (assembly GCA_044340465.1). Lineage (GTDB taxonomy): Bacteria > Bacteroidota > Bacteroidia > Flavobacteriales_D > Crocinitomicaceae > M0103. The sequence continues at coordinate 27,615 of JBIITO010000004.1, read as the reverse complement.
TTCCCCTCCGTCTCGTCCTGCACGACCAGTCTCCTGATAATAGCTTTCAATGGATTTAGGTATATCATGGTGAATTACATAACGTACATCTGGCTTATCGATCCCCATACCGAATGCAATAGTCGCAACGATCACATCTGCTTCTTCCATCAGGAACATATCCTGATGCTTTGCCCGAGTAGCGGCATCTAATCCAGCATGGTAAGCAAACGCATTCACACCATTTACTTGCAGTAGCTCAGCCAACTCTTCCACTTTTTTACGACTCAAACAATAGACGATCCCGCTCTTCCCTTCTTGCGAACGAATGTATTTAATGATCTGCTTCTCTACATCTCTTTTTGGACGCATCTCGTAGAAGAGATTATCCCGGTTGAACGATGATTTGAACACCGTAGCATCCAGCATATTTAAATTCTTCTGGATATCGTACTGAACCTTCGGAGTAGCCGTAGCAGTCAGCGCGATGATTGGAACATTTGATATTTTTTCAAAAATTTCTCTTAATCGGCGATATTCGGGTCTGAAATCATGCCCCCACTCCGAAATACAATGAGCCTCATCGATTGCAAAAAATGAAATATCGACGGAAGTCAGAAAATCAATATTTTCCTGTTTTGTAAGGGATTCCGGAGCGACGTATAATAATTTCGTGCGTTTCTCCTGAATATCCGATTTTACTTTTGTTATCTCCGCTTTTGATAAAGAGGAATTCAAAAAATGGGCTACTCCTTCATCATCATTCACATTTCGTATGGCATCCACCTGATTTTTCATCAAAGCGATCAAGGGAGAAACGATAATCGCCGTTCCATCCGAGATGAGTGCCGGAAGCTGGTAGCACATTGACTTACCACCACCTGTAGGCATGATCACAAAAGTGTTCTTACCCTGAAGCACATTCAAGATTATTTGCTCTTGTTTACCCTTAAAACTGTCAAACCCAAAATACTTGCGAAGCGCAATTTTAAGATCCTGTTGCATCATACTTGATCGTTTTTTGAAAAGATAAGTTAAGTTAATAAAAACTGAGGATTAATTTATCCTTCGCTCCTAATTTTTTGATTTTTTAACTGGGACAAACCTATTCTAAAACCATACAAGAAGCTTTAATAGGATTGTTTATTTTTGTAGACTTTATGAGCGAAGAAAACAATATGTCCTTTTTGGAGCACCTCGAGGAATTGCGATGGAGACTGGTTCGCATTGCCATTAGTATTGTCATTGTCGCCAGCGTTCTGTTTATTTTCCAAGAGTGGATCATGAATATGATATTCTTGTCTATGAGTAACAAGGATTTTATCACTTTTCGACTCATGTGTAGGTGGTTCAATGTCTGTGTAACGGAGATACCTGTGCGCTTTCAAAGTCAGGAGATGTCAGGACAATTCAGCTATGCCATGATGATGAGTATCATGGGAGGAATTGTTTTATCTTTTCCATTCATATTCTACCAGTTGTGGGCTTTCGTTAAACCCGGATTGAAGTTAAATGAAAAAAAAGCTGCGCGTGGAATCGTTTTTTGGGTAAGCGTTCTCTTTTTTACAGGAATTCTTTTCGGCTATTTTGTTGTTGCACCGTTGTGTGTTCAGTTTTTCGGCGCCTACCAGATCAGCGGACAAATTGAGAATATCTTTACAGTTAATTCCTACATGAGCACCATCCTATCGACTGTTTTCTACTCAGGTCTATTATTCCTACTCCCTGTAGTAACCTACATTTTCGCGACCCTTGGGATTATAACACCAGAATTTCTTCGAAAATACAGAAAACACGCGGTAGTAGCGGTTCTAATTCTTGCAGCCATAATTACCCCACCCGATGTAATTTCCCAGATTCTGGTTTCAATTCCGATACTTGGATTGTATGAAATTGGGATCCTTGTTGCAGTGAGAGTGGTCAACAAACGCTTCAAAGAGGAGACAGGCGGTTAAAAAATGGAGCGTGGCCATAGATACCGCCTCATTTTATGGCTGTTGTGCTGTTCTATACAGCTAAGTGTCATCAGTCAACAAACCCGAGTTTACGGAACTGTTTGGGAGGCCAACACAGGTGAACGCATGCCCTATGTGAAGGTTCAATTCAAGAATTCCAAAATCGGCACACTAACGGACTCTCTCGGGAATTATGCCATAGAAACCTACTATGCCACAGATTCTATTCAATTCATATGCAGTGGTTACCTTACCAATACATTTGGCGTTGAACTCGACAAAGATCAGGAGTTCAATGTAAAAATGAATACCCGGGTAGCAGAGATCCAGGAGATCATCATCCGTCCACCTGATGAATTACCCTCCACCCGTTTACACAAGCGTATCATTGCAAATAAAAAGATCAATAACAAAGAAAAACTACATTCCTACCAATATGAGGTCTACAACAAAATGCAGCTCGACCTTAATAATCTTGGTGAAAAGTTTACAGATCGAGACATGGTCAAACGACTGGATTTGGTGATGGATTATCTCGATTCAACTGATGACGGAAAGAACTATCTCCCTGTTTTACTTAGTGAATCCCTTTCTAATTTTTATTATCGAAATAATCCCAAAACTCGTCGTGAGATCGTACATGGCACTCGCATTACCGGAATCGACAATTTACAAGCCAATCAATTTCTCGGCGACATGTATTTAGATATCAATATCTACGACAACAATATCAACATGTTTAATCGGGCATTCATTAGTCCATTGGCTGATTATGCCAGAAGTTTTTATCGTTTTTATCTGGATGACTCCACATTCATCGACAATAAGTGGTGCTATAAACTTCGTTTTGTACCTAAACGAACCGGAGATATGACCTTTGAAGGAGAAATGTGGATCCACGACACGACGTATGCCGTAAAATCGATAAGTGCGCACATGTCCTCATGGGCGAATATCAATTACGTGCAGGATCTCTACTTTGAACATAGCTTCGAGCAAGTTGCCAGAGAGGTGTGGATGTTGACCAGAGAAAAGATGATCATCGATTTCAAGTTGACCAAAAACACGGAGATCTACGGTTTCTATGGTCGAAAATTATCGTCGCGAACCAATTTTGTGATCAATGAAAAAAAGAGTGACGGTTTCTATAATGCGGACAATACCGTCGAATTTACTGATAGTGCGAAAGTCAGGAACAAATTCTGGTGGAGTACTCACCGTCATGAGCCCCTTTCCTTGCAAGAACAAGGCATTGAAAACATGGTCGATTCTCTGAACAACATGCCCTTTTTCAGATTTCTCAAAAAATTCACCTACTTCGCTTCCACGGGTTATTATCCCATTGGAAAGTTTGAAATTGGGAATGCCTATTCTTTTGTAAGCTTTAATCCGGTAGAAAACTTTAGAACCGGATTTGCTTTGAGGACATCCAATAAGTTTTCCAGAAGAATCGAATTTGGCGGACGCATAGCCTATGGATTTAATGATGAGCGAATCAAATATGGGGCTTCTGTTCGATACAATATTACTCCGCAGAAACGTGGAATGCTTACCACTTTCTATAACTACGACATTGAACAGATTGGAATCTCTCCAACGGCCGCCTCTATAGGCTCAACCTTTGGAACCGTTTTCCGAACCGGACCGTTAGACAAACTAACCTTCGTGAAGAAAGCTGGAATCAATCTTGAGAAAGATGTCAAAAAGGATCTCGTGCTTTATGGCGGCTTTGAATGGAAAGAATATACGGCATTGGGTAAGGCAAACTATGTTCAATACAACAAAGCTTCAAAGGCATATGACACAATTGGCACGATACGTACAAGTGAATTTACCGCCAGAATCCGATGGACTAAAGATGAGGAATTCCTGGCAGGCTCCTTTGATCGTTCCACTTTACGCTCAAAATATCCTATTTTTTCCGTCCAAGGTATTTTCGGAGTTAAAGGACTCTTCGGTGGATTTTACGATTATCAGCGGATAGAATTTCAAATGGAACACAACAGACAGATTGGTATATTTGGAAGAATACGCTATGGCGCAACTGCAGGATATATTTTCGGTTCAGCGGCTTATCCGTTTCTGAAAGTGCACGAAGGAAATCAATCTTATTGGCTCCTAACAACTGCATTCAACAAGTTAAATTTTTTCGAATTCTTATCCGACCGTTACGTAGGCAGCTTTATTGAAAACCATTGGGAAGGCTTATTCTTCGACCGTATCCCACTCATAAAAAAACTGAGATGGAGGTTGGTCACCAGCGGGCGAATTACCTATGGAGCTATTTCACAAAAGAATCTGGATATCATGAGATTACCTGAAGGAACAAGATTCTTTGGAAACGTTCCTTATGCAGAGATAGCTGTTGGGATAGAGAACATATTCAAGATCGGCAGAATTGATCTCGTTTATAGGCTAACTCATCTCGATCCAGGAATGAATCCTATTGGAATTCGTGCAAGATGGGCCTTAATTTTCTAAATTTGAATCCGATTGAAACTTTATACAGCACAAATAAAAAAATCTTACAAAGGCAGAAATGTCGTTAAAGGAGTAAGTATTGAGTTAAATCAAGGGGAGATCGTTGGGCTGCTTGGTCCAAACGGAGCAGGGAAAACCACCTCCTTTTACATGATTGTAGGGCTAGTACAGCCTGATGCCGGTAAAGTTTTTCTTGATGATACAGATATTACCCGTTTTCCTATGTATCGTAGATCGCAACTGGGTATTGGGTATTTACCTCAGGAGGTTTCTGTTTTTCGAAAATTGAGTGTTGAAGACAACATTATGGCCATCTTGGAAATGACTGATCTTAATAAAACAGAGCGAACCGAAAAACTGGAACAACTACTCGAGGAATTCAGTCTTACACATGTGCGTAAAAACCTTGGAAATCGCTTGTCGGGAGGAGAAAAACGAAGAACAGAAATAGCAAGAGCCCTGGCTACAAATCCAAAATTTGTTTTGCTTGACGAGCCCTTCGCCGGGGTAGATCCAATTGCTGTTGAAGACATTCAAAGTATTGTCTCCGATCTTCGGAAACGAAATATTGGTATTCTCATTACTGATCATAATGTACAAGAAACCTTATCCATAACAGACAGAGCCTACCTCCTTTTTGAAGGGAGTATTTTGAAATCGGGAACCGCTGAGGAACTCGCGGCAGATGAACAAGTGCGCAGGGTTTATCTAGGTCAAAACTTTGTACTAAGGAAAAAATAATTTTTTTACTCAACTGATATTCGTAGCTTTACATGTTGATATCTTTCTAAGACATGAAACACTTAAAAGTTTTTCTTCCCGTTGCCGTCATTTCATTGTGTTTTATCAACACCTCTTGCAAAAAGAAGTGTGTTATGGAGCCTAATAACCTAGACAAAGGTTGGATCGAAGAAAGTGTAATCTTTTATCCGAGACGCAGTTACATTACCAGTGACATGAAAGGTAATTACGTAGTTACAGGTAATTCAGAATGGGCAAATGAATTTGAAGTAAGTATTGATGGGGGGGCAAGAAATCCAGTAGATTATAGCAATTATACCATTCTCTGTTATCCTATTTTATCTAAATGCAATGCTCAATTTGTTCGTGATGTTTCATTTAATTCAGTAAGTCAAACAGTGGAATACAAAATTGAAGTCACTCAATGTAATAAATGTGAGGAGGATCGTATTACAGAAAATTATGTTCTTGTGCCAAAATTTCCATCAAACTACACGGTTAAATTCGACGTGTCATATGTCAATCTCGAATAATCAGAATCCTTCATTTCCCAATCGAAAGTTGTTGAGATAGAAATCCCACATTCTTTCCTTAAAGTATTCTTGAATTTCTTTCTCCTAACAACGGGCGGAAAGAATATTTGGTTTTAAAACACAATGGGAATGGGTGCAGTCGACTTGGACAAACTATCTCAAATTTTGAATTTTACCGGATAAGTTTGAAATAAAAAAGGTCACCTAAAAGTGACCTTGATTTCTAAAGAATTTGTTTCGATTTACTTGGATGCTACATCACATTTAGTATCCTGATCTAGACTTCCATAAGCATCACAGTGTCGTCCGGATGATGATTTGCAAGACACCAAAACAAGTAAGACAGTCATTCCTACAAGAGTCAAGGTCAAAAGTTTTTTCATTCCAGTTGTTTTAGTTTATAAGTATAAAGAGAGTTCCAAAATTAAAACTTTTTCAATTGATACTCCAAAATATTATTGATGAATTGTTGTTATTTTTAAATGATGGTTTTCAGAAATACTTTTTTGATTTCCGTGTTTGTGTGTAGCTGGAATTTATTTCAACCGAATTGGGGATATGGTCAAAAAAATTATTCTCTTGAAATAATTTCTGACATCCAAGCATCTACCCGAGGAAATGGCTTCCAACATTTCAAGGACAGCATACAACTTTTAAACTATATACGAGAGATTCGTTTAAACGCCATTACCAAAGGTCATCTTCTGGCATCTGTTGATTCAACAGAATGGAGTCAAAAGAAATGCAAAGCCTTCGTCTATTTTGGGCCTCGATTCAAGTCTATTCAATTAAGCATTGAGTATTTAGGAGAAAGGAATCGACTTGTAAACGCACTAATTCGAGAAAAAAGCCTTAAAAATGCAGTCTTCCATCCTTTCGAATTAAAAGTATTGATCCAGAACATCGAAAACAATTTACTGAATAATGGATTTCCATTTTGCTCTATTAAACTGAAAGCATTGGAATGGATAAAAGAAGATAAATTATCAGGCAAACTGGAAATCGATCCAAAACCTCTATACAAATACAGTAAAATACACATTAGAGGAGACTCGTCCCTTTCAGAAGTTTTCATTTCAAGTCTGTTGAATATCCGGAAAGGAGATCTATTCGATGAATCGAAATTACGATCCATAAATGCCAAAATAGCTCAAACCGCCTTCATCAAAGAACTCAAACCGCATGAATTGCTTTTCACCGAAAAAGGATGCGAACTATATCTCTATTTAAGATCAAGCCCTGTAAGTTCAGCCAATGGTACCATAGGACTTCAACCGAATCCATCAACAAATAGATTGGGTTTAGCCGGAGAATTGAATTTGAAGCTACTTAATATACTTAAAAGAGGAGAATTATTGAACCTCAACTGGCGAAGTATTCAAGATCAAACACAGTCGATGCAGTTGAAATTTAATTATCCCTTTCTATTTCGGTCACCATTTGGTATTGATGCCCAATTGCAACTCTACAAGAAGGATTCAACCTTTCTGGAAGTGAAAAGTATGTTGGGTTTGCAGTATCTCATGCCTTCCGGTGCTTACCTTAAAGCCTTTTATCAGCAATACTCAAATAACCTGCTGAATGGCAGTAAAAACAATAGTTCCTTTCAGAAGTTATCGAATGTAAGTAGCAACTCTTATGGTATTTCACTCAATAAAAGGTCATTAGACTATATTCCAAACCCCTCGAGAGGATACTCATTCTTAATCGAAGGTGTTATAGGTACGCGAAAATCAAGAGATACGGATACGTCTGTCGAAATTCGAAGTACCACGGCTCGTTTCGCCTTTCATACCGAATGGTTCCTACCAATTGCAAAACGTCATGTGATAAGGTTAGCTTCGACTAATGAATTCTACCATGCCCCCACCATTTATCAAAATGAATTGTACCGATTTGGGGGGTTGCTAACGTTGAGAGGATTCAACGAAGACGAATTGTTCGCTTCATCAAGAAGTGTATCCACAATAGAATACCGCTACCTACTTGATCGAAATTCCGCAATATTCCTTTTCTATGATCAAGGCTATTTTGAAAACAACTCCTCAACCTACCGTAAAGATCATCCCTATGGTTTTGGTGGTGGCTTGTCCTTCGGAACAAATCTTGGGATCTTTTCTCTTTCCTATGCCTTAGGTAGTCAGCAGGGAAATCCTCTTTTACTAGAAAACGGCAAGGTCCACTTCGGTTATATTGCCTATTTTTAATCGTATAACTTCTATGCAAATGAACGAATCTACCTTTTACATCCTTTTCGCTATTTTGGCGCTCATCATTGTTTATTTCTTCAATGAAAACAGACAGTTGAAGAAAAAAATCATCGATTCAGAAGGACGATTACAACAGCTGGCGAATACTGCGGAAGAATCTCGGGTAATGGCAGCTGCGATGGAAGCCAGACAAAGATCACTTGAGGAACAGTTACAACAAGAGAAAGATGCGCATTCCCAAAAACAACAGGAACTCAAAGAACAACTCGAACTTATGGGAAAAGACCTTGTCCGACAGGGTGCAAGTGTTTTGAAAACAGAAAACGAAGAGAAACTGAATGCCATTCTTGAACCTCTCAAAGAACGAATTAATGCCTTTGAAAAAGAGGTAAGAGAGGCTAACCGTCTAGGAACAGAAAGGCATGTTTCGATGGAAGCCGTGATTAAAACGCTCTCAGATCAGCATACAAAAATGAACACGACCGCTCAGAATCTGGTGGATGCACTGCGCGGTGAACAAAAGGTACAGGGCGATTGGGGTGAGCTTGCGTTGGAGCGTATTTTAGAGGCCAGTGGGTTGGAGAAAAACAGGGAATATTTTGTTCAGAACAGTTTCAAGGACGCTGAAGGGAATAATCTCCGACCTGATGTGATCATCCAGCTTCCTGAGAACAAGCAGATCATCGTTGACTCAAAAGTATCTCTCAAAGCCTTCGAACAATTCGTCAATGAAGAAGACGAACAGAAAAGGAAAGGGCTCCTTCAACAGCACATTCAATCGGTGAAAACTCACATCAAACAACTTTCGGAAAAAGATTATACGAAAATACCTGAGATCACTTCACCGGATTTCGTTCTGCTTTTCATTCCCCTAGAATCTTCCTTTGCACTGGCGATGAAAGAGGAACCCAATCTTTATCAGCAAGCCTGGGACAAAAAGATCGTTATCGTCACACCTTCTACCCTACTGGCCACATTAAAAACGGTAGGAAGTATCTGGAAACAGGAACTGCAAACACGTAATGCGAAAGAAATTGCCGAGCAGGCAGGCAGACTCTATGATAAATTCGTTGGTTTCGTTTCAGACATGGAAAAAATAGGCAATAAACAGCGTGAGGCAGCCAATGCGTATGATGCCGCCATGAATAAACTGCATACTGGAAATGGTAATTTGATCAGAAGTGCCGAAAAACTCAAAAAATTGGGAGTTAAATCAGGTAAAGATATTGACCCAAAGTATCTCAATAATTTGGAAGAGCAAGGAGAGGACACGAGTGAAGATTAACTTATTTCCTGCTCTGTTGCATTGATGCACGGATCTCTTTCATGAACTCAGAGGCATATACAAAACTTAAGATCTCTGGATTATCTGTGGTAATGATCGATTTTCTGTCGCCCTGCCACCAATTTTTACCCTCATGAATAAACATGATACTATCACCTGTCTCGATTACGCTATTCATGTCGTGTGTGATGACCACTGTTGTAATATTGTATTCATAGGTAATCTCCTTGATCAGGTTATCGATAATGATCGCTGTTTTCGGATCGAGACCTGAATTGGGTTCATCGCAAAAAAGATAGCGCGGATTCATCGAAATAGCTCGCGCAATACCAATGCGCTTCTGCATACCCCCACTGCATTCCGAAGGGTATAAATGATTTACCTTCTTAAGATTGACCCGATCAAGACAAAAATCTACACGATTCTTCATTTCTTTTTTTGTCATCTTGGTAAACATACTCAATGGAAACCTAACATTCTCTTCAACGGTCATGGAGTCAAACAATGCGGACCCCTGAAACAGCATGCCGATCTCCTTACGAATCTCTTTGCGCTGCAACTGGTTCATCGATGTAAAATCGCGTCCATCGAAAAGAACCTGACCAGAATCAACCTCATGCAGTCCAACAATACATTTTGCTAATACAGATTTTCCGTGTCCTGACTGTCCAATAATCAAGTTGACCTTTCCCTGTTCAAATTTGCTATTGATATCCAGCAATACCTGCTTCTTTCCAAACGATTTATTTACCCCTTTTACCTCGATCATAGCAGCATCAATTGGGTAAGAATAAAATTAGCGATCAGAATAGCGATACTACTATTTACAACTGCCTGTGTCGAGGAACGACCCACATCCAAAGACCCTCCTTTCGTGTAGTAACCGTAAAAAGAGGCAATGGAAACGATCAGGAAACCGAAAACGACCGTTTTCGTTAAGGCATAATAGATGTTATAAACATCAAAAAAAGAGCGAATACCAAGAATATATGTTTCTGTGGAAAGTAAACCGGACAATAAGAGCGCAAGCCATCCGCCGATCATGCTCAAAAACATGGAGAAGATCACCAGTATAGGAAAGAAGAACACAGCTGCGATTACCTTGGGAAGTACAAGATATCCCAATGAATTCACACCCATGATTTCCAATGCATCAATTTGCTCTGTTACACGCATTGTTCCAATCTCTGAAGCCACATTCGAACCTACCTTTCCGGCAAGGATTAAAGAAATGATCGTTGGTGAAAATTCAAGAATCGTGCTCGACTGTGTGATGTAACCAACAGTGTAAGCTGGTAATAATGGACTATCAATATTAGAAGCCGTCTGCAAGGCAATAACCGCCCCCATAAAGGTAGACATTAAAGCAACTATGGGAATAGAATTGATTCCGATGGTTTCGATTTCCGTGAACACTCGACGACGAAAAATACCTGCTTTTTCCGGTCTGGAAAAAACCACCCACATCATTAAGATGTACTTTCCTATGTTATTTAGGACTTTCATCGGGCGCTAATTTACGCTATATTTTTGGGTTGGAGTGCACGGAAAGTTCTTTGTTCAGCATCGATTTTCCATTTGATAAAGACGGTTTATTTTCTTAAATTCAATAAACCAACCTTAACCAACCAATTGAAATGGAACTACAATTGATCCAATCGCACAGTAATGAATTGCGTGGAATGAAAATGATTCTCGACTTTGATCTGGCCAATCTCTATGACGTTGAAACGAGGGTATTGAAGTAAGCTGTCAAACGCAACCTGAACCGCTTTTCTTCTGATTTCATGTTTGAACTAGAACCAGTAGAAACCGAATCACTAGTATCACAAAATGTGACACCATCTAAAAGCAGTCTTGGTGGAGCAAAACCGTTTGCATTCACCGAACAAGGAGTCGCCACGTTGAGTGCTGTATTGCGATCAGAAAAGGCAGTTGAGATCAGTCTTGCGATTATGCGCGCCTTTTTCTTATGCGTCAATTTGCCTTATCACATAAATAACTTCCGAAAAACTCGAAGCGCTGGAATCCAATTGCATTCAGAAATTCGACGACATTCATCAGGCACTGAGATTCCTCATTCAAAAAACCGGAGAATCTGAACCTCAACAACAACGAAAAACGATTGGATTTAATGATTAACCATAACAAGCTACGCAGGATTAAATTCTGCGGAACGAAGAACCAGGTTACAAGCCGGTACCAAACCTTTCTCATCTGTAATTGTTCTACCTAAAAATACAAATGGCTTTAAGACGTATCGATCGCTTGGAAATTGAAAAAATGGAACGTATTCCGCGGTTAAATTTCATTAACAGCTGTACCGGTTACAAATCCGCCAATCTCATAGCAACAATTTCTAACGAAGGAAAAACGAACGTTGCTGTTTTTTCGAGCGTTACGCATCTGGGAAGCGATCCGGCTTTGATCAGTTTTACACTTCGACCGACAACCGTACCCCGTCATACATTCAAGAATATCAAAGAATATGGGTATTTTTCCATCAATCACATTACAGCAGAACAGATTACGGATGCGCACCACACCTCTGCAGCTTATCCGGAGGAGATCAGTGAATTCGACCAAACCAATCTGGAACCCGTTTACCACAATGATTGTCCGGTGCCCTTTGTGAAAGGAAGTCCGGTAAAGCTATTATGCAAATACCTCAACGAATACCTAATTCAAGAAAACGGATGCCTACTCGTCGTAGCGTCCATTGAAGCCGTTTTTTACGAGGAAGAACTACTCACCTCTGACCACTGGCTGCAACTTGATAAAGGAAAAATTGTGGCGATAAACGGTTTGGATGGATATGCTTTACCTGAATTGTTGGAGCGGTTTCCATTTGCTAGACCGAAGTAGCTGGGCTTCTTCCCTTGAGGGGAGATCAAGAGGGGTGACTTTCAACACCAACTTGACAACTTCATCCATTTATCTTCTTACTTTTTTTCCGAAGCAGAAAAAAAGTAAGCAAAAAACTGCTTTTCAACTTTCACAAGGTGTTTCCTTCGGATCAGTCTGTTTCTTCGCTACGTGCTTTGGTTCTTTTGCTCCAGCAAAGCCGTCGCGAACCGCATCTTTGCTCAAAACTTCTTTAACGTTGTGTGTAAGTTGGGGATTGTGGTAATCGATTGGTTTCGATAGTCATGGGGCCTCCTCTCACCAACGAGGCACAACATCACCCGTTCCGATTCTCGTTTCAATTTCCTATTTTTAGAGCGATGAATGCTTCACTGTTCCTGTCGTTAACTTCCTGGTTTGGATTTGGGGAGTATTATAGTCTCCTACAAATAGGATATTGTTCCTTAGGTACTTATTTGAATTCGTTCTTTTTATAAGTTGTTTTAAACAGATTCGCCAGTGCTTTGGTGCGTTTATATTTTGCGGGTTATTCGACGCCTTATACTAACGAAGGTGTCATATATAAATTCCGCCTTATTTATATATGTTCTCCATTTTAAGCCATTATATGTAAAGATTTTTCGTTTTTCTTTACACGTTACCTATCATATATAAACAAAATCGGATTTTTTATAACATAAAAACAGGTGTAAATCAATCACCCCAACCCCACATTCCAACTGCCGTCGAGCACTAGTTTTCCATCCCGTTTTTGGGAGGAGCCCGGAATTTGGAAACCTTTGATGACGGTGGTTTTTCCTTTTTGGATGAGATCGAGCAATTGGGCTTCGGTGAGTTTTTTGCCTAAAAGCTCAAAAGGGATCTTGAAACCGCATTCTTTGAAATTGGAGCAGCCCACGGCTGTTTTGCCTTTCATGAGTTTCGCTGCTTTGCATTTTGGGCAATCCAGGGTTTCCAGGGATGGTTTTTCTTTTGGTGTCCGCGCTGCGCGTTCTTTTTTTGGTGCTTCGGGAGCAGAAACGGGTTCCACTTGAATACGGCGGTGCATGTTGAAGATCACCTCATCCGTTACCTGGCGTACCATCTGAAACAACTCTTGTTTAAAGACTTCCGGCTGGTATTCGCCTTTTTCGATCAGTCGCAGCTTGCGTTCCCAATTCCCGGTTAGTTCAGGACTCTTCAACAACTCATTCTGGATCGTATCGATAAGATCTATTCCCGTTTGCGTGGCGAGGATATTCTTCCTATTCTTTTCAATGTATCTTCTACGGAAAAGTGTTTCGATAATATTTGCCCGTGTAGAAGGTCGACCGATACCATTGTCTTTCATTAAGTCCCTCATCTCTTCGTCCTCTACTTGCTTCCCTGCGGTTTCCATCGCTCTCAGTAAAGTGGCCTCCGTATACGGTTTTGGAGGAGATGTTTTTCCTTTATGAATAAACGGCTCATGCGGACCTTTTTCTCCTTCTGTGAAGGTGGGGAGCACGCGTTCTTCTTCATTGTTAGAACCTTGAGCCTGGAGCCTAGAACCTGGATTTGTTTCATTTACAGCATTCAGTCCATGATCCATGTTCGATGTTCTATTCTCCTCATAAATCACCCGCCATCCCGGATCCAGAATCTGCTTTCCGGTAGCTTTGAACTCCAGCTTGTCTACTTTTCCGAGTACTGTAGTATTGGAAACCTTACACTCAGGATAGAAGACAGCGATAAACCGCCGGGCAATCAGGTCATAAATCTGGTTTTCGGAGGGCGTGATGCCGCTGGGTTGAATTCCCGTTGGAATGATCGCATGGTGATCCGTTACTTTTTTATCATCGAAAACTGCCTTGGATTTAGGAATCGGCTGCTGCAACAACGGCTCAGTAAAGCGCTTGTAATACTGCATGTTTCGGAGAATTCCTTCGACTTTCGGATAGATGTCTTCAGATAGGTAGGTCGTATCGACACGCGGATAGGTTACGATCTTTTTCTCGTACAAGCTCTGTACATTCTTAAGGGTGTCGTCTGCGGAAAAACCAAATTTCTTGTTGGCCTCTACCTGTAAGCCAGTCAAATCAAAGAGTCGAGGATTTCCTTCCTTTCCTTCTTTTTGTTCGAAAGATGTAATTTCAAACTCATGCTGTTTCAAGTATTCCAGGCCTTTATTCGCCATTTCTTCCGAAGTCAACCGATCAATTTGACAAAGGAATTCCGTATCGCGGTAAGTCGTCTTTAACTCCCAGTATTCTGCTGATTTGAACGCATTGATCTCCTTTTGCCGCTGCACGATCATCGCGAGCGTGGGCGTCTGCACTCGACCTATGGAAAGAGTGGCTTTACCCTGACCAAATTTCTTGGTAAATGCTCTCGTTGCATTAATTCCCAATAACCAATCGCCGATGGCACGAGCCGAACCGGCGGCATAGAGGTTATCATATTGTTTGGCATCTTTTAGTTTCTGAAATCCTTCTTTGATTGCCTCCTCTGTTAGCGATGAGATCCAAAGTCTGCGTATCGGTTTCGCACATTTTGCTTTTAACAAAACCCAACGCTGAATTAGTTCTCCCTCTTGACCGGCATCACCACAGTTAATAACTTGTTCACATTCCTTCACCAGTCGTTCAATGCACGCAAATTGCTTCTGGATCCCGGCATCATCCACCACTTTGATTCCGAAATTTGGAGGAATTATTGGTAGATCTTCCAATTTCCAGTATTTCCAGTTCTCCTTATAATCATGAGGCTCCTTTAGTGTACATAGATGACCGAATGTCCAGCTGACCCAATAGCCATTCCCCTCCCAATAGCCGTCCTTTCTAGAACGAGCTCCGAGAATTTCGGCAATATCCTTTGCCACAGATGGTTTTTCGGCAATGCAGAGTATCATGAGTTAGTTATCATTTTCTTGAGTGTCAGATCAAGTGCTAGCCTTCTCAATACTCCATTTTTCAAATGGAACTCGAATAGACGGCTGGTGTATCGAGCGCTGACCGTCACATTCATTTCTTAATGTAGTGTTTCACGGTAAACGACGCTTCGTTCTTTTCATCTTTTTCATGATGAAAGAGTTCCGTTACGTTCCAGTTGCCATCATTGACTTCTGGAAAAAAAGTATCAGCGCCATACACAGCATCCACATGCGTTATGTACATTTCACCGACGCAATGGAGGAGATCCAGTGCCATGCGATAGATTTCTCCACCTCCGATGACAAAAAAGTCACGCTCATCGTTCTTATAGAACTCTAAACATGTTTCTAATGAATTAAAAACGACGGCACCTTCAGTAGCAAATTCGGCGTTACGTGTCAGCACCACATTTTCTCTTCCCGGAAGCGGTCGAAAACGTTCAGGAATGGAATCCCAGTTCTTACGTCCCATTACTACGATCTGACCAGATGTCGTTTCCTTGAAGAATTTCATATCCGCAGGAAGGTGCCACATAAGATCGTTATTTTTTCCGATCCCGCGTTCCTGATCCATTGCAACTATGAGTTTCACAATCATATAATTTCCTTATTTAGATAACTTCTCGATGCCATTCAAGCAACGGATCAATTGTTCATTCTGTTTTTCATTCATGAGTCGATAATTAAACTGTACCATTGATTCAGAATATCCCCGTGGATGATACAAATGAAAGATAATCGCCTTATTTTTCAACGATACTGTTGTACAACCATTCGCCTTTAAACGCCACTCAATATCTACATCTTCTCCAACCCCCGCATGTATATAGTCCTCATCAAAGCCGTTTACATCGAGGAGATCCGACTTACAAATTCCCCAGTTTCTTCCTAACAATCCTCTTCCTTTTTGATTAAAACTCAGAGCGAAATAAGGTGAGTAAATTCCTTCTTTTTTGAGTTCGGATCCGGAAAATAAGATCGATATAAAATTTAGTTTTCTTAATGATTGATTCCGTTTTGTCCATTCCGTAATGGGTTCAGACAACATCACCGATCTGCCTTCACAAATAACACCTTTTTTTATTCGCTTCATATACGTTTTTACGAAATGTTTGTGAGGAACACAATCACCGTCTATGAATACGAGTTTTTCCGTTTTTGCCATAATAATGGATCGGTTCAACATCTGATTTTTCCTAAATCCATTGTCTTCTTGTTGAAATAAGTGACTGATTGAAAAAGGATACTTATGGGTATTATTTAAAACGAAATCCACCGTTTCCGGATTAAAATCATCTTCGGACAGAAGCACCTCAAAATCTTTGAAGCTTTGATGAACCAATGCGCTCAATATAAGTTTGAGATTGTGTAAAGAGCGATAATAGGATATTATTACAGTTAATTCCATTTTAGGATGAGTTGCACTAATATTCAGTTTTGTTCCATTTGATTGTTTGTGCTCATATTATCGTGATTATAATTCGGATGAAACCCATATTTAGGTCTGGACACATTGATCTCAATCTCTAAAGAACCATCCTGATGAACATACACAATCGACAGCAAATTTTCTGTTTTAGAAGTCTGATCAATACAACTCTTTCTGGTTTCATTTAATAACTTACTTTTCACACGAAAATGATGCGGATAATTGGATTGTTGTTCTATATTAATGATTTTTTCATTCAACACTGAATAGACAAGAACTCGTTTTTCAACAGGTATGATCAGTCGCATCTCTATAAGGCAACAACCCCCTTAATATGCGGATGTGGGTCGTAGCCCACTAATTCAAAATCTTCGTAGGTAAACCCAAAAATATCCTTCACATTTGGATTGATCTTCATTATCGGAAGTGGTCGATATTCTCTGGAAAGCTGCAATTCCACTTGCTCTAGGTGATTAATGTAAATATGCGCATCACCAAACGTATGCACAAAATCACCAGGCTCGAGATCGCATACTTGTGCGAGCATCATGGTGAGCAAAGCATAAGAAGCAATGTTGAATGGCACCCCCAAAAATGTATCTGCACTACGCTGGTACAATTGACAGCTTAATTTTCCATCTGCAACATAAAACTGAAACAAGGTATGACAAGGCGGCAAAGCCATATTGTCCACATCTGCCACGTTCCATGCAGAAACAATGTGTCTTCTTGAATCCGGATTGTTCTTTAGTGAATGCACCAGTTTAGTGATTTGATCGATGGTGCCTCCGTGACCATCCGGCCAACTGCGCCACTGGTGACCGTATACAGGACCAAGATTTCCATTTTCGTCAGCCCATTCATCCCAAATCGATACCTTATTTTCCTTAAGGTATTTAATATTGGTATCCCCTTTCAAAAACCAGAGCAACTCAACAATAATCGAACGTAAGTGTAGTTTCTTCGTTGTCACTAATGGAAATCCTTCGGAAAGATCAAAGCGCATCTGGTAGCCGAAAGTTGAAATCGTTCCCGTTCCGGTGCGATCCTCTTTGCGGGTTCCGTTTTCAAGAATGTGCTTGAGTAGGTCGTGGTATTGCTTCATTTGTATTCCTTCTTTGCAATTTCGAAATTACGAAAAAGGGCTTCTAAGCGAGTTAGGAAGTTTTCAAGAAAACAAGTGAATTATTAACGTAGCGGCGCTTCATTTTTTATTTCTTTCGAATAGATGTCGATACAATTTAAGCCTTATGACTTTCCTAGTTGATTTAACCTCTTTTCAAGGAATTTATGCAAAATCAATAGGAAGCAAAACAGGCATTGTAATTTTTTAAAACTTTAGACATAAATTAGTTACGATTCACTTGACCTAAGATATGTGGACCAAAAGCATAGCTTGTAGGTTGTGGATTATGCTTGGAGAATTTTCCGTCTCGCATAAATTCACGTACACTATTCATAACCTCTTCCACAGTTATCGCCTTCATGCAACTGTTATTACCTTTGCAAGGAGGTGTGCTGAATTCGTGGACGCACGGACTACAGTACATGTTTTTGTAATGAATCTTAGTGAACTCCAAATGACCATATTGCTCAGGCGAGCAGGGTCCAAATAGGCAAATGGTAGGTTTTTTAATAGCAAATGCAAGATGCATTGGACCAGTATCATTTGTTATTACACATTGAGAGGCCTTTATGGTATAAATTAATCCCCGCATACTCGTTTTTCCTGCCAAATTGAAGACACGTTCAAGATCAAATCCTTCAGCAATTTGAGCTGTATATTCACGCTCAGACTTACTGCCTATTAATACAAGTTGCTTGTTGGGATATTCATCTAGTAATTGCTGTATAAATGTACGAAAAAACGAAGCGGGCCATCTTCTTTCAATTCTGAGATCGGATGCGTTAGGGTTGATAATCAAAAAAGGCTGTTCGAATTTTATGTCTACCTCAGCTTCGCTAACTTGATGATCAAAAGGATAAAGCTCAGGTGAATCTTCATTCGGTTTAAACAAGCGAAAGATCTGAAAATAAACTGATGAAATAGGAAGTTTGGTGTTGTAAAACATCATGTGGGTATAGATACCCATTTTGAATGAACTGGACCTTAGATAAAATCCTATTCGGTTTTTTGACAACGCTAAAACACCAACTAATGTACTGAAGTTAGAGTAGATCTCCAGATCAATAAAGACTTCCGGACGCTTTTTTAACAAACGCCATTGTAGACAAATATAGCTGGATATCAATTGTATAAAACTGCTATCATCAAGCGTGTAAAGGGTGTCTATTTCCGTTATCTCTTCCAGTAAAGCTTGATTTGATCTGGTGCTTACAAAAATGATTTCTGCTTGGGGATACGCTTTTCGGAAGGCCGTAATCATTGGTGTGGCCTGCACAATGCTTCCAAGTCCTTTAAATTTGCAAATGGCAATGGATTTGAAGTCGCGATCTAATCTATGATCTATGGATAGCAATTTACCGGCAATTCGCACAAACACATTAATCACCAAAGCCAATGGTCTTATGATTAATGTGTCAACACGTATCTGATTAGCGGTTTTCAAAGCGTTTATCTTGAATAAAAGTAAGCCTTTTTACTTGAATAGAATCTGAGCAACTGAATTCTAACGCAAGGATTGAATCGTTATACCAGGCATATGAATTGCTCAGTCGAACCAAGTATTTTTCCGATGATTGGTACTTGATAGTAAAACCGAGATGTAATTTACGTTTATTATTCCGGTCAAGAAGGTGTAGGTGCAAGGGGAGATTTCGTTGGGCTGCTGATAAGATGTGTAATGAAACATAGATTTGCTCTTTTTTAAGCACTCCAAATGGTATAGGTGTTCCTGCCGATCGATTAATTGGATGGATTGTTTGTAAGGTTTTGAATTGGGATTTTTCGCTTTTGTAGAGGCCTTGAGCATAATAAGGAAATTGACCTAGGTAAAACTTATGCTTCAATGGGGAATAATTTGCTATTGATGCATGTGCTAAAGGATGATTTCGCTTAATCCAAATCTCTTTTCCTTCTATTTTACGCAACGGCACATAGTTTTTCAAAATGTATTCGGTGATCAGGTGATAACGTTGCGTGTTGTGAATATTATCAATGGCATCAAAGTAACTGAGCGGATCGGACGAATAGATTACAACCGGAATATGATCTTTGGTTAACTGTTTTATCAGTTCGTTTTGGGCCGCCTCTCCTACAGTATTTTGTAACGGTTGATTGAAATACCCCGGAACACGTTGCTTACAATAAAAATACAACATCGGGGAATTGGAGAAGTCAAAGAATATTTCGTGTTTCTTTAGGGTTGAACGCAAAAAGGCATTCAGTTCAGGAAATTCATGAAATCCTTTTTCAAGTATCATGCGACCATGCTTGGGTTCAGCTGCCAATTGTTTTGGGAATTTGGTAATTATGCCAGCACGGATTGTTTGGTGAAACAGACTTGGTTGGTCCTCTATCGGAAAAACTTTTAAGGTCATGTATACCAATGAGGTTCCAGCAAAAAGCAAACCGATTTGTTGCGCGGTTGCAGTGCTACGGAGAAAAGAAATTACCAAAAGACAACTAGCCACAATAAAGGTGCTCATTAAGAATTGCTCGTTTTGTTCAGCAAATCCGTGTCGAACCAATCCACGTTGAACATTTGCAAAATAGAGAAGATATAAAAAGAGTGCGCTTTTTAGCAAAATAGTGGGCCCTTGTTTTCCCATTGTAAACAAAATAATACCCACTCCCATTAGTCCGATCATCGGAAATACCTTATGATTCATATTGAAATCAAGGATATGTGCCGTACGATTGATAAATGGCCGACCATGTACCTGATCACCGGAGATGTAACTAAAGAAGGATTTGATGTGATCAAGCATTGGATAATCAGCACCCTTCAATAGGAAAATCCCGATTACAATAATTACACATGAACTTATGCCAATAAGTACACTTTTAAACACGAACGTTCTTTTAAACCTCACATCTTTCCTCAGGAGCATGCTTATAAGAACATAAAGTGCTGCAGCGATACAAGTTGCTAAACCAGTATCTAAGCGCCACATACAACTAAAAACAAGTAGAAACACGAGCAAGACATATTGTTGCAGGGATTGCCTTTTCCAAAGATTTTCTAGAGTAAAAAATACCGGTAGCGCAAAAATCACCGGTGCAAAGAAGACATCCTGAAGCCAAGTCATACATCCCACAAAAACAAATGCATAAAAGAAATTATTGCACAGTCTCTTGATAAACCAAAAACAGATGAGCAGATGGAAAAATGCGTTCAAAAACTCCCAAGACATGAAGTCTAAGGTGCCATTAAAACCATAAAACCAGGTGTACAGAATACCAAACCATTGTTCCGAAAACAAATGTGAACTTATGAAGTCTACAAAAGGAATTTCTTTGAATTGGTGGATACGCATAATTGCGTTGGCAGGGTTGGCTAATTCGAAAAGTTCGTGCGGTGATGTTATAAATGGAGAATAATTACGCAGCAGAACAAGTAAAAAAACAGCGAAAGGATAAGTTACCCATGTATTGAGATTCTTTACTTTGCCAAATTGGGTGTTTAGTTTATGTTTGATGATGTAAATGATTCCTGTGGTTAAAATCGAACCAAAGAAAATCATCATAATGAGCTTTTTATAACCAAGGGTTGTTGCATGTCCAACCAACCACATTACTTGAAACTCTAATCCAATAAAAATACACAGGGGTATGATACTTAGAGGGAGCAATAAAAAATATACTTTTCGAAAAGGTTGAATAAGTGATTTTGTAACAAGTACAAAAACGTAAATTATACATATAGATATACCAAAAAACAGAACAAAATTATCGCGAATAAATGTTCCGACTAAAAGGTGTAACAAGTTATAAATATTGAATGCAAGAACAACATGCAAACCGAATATCAATCCGGATCTGAGCCAGCTCATGTTTCTATACCTCATGCCTATACCAAAAAGTATGAGCCGCAGCGCAGTAATCATTAGGACACAGGAGTCCAAATAATCATCTTGAAATCCTGCCAACCTAGTCGCAATAGATGTTAAACCAATTGCAGCTGAGAAAAATACATCACGAGTGAGTTCATTTAGCCATTTAAATTGAAGTTTCAGTCGAAATAATATCCATAAAAACAATAGAAACAAACCGAATCCAACAAATGCGCTGCGGTTAAATATAGATACACGTTTAGAAATATCTACACCATATTGTGTGGCTTGATTTAGTTCTAAATCACTGATTCGTATGAGTTCGACAGAAGAACCATTAAAAATTAAATCCGTTACGTAGGCTGCTAGGAACAAGGCGAATACAACCCATTCAAACCGTAATGAGTAAAATAAATGCTGTATGTTAGGCTTGTTTTGCATTGTTATTGGTGTAATGCGAGATCACGTTGAAGGTTTGCATCTCGTTTAGAATGTTTTATCGCCCAAAGCAACAAAGAAAAACTTATCAATCCGATAGCCAACATAATAAAACATGGTGTAAGGTATTTTGGCCAATAGTAAAGCTCGATATTATAGTTCCCTTTCGGAACGTTGACAGCAAGCAATCCCCCGTTATTAAGGACTTTTACAGATTGATTACTTTTCCATCCCCCTAAATAGTTAGTGTTAAATTGGATGATTCCGGCCGAATTCATTTCACAACGTAATTTTATTTTTCCCGGTATAAAACTTGTTTTTTGGACGACTCCTTTACCTCTGATGAGGTAAATTTCTCCTAAATACCCTTGTTCGGTTTCAGCTTTTACTGCTGTAGTTCTATTAGATGGATCCATGTAATTTTTGGTTGCGGCGTTTTTTCTTCGATAATGCTCGAAATCAAACCCGTACAAAGATGCATCAGGATTTAAATACGTAACCGCTACCGTGGTGTTTTTAATACATGTAGGAAAATCCTTACGAGCCATATACGAGCCATCACTCGTTACCAATTTACTGTAAGGGTAATAAGCTAACCAGCATGATTCAAGAATTAGAAAGCAACTAATAGTCCACCAAAGTTTTTTAGTGTCTTCAAGCCAATGAAGTGCTTTCGCCAATAGGAGCAATGTGAATACAAAAACGACAAAAAAACACCGTGTTTGTATATGGGCATTATTGATAATCGGTATTTCTTGAATGAGCCTCCAAGGATTCAGGGACCAAAACCAACCACTGCCCATCCACCCAAATAGTAGGGTAATAAGAACATACGGAAGTATTCGCTGAGAAAAATTAAGGATAATAAATACAAAAATTACAATTACCGAAGCCAAACCAATATAAGTGCCAATTTCATGAAAATTTACAAACTGGTTATAACTAGCGAATGGAGCATCGAATTCGATATGTCCGAAGGGATAAAAAAACGAATAAAGCAGCGACCTGATGTCAAGCCGAATCCATTCAACAATAGGCTGACGATTGGCATGTAAGCTAAGCAGAGGAATAATTTTAAGTGCAGCCAAACCAACAAAAGTCAATACCGCCAAGCAAGTAGCAAATAACTCATAACGAGCGGCTTTGATGTATTTACCGACCGATACTCCTTCAAATCTGAAAACAGGTAGAAGGATTAGTGTTAAAATGGCGTATATGAAAGCATACATTCCCCCGTCAAGTAACATAAATGCTAGGATAAGAGCAAGAATCAATTTGTAGCGATTCTCATGAATGTTCAGGGCACATAAGATAATCCAGCCAATGAGCAAAAATGAACCAAAAATGATATGTCCTTCCGCGAAGTGAAGGTGAAACCAAGAAGCGTGGATGAAAATAAATGAGATTAATAAAGCTGTACGATTAGAGGTTTGTAAGTTGATTAGCAGCTTGTACATACCCACAGCACCGATAAATGAAAGCGTAAAGAGTGAGATTAAATTAGCAATGGGTGCATGAAAAAACAGGTCGAAAATCACCATTGGACTGCAGGCTCGTGCTTGTGGATTTGCCAAGACGTCCATTCCTCCAAGAACATAAGGATTGTGTATCGGCCAAACGTGGTAGTAGTTAAAACAAGAATAATTAAATAAACTCAGGGAATTAAACAAACCCCAGTCTCTTACAAAAATGGTAGATTGAAAAAGTACCAGAGGATAGCTTAGCGCACTAAGCGCATTTAGAAATATTATGAGATAGGGAGATTTTTTCATTTATCCTTTCATCTTCAGCGAGCTGAAAATCATTATAAAGATAATTCATTCTGCTATTCAGACAGATTAAAATGAATTGTAAATCCATTTACATCCGATACCTTTGTAGGTATGTTGAAAGCACTAGTTATAGTAATTCCGTTGATAAGCGGAGTTGTTTTGGCTCAGAAGCCGGTCGTTCTGAAAAGCAAGTTTTTTGGCACCTACAAGGGTGATATTGCCGCTTATCAGCTTGATTCAGGAAAAGAACTGGTGGATGTGAAACCTTCTGCTATTCAAATAACCATTGCCGACTCTACCGTGTGCATTGCAGTTGGGCAAAACAAGCTTAAAGGAACGTACAAAGTGATGTTTGAAGCCAAGGCCTACTTTCTGCTTGATTGTAAGATTGAAGGCCAATTAGCTGGTGAGCGCATCGTCGTTTACAAAAAAGGAAAGAAGATTTCCAGAGATGGTTTGTATCCGCAGCCTAGCGCTACCCTATATCGCTCCAAAGTTTAGTAAGGTAAAAAAACTGAGAAGGTAGTTCCTTCACCAGGTTTACTTTTTACATCGATCTTTCCATCGTGTGAATCAATGATCAGCTTCACGTAGTACAGACCGAGCCCAAACCCCTTCACGTTGTGTAAGTTACCGGTGGGAACACGATAAAATTTATCAAAAATCATTTTGAGATCTTCTCGTTTCATACCAATACCGTTGTCAGAGAATTCTATAATCAAACCTTTCTTATCATTAGAAGTCTTTACGCTGATCTCCGGCTTTTTATCGCAATACTTGATGGCATTATCTAGTAGATTGTATACAACATTCGTAACATGAACCGGATCCGCATGAATTACCGGCATGCCTGCTTGCAGGTCCAGATGAATACCCCCGCCTTGCTCTAGTTGATTGAAATCAAAATTCTCCTTGGCTTCCGTCAGTAGCTCATGCAAATCCACTGCCTCTTTCTTCAAGGTCAGCTCTTCCCTATCGAGTGTGGCGACATTCAATACTCGCTCCACTTGATTCTCGAGACGCTTGTTCTCCTTGAAAATGATACTGGCGTAACGTTGTAATTTTTCTGGCTCTTTGCTGAAGTCGGACCGCAATAGCATTTCACTGGAGAGTCCAATAGTAGAAATGGGGGTCTTCAGTTCATGCGTCATGTTATTGATGAAATCCGTTTTTACTTCAGAAAGACGTTTCTGACGCAAGATCACCGTGATCGTATATCCGAAAAAGATCATGACTAACACTACAATGATTATGACATAAACCCAGGGAGAGATCAAGTCTGAAGGTTCTTCTATGGTTCGAGCCATCACATTCGGAAAAACCACGGTGAAATAATGCCCATCCGTTTTCCAAGTAAGTTTAGCCGAAGTAATCCCCGCTATGGTGTCCGAGGCAGGCGCGTATCCAGTTGCTTTGGAGAACTTGATCAGATTTCCGAAAACGATGGAGTCGCTGAAGCAATCATAGATACCATATTGAAAATCCTGATTGATGCTTTGATCGTAAAACTCGCGTTTCAGTAAAGTCTCCAGATAGAAAGGATGGAGTTCTTCGTTGATATCCACCACGAAGTAATTGGTACGGATTTGCTTTACTGCTCCATAAAGATCAGAGCTGTCTGATTTGGAGGTAGAGATCTCCTCCAGCACATTGCGCAAGGCAATGTGTGCCTGTTCCGAGAATTGCTTTAGATTAACACTATCTTCCTTTTCCTGGATGGCTATATTCGTTTGCTGCATCGCAATCGTCTTGCGCATCCAAACCATCTGAACTACAAGGATACTGGCCAAGGAAATGATTCCTAAGACCACCACCGCATTGATGTTGCGACGGATCACTGCTTAGTAGGATTCCATCTCCGGATCGATTTCACTTGCCCACGCAAGGATACCTCCGGTTAGATTATAGAGGTTTGTATAACCGAATTGCTGTTCCAAAAATCCAATCGCATTTCCGCTTCGTGCGCCTGAACGACAATGTAAGACCACTTTCTTTTCTTTGGAGATCTCATCCACACGAGAAGGAACCTCTGCCAATGGAATAGAAAGCGCTCCAAGCGAGCAAATTTCAATTTCATAAGGTTCTCTGACATCGATCAACTGAAAATCCTCCTTGTTGTCGATCATTTCTTTCAGTTCGTGTACTGTTACAGTTTTCATGGCCAAAAATCTTTATTCCTTGCTCTTTATTCTTTACTCCTAATTAGAATCCGGTGACCCCGTTGACAGTGGTATATTTTAAGATGTTCTTTTTATCAGGGTAAATGCGTGCGAAGGCAGATTGAACAGCAAGGGTTCCCTCATGGAATCCACAGAGAATCAGTTTCAATTTATTCTCATAGGTATTGACGTCACCAATCGCGTAGATTCCCGGAATATTGGTGGAATAATCCAAGGTGTTCACTTTAATAGCACCTTTTTCAATCTCGAGACCCCAATCAGCAATCGGACCTAAACTTGGTTTTAATCCAAAAAGTGGAATAAAATGGTCTGCTTCGCGGATCAATTCACCGTCTTTCTGGTGAGTGATGGTCACACTCTCTACGTTTCCATTTCCATTGATACCTGTTACTTCGGCCTCTGTTACCAAGGTGATCTGGCCACTATCTGCCATATCGATTACTTTTTGAACTGAATCAAGGTGTCCACGGAATGAGCTACTTCTATGTACCAGAACAACTTCTTTCGCGATCTTCTTCTCTGACAAGAAAATAGACCAGTCGAGAGCTGAATCACCACCACCTGCGATCACGCAACGCTTTCCTCTATAGAATTCAGGATCCTTGATGATGTATTCCACTCCCTTGTCTTCGTAGTCAGCAATGTTATCGATAGGTGGTTTACGTGGTTCAAATACTCCCAAACCTCCTGCGATCATAACGATTGGCGCTTCATGTTGAGTTCCTTTCACCGTAGTAACGATGAAATTACCATCTGGTTTTTTGGCAATAGTCATGGCTGCCTCACCCAATGTAAAACCAGGTTTGAAAGGAGCGGCCTGATCCATCAAATTATCGATGAGTTCACCAGCCAAAATAGACGGGAAACCTGGAATGTCATAGATAGGTTTTTTAGGATAGATCTCAGAACACTGTCCACCCGGCTGAGGCAACGAATCGATAAGATGACAACGCAACTTCAACAATCCTGCTTCAAATACCGTAAATAGTCCGCATGGACCTGCTCCAATGATAATAATATCTGTTTTGATCATGTTTTCGAATTAATTCGCCGCAAAGTTAGGCATTTCATTAAGAACAGAGGAAGGATTCTTTTGTTGGCAAGGAATTTTAAAAAGTGAGATTGTCTTTTCCTGTTTCAATGCGAAGTGGTCTACTACCTACTTTTCTTTATCCATTCACAGTTCTAAGTTAATCTAGAATTTCCCTCTCCTTTTGTCGGTCAAAAGGAGCAAAACCCTTCTCACTTTTACAAGGAACCTGCCTTCGGCACCGTTGTCAAACCTGATCTTCGTGCGTTCCGCATCTCCGTTTGGTTTGCAGTCTGGTTCTGTGTAAAAGTGGAATTCTACCCAGAGATTCACACGAAAATTCCACCTAAAAGTATCTCTTCGTAAACTCCCAAAGTACCACACCAGCACAAACGGATACATTCAGGCTATGCTTGGTGCCAAACTGCGGAACTTCAATGATTTGATCCGCCAGATCGACCACTTTTTGATCTACCCCATCTACTTCATTTCCGAAAACAAGCGCAAATTTTTCACCCTGCAAATCTGAGGTATTCTGTAGCGAGGTCGTTTGTTCTGCTTGTTCAATGGCGCATAGGATGATTCCCTTCGACTTGAGTTCCTCCGTTAATTCAACGACCGAAGAACGGTATTCCCATTCAACGGTTTCAGTGGCACCCAGTGCCGTTTTCTGAATATCCCGATGTGGCGGTTGAGCTGTAATTCCGCACAAATAGATCTTTTCTACATTGAAAGCATCAGCGGTTCGAAAAAAGGACCCGATATTATTCAAACTGCGAATACCATCCAACACCACGATCAAGGGAAATTTTGCTTGCTTTCGGAATTCTTCTTCGGAAAGCCGATCCAGTTCCCACAGTTTCAATTTTCT
>JBIITO010000059.1:0-14440 GCA_044340465.1 Crocinitomicaceae bacterium | reverse complement strand
GAGCGGATAAGTCGATTCACCCGGTTCATCGAGTCCAAGTTCGTCCAAAAAGAGTTGACGCTCTTCATATGTTTCCAGTTCCGTGATATCCGCTTCGATCTTCGCACCGATTACCAATACCTCTGCTTCTTCATCTTTCACTGCTTCTCTCACACGCTCCACATAAGCATTGCCGGTTTTAACCGACGCTTCATCCACATTACACAGATACAAAACCGGCTTCGAAGTGATCAATTGAAATTTCTTTACGATCTCTTGTTCTTTCTCGTCAAATTCAATTGCACGTACTGATTTTCCTTGCTCCAACGCAATTTTGATCTTCTGTGCCACTTCATTTTCCTTCACCACTTCCTTATCACCGGATTTCAGCATACGGGCAATGGAAGCAATACGCTTTTCGATCGTTTCCAGATCTTTCAACTGCAATTCGATATCGATGATCTCCTTGTCGCGGATCGGATCTACGCTACCATCTACGTGGATAATGTTTCCATCATCAAAACAACGCAACACATGGATGATTGCATCCGTTTCACGGATGTTTGCAAGAAACTGATTACCAAGACCTTCTCCTTTTGACGCGCCTTTTACTAAACCAGCAATGTCAACAATCTCCATGGTCGTGGGAACAACGCGTTGTGGTTTAGCCAAAACTTCTAGTTTTTCGAGACGAGGATCAGGAACAGAAATTGTACCGATGTTAGGTTCGATCGTACAGAAAGGGAAATTCGCAGACTGTGCTTTGGCGTTGGATAAACAATTGAAAAGGGTCGATTTTCCCACATTCGGAAGTCCGACGATCCCACATTTTAATGACATAGAAGAAATTTTGTGCAAAGATAATACTCTCGAAGGAAAGGGAGGGGGTTTAAACGGAGGGAATTGGGGAATTGGAATTTTGGATTTGGAATTAGTAACATTGAATTGATGAGGGCTGACCACCCAATGTGATAAAAATTATATTATCAGATCTTAAAAGTGGAGCGCAGAACCCACTTAAAAAAACGGGGCGAAATCTGAAAAGCCTTATGAGTAGGAATTATAAAAACAACAAAATGAAAAAAATCATCATTCTTTCTTGCACACTGCTGTCACTGTTAAGTCTAAATAGTTGTATAACTATGCAAAGTGTTTCTATTTCTGACGTTAAGCCATCAACTGGCACGGAAGTTAATGGCTCTGCCTCTGGTAAAGGATTTCTCCATCTTGGCGTTCCTAAAGGACTTGTTAAAAAAGCTACCTACGAGTTAAAAAATAAAGGAGCAGTTGGTAATGTTTCAACTGTGCTCACTATGAGAGAGTGGGGTATTGTCCAATTTTATAAAGTAACTGCTAAAGGAACAACTGAACCTAAGTAATTAAAGCAGCCAATAATCGAGTAGACGGCTCCGCCCAAAATTGAGCGGAGCGCGCCTCTCACACCACCGAGCGTACGGGTCACGTAATCGTCGGTTAGCAAATTGATGGGTTTAATAACGTGTAAATTTCCGACAGCGAGTTGTAGCCTCGTTTCTTAAGCCTTGTTTTGGTAATCGTTGTGTTTAGAATCGGACTCTGTGCAACCACCCATTCCCCTTTTCGCGTTCTGCTCCATGCGTAAGCATCATCAGGATTAACCCCTAATGGAATTAGTTTCTTACTTTTTCGTTCAGGTTTCTTCCAATGGTGCTTTACCAACTGCTTGACGAGCATTTTTGTTGGGTCTGAATCCGTAGCTGTTTTGACTAAATTCATTCTCGTATTTCGGTATCAGAACTTGTGATACCGCATGTTGGAGTAACCTTTCGGTTACCGTTGGAACGCCCAAAAGTCGTGTTTTACCATTCGCTTTGGAGATTTCAGTGCGGGGGTTATCCATTGTATGGAAGCTCTGAGATTACTCATAGTAAAAGACTACAAACCCAAACATACCTTGCGAGTGGTGTTTTTCATGAACGAAGAAAATGGCGACAAAGGCGGTAAAACCTGCGCCACCTGGACTGAGGAACGAGGAGAAAAACAGATCGCTGCTCTGGAAAGCGATGCAGTCGGGTTTACCCCCAGAGGTTTCCATTGCGACGGCGATGAAAAGCACATGTCGCTGATGAAAAGTTTCATTGACCTGCTCCTCCCTTATGGCTTATACGATCTGACAAAGGAGGTGGCGGGGTGGATATCAGTCCATTGAAAGAAACGTTCCCGGGAATACCACTATTTGGTTTTGTGCCTGATGCGCAGCGCTACTTTGATTTCCATCATTCCGAAGCCGATGTTTTTGAGAATGTGAACAAACGGGAACTGAAACTGCGTACCGCATCCATCTCGACCTTCATCTAGTTACTGGATAAACACCTATGAATTTGAACATCTTGTGTTGATAATTTCACAAATTGTCGCCTCAAGGTAGCTTCAAAAAGCCTAATTTTGCACTATTCATGAGGGCATGTTGGTGCTCTTGTCAACTGAAAATAATACAACATGGTTCAAGACATTTTTGAAAAAATCAAAGCAAACAGGGGGCCAATCGGGCAACATGCAAAAGAATCACATGGATATTTTACGTTCCCGAAACTGGAAGGATCCATTGGTCCGCACATGGTTTTCCGTGGGAAAAAACGCCTAAATTGGAGTTTGAATAACTACCTAGGATTGGCAGATCATCCTGAAGTGCGTGAAGCAGATGCTAAGGCAGCCGCTGAATTTGGACTTGCAGCTCCAATGGGTGCTCGTATGATGAGTGGAAACTCGAATTACCATGAACAATTGGAATCAGAACTGTCTGCGTTCGTTCAAAAAGAAGATACGATCCTGTGTAACTTCGGATATCAGGCCATGGTATCAGCCATCGACTGTTTGGTAGACCGTCGCGATGTGATTGTTTACGACGCTGAATCTCACGCATGTATCCTTGACGGTGTGCGTCTGCACATGGGGAAACGCTACGTATTCAAGCACAATGATGTTGAGGATTGTGAAAAACAATTGGAACGTGCCACAAAACTTGCTGATGAGCAAGGAGGCGCGATTCTAGTGATCACAGAAGGAGTTTTCGGAATGCGTGGGGACCAAGGTAAATTGAAAGAAATTGTTGCCTTGAAAAAGAAATTTAATTTCCGTTTATTTGTAGACGATGCGCATGGTATCGGAACACTAGGAAATACGGGCGCTGGAACAGGCGAAGAGCAGGGATGCCAAGATGGTGTAGATGTGTATTTCGGAACATTTGCGAAATCTTTCGGTTTGATTGGTGGATTCATTTCCAGTGACGAGCAAGTAGTTGAATACCTTCGATATAATATGCGTTCTCAAATCTTCGCGAAAGCGATGCCAATGCCATTAGTAGTTGGTGCGTTGAAGCGTTTGGAGTTGATGCGCAATCACCCTGAATTGAAAGAAAAATTGTGGGAGATCACGAATGCGCTTCAAAGCGGCTTGAAAAAAGCAGGTTTTGAGATCGGACCAACAGATTCGTGTGTCACTCCGGTATACATGAACGGATCTATTCCTGAATCAACAAACCTCATCTACGACTTGAGAGAGAATTACAATATTTTCTGTTCGATGGTGGTATATCCGGTGGTTCCGAAAGGAATGATCATCTTGCGTTTGATCCCGACAGCGGTTCACACCTTGGAAGATGTGGAATACACGATCGAATGTTTCTCTAAAATTGTTGGAAAACTGAAAGCTGGAGAATACATGTCTGATAAAATAGCATCGGTTTAATTCCGATCGTAACGATACGAAAAGACCGGGAAATCCGGTCTTTTTTGTTTGTGGTGCCTGATCTCGATACGTTCTTCACTTTGTTCAGAACACTCGATCAGACACAGTTTGAAACAATATTTCGTCTAATCCAACTTCCATATAGCGTTAAGGAAGTTTTGAGCGAAGATACGGTTAGCGACAGCGTTAGCTGGAGTGAAAAAACCAAGGCACGAAGCGTAAGAACTGACTGATCCGAAGGAAACGCCTTTTGAAAGTTGAAAAGCAGTTTTTGATCCTTTTTTCTGCTTCGGCAAAAAAGCATAAATAAGAAGCTATACTGATTAATGAATCTATTTTTTCAGTGATCAGTTAATTTTGGTTTCCACAAAGTAATTTGAAAGAAGAGTTCTGTAATAGATTTTAATGGAAAAACACCTAAACATCCTACTTCGATCTATCGAACTGGAAGAACAAGAAGAACGAAAGCGATATCACCTGGAAGGTGGTACCTCGATCAAACTGCTTAAAAGTTCTGGGTTGGCCATCCACCCCATTCTTATCTCAAGAAAAACATTCGGTTACCTGGATTATCCTGAAATCAGCTTCTCCACTCCTTTTCCATCCGATACCAGTGGCTTTAGAGATGGGTGCGCCATCGAACTGTTCTGCGTCGGAGAGGAATCCGTTAAAGGAATGCTGCTCTATTTCGATGGAAAGAAAGGTGAATTCCGCGTGTTTGCACCGGATTTTCCAGACTGGATCGAAGAAGACGGCGTGGGCATTAAAGTAGCACCGAATGTGCGCACCACCCAGCGCATGAAAGATGCAGTGGAAGCCATCCAGAAGGACAAAAGGCTATCCAATCTGTTCCTTCGTATTCATTCGCCCAAAGAGACGGCCACTTCAGAAACAAATTCTTTTCCTGCACTTGAATGGGAAAATAAGCATCTGAATGAAAGTCAGCAACAAGCTATCTCAGCAATCGTCTTTGGCAATGATTCCATGCGATTGGTACACGGACCTCCCGGAACAGGTAAAACAACTACTCTCGTGGAAGCCGTGTATCAAATGTGTAAGGAAAATAAACGTGTACTTATTTCGGCTCCGAGCAATGCTGCAGTGGATCATTTTGCGCACGAGTTGCACTTCAGACACCCGAAAATCGACCTTTTGCGCATTGGCAACAATTCCAAAGTCACCGAAGCGATCCTTCCATTCACTCCTGAAGGGAAACTCAAGAACAGCAAGGAAGAAAAAGAAGTCAAGCGACTGAAAATTCAGGCAGAAGAACTGCGACGAATGGCCCACCAGTACAAGCGGCATTTTGGAAAAGAAGAACGCGATCAGCGCAATCTGATCCTAAGAGAAGTCAAGCAGCTTCATAAACAGATACGCGACATTCAGGAGTATAATGAAGAAAAGCTCTTTGAAAAAGCGCAGGTTATTCTGGGGACGCCCATGGCCATTTCGGATGAATTCAAGGATGGCGAAACAACATTCGACGAACTCATCATCGACGAGGCTGGTCAATGTTTAGAACCGTTGGCATGGAGTATCTTTCCTTTTTCTGAACAGATCGTGTTGGCGGGAGATCATTTTCAATTGCCTCCTACCCTTTTGTCGCAGGAAGCTGTTCAACTTGGTTTCAATAAATCCATTCTGGAAGTGTGCACGGAATCGCTTGCCGAATTCAATTTGCTGAACGTCCAGTACCGCATGAAACAGCCCATTGCGGAATTCTCCAACCGCTATTTTTATCAGGGTAAGATAAAAACGACAACAACACTTCAAACAGCAGACGAACACCTCTTCTTTTATGATACTGCCGGTGCAGATTGCGAAGAAGAAAGCGGCGAAGACGGCACCAGTCTGCTCAACAAAGGCGAAGCAACAGCGATTACCAAGCTCATCCAGCACTTTCATTTATCTCCACAAAATACAGTACTGATCTCGCCATATTCGGGACAAGTAAGTTATTTGAGAGAGCTACTTCCTGAATTTAAGGTAAGTACGATCGATAGTTATCAGGGACAAGAAGCTGAGCATGTAATAATTTCATTAGTTCGATCGAATAATGAAGGAAACATTGGCTTTTTAAAAGATTACCGCCGAATGAATGTCGCCATGACCCGAGCAAAAAACAAGTTAATCGTGATAGGTGACAGCGCCACCCTTGGCTCGGATGATTTTTATGCGCAGTTTCTGGATTACGTAGAATCCATACAAGCGTATCACAGTGTGTGGGAGTTGGAGGGGTGATATGTTTTAAACAGAGAATCCAACTGAAAATAATCTCATTGTATTTAATTAGACTATTGACTGATTTTAAAAATAAATTGAAAAATCACTTTGCACAGAACCAGTCTGCAAATCGAGCGAAGGTGCGGATTGCACGTAGCGAAGGTTTGTCAGCGATGCCGAAGACAGGTTCCTTGCGAAAGGGAAGGGGCTTTTGCCAGTTTTAGCGCGTTAAAAGTGGAGAAATAAGTTAATTTAAGAAACTTGCAAACCTTATTATCTCCTCTTCAGTATTAAACACATGAAGACAAATTCGAATGCGTTCCTCTCCTTTTGGCACGGTAGGACTGTAAATCGGTTTTACTGAAAATCCCGCAGACTGGAGTTTTTCAGCCAATTCTCGGGTTTTGGCAATGTCGCCTATCGGAATGATCTGGATCGGAGATCTCTGATCAGAATACAGCTTAGCTGCTGACATGTTCGATCTGAAAATAGCGATGTTCTGTTGCAACTGGTTTTGAAGCGAAGTGAGATCCAAAGAACAATGTTGTTGTATCAACTGATAGGAAGCAGGCGGTAAAGCTGTGGTGTAAATGAACGAACGGGCAAAATTGATAAGATAATCTTTCAATTGGGTTGAACCCAGAATCACCGCCCCATGTGCTCCATAAGCTTTTCCGAAGGTGATCAAACGTGCAAAAACAAGATCACCTATTCTCAATTCATCCACGAGTCCTTTTCCAAAAACTCCGGCAGCATGCGCTTCATCCACAATCAAATAAGCTTTGTACTGCAAACACAGTTTGATAATTTTATGAAGAGGTGCCAGGTCCCCATCCATGGAATACAAGCTTTCTACGGCCACATAGATCGTTCCTTCTGCCAGACGCAATTTCTTCTCGAGATCCTCCAGCGAATTGTGTGCGAAAGACAGTGCTTTCGCATGAGATAAACGAATGCCATCCCTAACACTCGCATGAATCAGCTGATCGTAAATGATGTTATCTCCCTTCTGTGGAACGGAACCAAAAAATCCAAGATTCGCATCGTAACCGGAATTAAAGACTAATGCTGCTTCGGCGTTAAACTGTTCTGCAATAAACGATTCGCATTCCAAAGCTTCTTTGGATGTACCTGAGATCAAACGGCTTCCGGTGCTGCCCGAATGTTCTACTTTCGAATTTTGCGGTTGTCGAGCCAATCCCAGGTAATCATTCGAAAAGAAATCCGTCATGCCCTCAAAATAAGAAAGGGAACGTAACGTTCCCCCTTTCATTCTTTCGTTGAGCTTATGGATCAGTTTTGCATCCATTCAACCCTATACAGTTTTTATCTTTCTTGGCTCGAAGCCTTCTACTTTGACTTTTTCACGAGCCGCCTCCAATTCAGCCGCACGTCGCGCCTCCTCCTTTTTACGGGCAATGATCCTTTCATCAGGCTCTGTTATTGGCTTTTCACCATCTGCAAAGGCTTCTTTAGGAATCAACCCAAGGATCTCGAACATTTGTTTGTCTTCGTTGAATTCCGGGTTTGGTGTTGTCAACAATTTGTCTCCTGCAAAAATGGAACCTGCACCGGCCATGAAACAAAGCGCTTGTGCTTCCATACTCATTTGAGTTCTCCCGGCTGAAAGACGCACCACTGATTGAGGGAATACAATTCGCGTAGTAGCCACCATGCGGATCATTTCCCATTGTTCAATTGGTTTCTGATCTTCCAACGGCGTACCCTCTACAGCGACTAGCGCGTTAATCGGAATAGAATCCGGTGGCGTTTCCATTTCCATGTAACTCACCAATAATCCGATGCGATCTTCAACAGCTTCACCCATTCCGATAATCCCACCTGAACAAACTGTAATTCCAGCTTTTCGGGCATTTTCAATCGTATTCAAACGGTCATCATATTCTCTAGTGGAAATAATGTCTTTGTAAAAATCTCTGGAAGAATCCAGGTTATGATTATACGCAAACAACCCTGCTTTTTTCAAACGAAGGGCCTGCTCTTCATTCAACATCCCCAATGTACAACACACTTCCATGTCCAGATCGTTCACTGCCTGAACCATTTCGACAACCGTATCAAAATCTTTGTTGTCTCGCACTTCTCTCCATGCTGCACCCATGCACAAACGAGAGGAACCATTGGCTTTGGCATTCTGAGCCTGCTCCACAACCGACTCTACAGTCATCAATTTGTGTGCTTCCACATCCGTATGATAACGAGACGCTTGAGGACAATAACCACAATCTTCTGGACACCCACCCGTTTTGATACTTAACAATGAAGACATCTGTACTTCACGCGGATTATGATACTGACGATGAATAGTGGCTGCTTCAAAAACAAGTTCCAGAAGAGGCTTGTTGTATAAATTTAAAAGGCTTTCCTTCGAAGAATACTGAGTATTGATCTTCATCTTAAATAGGTTTGTGCAAATATAGGTATTCGTCGCTACCTGCAAAAAAAATCCTTAGCGCTGAATAAGACAAACTGCGTACGCTTTGATCGCTTTGCGTTGGCCAAAAGAATCTACTTTTTCATGGGTAGTGGCTTTAATGGAAATGCTATCAAGACCCGTTTCCAAAATACCTGCAATGATCTCCTGAATTTCGGGAATATGCGGATTGAGCTTTGGTTTTTCTAGAATCACCGTGCAATCAATGTTAACCACCTTCCATTTATCGTGGATTAGAAGCTGCCTCACCTCTTTCAAAAGGATTTTTGAATCAATCCCCTTGTATTTCGGATCTTTATCTGAAAAATGAAAACCAATGTCCCTTAGATTAGCAGCACCTAACAGCGCGTCACAAATGGCATGAAGCAATACATCAGCGTCTGAGTGTCCGACTGCTCCAAGATCTGATTCGATCTTTTTACCTCCTATAAACAATTCGTGTGTATCCGCTAATTGATGGACATCCACCCCAAATCCAACTCTGATATTCATGAGGAAATTATTCCGGTTTAGCGTCTGTGCTTTCTTTTTCAGCACCGGACGAACCTAAGGTCATACGCAATGTGAAACGAAGGGTATTAGCCAAAGGACTTTGACGACCATTCAACGAAGCAAGATAGGACATATCCACACCAAACTTGTTGTATTTAAATCCGATACCTGCATTGAAATATTGACGGTTCCCTTTATTTGGAGCTTCATAAAAAACTCCTGATCTAATAGCCAAAACATTATTGTACCAATATTCCAATCCAAAAGCTACGTTGATCTCAGTTAATTCCTCTTTGAATTTCGAACCTTTCACAATCTCATAACCATCTGCAGACTGTACGTAATTTCCTGCTGCATCTTTCACGGGTGTTCCAGGAGCATCAGAGAAGGAACTCACTAATCCAGAGATCACACCGACATTAGGATCTTTTCCTGATATAATCAGGTATTCATTTGAAACATTGTTTCCGTTATCAGGAATCCCATATGTACCCTCCAATTCATAAATCGGTGGTGTTGGAACCAATAGTTTTTGAAGATCCAAAGAGAAAGTGAGATGATTGTACTTATCAAATTCAGCCTTAAATGAATTCCCTATCTTCAAATTCATTGGAATAAAATCGCGCTTTGCCAGTTCAGAATAAGAAATCTTGTTCCCCACATTATTAATTGTTGTTGCAAAGGCATACGTTCCATTCACTTTACCAATCTTTGCATCATCATTAAAATAAGTAAATGAAATGTCTGTGGCACCAACCACTCCGGCCTTAGTATTTACACCTGCAACGGTCAAACCTCCAGTAAGGTTGGAATAGGCGAATTTCCCATTGACGCCAAGACTTAATTTCTCGCTTAGTCTAAAGGCATAGGCACCCGTGATTTCGAATTCACTTGGCTTATCTTCACGTATAACATTTCCGGAAGCATCCGTAAATGTAATTTCCCCCAAACTAAAATAGCGCAGCGCGCCACCCACAGTATTGCGTGCATTCAAGCGGTAGTAAGCCGAGAGATAGGATAGTTGAATATCATTGGTCAATTGTCGCAACCAAGGAGTATAGGATAAACTTACTTCAGATTTATCCTTGGCGAAATTCAACATAGATGTGTTCCAATAAATCGAATTAGCATTCCCGCTAAGTGCAGTGCCTGCATCCCCCATACCGCCCGCCCTGGAATCTGTAGTTATAGCCATGAAGGGCACAGCTGTTGTAATGGTATTGAGCCTCAATTCATTATCTGTCCCAATAACCATATTAGTTTGGGTCGAAACAATCATTGGAAACAAAACAGTAAATAAACTTGAAATGTATTTAATCATGCTAACGCAAATAGGAAAACAAATATACGCAAATCAGCAAGCTTTATTGTACTATCAACGCAATAATACCAATTTTTCAATTTTCTCTGCTTTTTGGCCGTCAGGTGAATTCACTTTCACAGAATAAACATACACACCTTTTGCCAACTGATCGCCGAAATCATCTTTTCCATCCCACTCAATTCCCTGTGAACGAAAGCCAACCGTATTTACTGTTTGATTGATCGTTCGGACCAGCCTTCCTGCCACAGTAAAGATTTGTACCTGAGCTTCCAATTGCGAACAGACCTGATTATGCTCGAAATAGAAAGTGGTTCTGGTTGTAAACGGATTGGGATAATTCAACACATGATCCAGAGAAAGTTGCTGCCTTTCCTGTACATTGAATTCAATCGTTTTTTCGGAAGAGTTGTTATTTACATCCCAAACTTTGAAAGTCAACGTATGTTTACCTTTCTCTAATGCAGGGAACGTGTAACGGACTTCGCCAGACTGATAAGAATCCAGATCAGCAGTGTAATAATCATTTAACACAATTGGCTCCGCTGTTTTACCATCAAGAATAACCGTGAGATCATGTCCGATACCATTTCCAACAGTATTTATTCCATTTTCATCGTAAAGTTTTGCAAGAAGCACAGGGGTTTCGTCAGTCATTCCTCCTGAAACAAAATTATCATCATTGATGAAAAGATCAATATCAGGTCCTTGAGTGTCATTTAGTGCAACTGTATCTACTCCTCCGATGAGGAAGCGATTGTCAGATCCACTCGCATCCGTTAGCGCACTGTTTGCATAATAACTTATCTTACCATTTCCGAACGAATAGTTGATATCCTTGGGTACAACAAAAGAAAAGGAGAAATACCCATTTTGAACAGTTGCTTTTCCCCTGTACACTACATTTTTCTGAAGTTCAAAATCAATAACTGGAGAATCATCGTTCTGACCAAGTGTGGAAAGAACTTTTGGCTTATCGAAAATACTAGGAATAACTGTACCTGAAAAGTCGTTGAGGACGGAACCTGCCCAGTTCTCTATGTGTCCTTTAACAGTTACTCTACTTAAAGCACGAAGCGTATCAAGCTGAACATCTGGACTTAAACCATTGATGCTGTCTGTAACTATTCGTAGTCTTGGTAAGGCAAGTTTCAATGCAGGATCGCCGATAAGTGTGAAACTTCGCTTATTATCACTGGAACCTGAACCATTCTTCGTTCTCCGCATGATCTCACCCAAAGTCAGCGGCTCTGCATTGGCATCTCTTGAAAAAACATTCTCAAAGAACTCTAAACCAGTTAATGTATTCACTCCAAAGAAGACCGATCTGGAAGTTGTCATCAAAGCAATTGCACCTCCAGTGGGATTCAATGCCACCCATTCTCCGGCAGAAACTCGCGAAGGATCATCATATTTGGTGAATTCACAAGTAGCCGAGACAAATAAATTTAGACGATCGATATTTCCCCAACTCTGTATTTGTGGTACCGTTACAATTCGTTCTTCAGCCAAGCCCACTTCACCTCCATGTCCAACATAATTTACAACCAACGCTCCTCGTTCAATCCGTTCAGTAATAGCATTAAACACATCAGGGTAACGCTCACCTCCAGCAGTTGCAACCTGCTTAAATGCATCACAGTATAACTTATCACAATTCATTTCAGGAGAGGATGTCTTCACCTCTTCATATTGAGGTTCTGTATCCTGAGTTATGAAATAACCTCCCTCCTCATCATCCGCAATCTGAACATAATTTGTGCGCCAATCACCAAAAGTAGAACTATAACCGTTTTCACTGCAATTAAAGTTTGAATTCGAAGAAGAAAAAAGATTTGAACCATTTTTTAGATAATGATCAATCTTGTCTACTTGTTCCTTCGCCATTTGAATGTTTGAAACAAGTAAACGACCCACACCGACATCCATCAGGTCTGTGGGTTTAATGGACTCACCTTCATCCAACATGGCATAAAAATCGTCCGTCACTAGTGCCGAAATATGATTCTCACTGGTAAGTGCTTGATAGGTAAGAATATAATTATTGTTGTTAGAAAGTCTATTCTTTGGATCATAGGTGCCATCTCCAAATAGCAATACGTTTTGTGGAGCAGAGGTAGGGTTTGAAATGGAACGATCATAGAACATTTTAATAAACATTCTTAGTGCTACAGGATCCTTCATTCCTGAACTAAACTCGTTAAAGATCTGATCTGTGGTAACTACATGAGTAGTGGTGCCAGTCTCTTCATGTAAAGCAGCTAAGCGCAACGCCTGATTGATAAAATCGGGGTGAGAAATTATTAATAGTTCAGCCTGACTTAGTGCATGTAAATTTTGATTTGAAACAGGACCCAAAGGACTTGGAGTTAAATAATTAACACCTTTAGAGGCTACAAATTCCCTGATTGTATCCGTATGAGTTACGAAAGAAAAATCTGTTCCTGAGAACGTACCCAACTGAATGTATGGATGATGACGATCTGTAACATCCCAAACAAAACCTTGAACAGGGAAATTTTGAATTGTAAAATTAGATATGTTACCCACTCCCACTGAATTTAAATCTCTGAAATTAAATTGATCTTCCAAAAACATAAGTTTTCGTCGGGCATTTAGTACTATTCGATCCAAATAAACAACCGTATTTGGCGAATTTCTCGATATTTTAATTTTTAAAGGAATGTTGGCTGAAGGAGAATTAAGAACGAGGCTTCTTGTAGAACGGACGTAGTCACTTGAGGTAACTGGCAATGGAGAAGTCGAAAGTATAGTGCCATTTACGGAATACTCTTGGTCTGTTCCTGACGAACTATTTGAATTAGTGGCAATTGTCGTTTTAATATCGACTTTCGATAAATTATCAATATTAGGAATTTTAAATGTGAAGGTTTGCTCTAGATCAGCATCGAATAATTCTCCATACCAACGTTGGCCTCCTCCAACCAAATTGACCAAATCAAGCTCATGAATATCACAGAAATTGTAGGATGATATATTGTGCGTAGGATTAACTATAAGAGAACTTTTATTTATAATCTTGAGAGGGGGTAGCTTTGAATTGATGTTAATGAAATAGCATGAAATGTCACTATAAATATTTTTATCCTGATCCATTTCTACCAACCCATTTGCTCGCCATCGATTCGGGCCCCATCCATAAAACAAAATATAGTCGCCTGAATCAAATGAACCATCTTCTCCTCCTACCAAATGAATTGCATTTTGAACTAAATCATCACTCCTAGGCTCACCATTGGTCTCAGGCAATTTACCATCGCCGTTACCAAAAACATGAATCGCATCAGGATTCAGATCGAAAACGCTTATTCCACAGGCTTCTAAAAAAGTTTTGTCGATCTTGTAAATACCATCATTGGCCACACTGATTTTATACCACAAGCCACTTCCCTCTCTCAGAACTGATTGACTGACAAAATTCTTACTTTGCTTTTCAACTAGCTTCACACCGTGTAATTTCACTTTTAAACTTGTAATTCTCCTTACACTACCATTTTCAAGTAAGTAAGGAAAAAGATGAACTACAGCAAAAGGTTGATGTTTCTCATTTGTCAAATTCATTTCAATCTGAATCTGTTCAGTTGGGTCAAAATAAAACTTCTTTAGATAAGAAACATCTTCAACAGGCGCGGCCTCAGTTTCGAATGAAACTAGTTCTATTTCCAGATAATGAGTTTTAAGCTTCTGTTTGGCATAGAAAACAGGTTTCCCATTGTCCGGTTCCTGATCTTTGATGGACGGAATTAAAATTTCCTTATTTTGGGATGCAACTTTCTTGAAACCATTCCAAGCGATTTGAAAATCCAAAATCTCCTGTGAAGAAACCCATCCCGAAAAGAATAAAAAAACAAAAATGAACATCAAAGAATGCTGCCTAATCGGAATAAATCTTGTTTTCATGTGGCTAATATCGTAAATGATCAACATTGTTTCGACCAAAAAAACGTAAATCAATAAGTATTATTTTAGTCACTTTTGTCATCTTTGTAACCTCTAATTGAAATTTACGTTAACTTTGGTCAGATTTCTTAGTTAGTAAAAATATCAAATGACAGGACTTAAACGTTTCGTACTAACCAGCATCGTCGTCTTTCTCTTCTTCGGATTGGATGCACAAGACCCTACGTTTACACAGTTCTATGCCAATCCGCTTTATTTGAATCCTGCATTTGCCGGATCCCATGGCTGTCCACGATTCGCGTTAAACTATCGAAATCAGTGGC
>JBIITO010000058.1:0-14548 GCA_044340465.1 Crocinitomicaceae bacterium | reverse complement strand
ATATTTTAGTCCAAAAGTAGATGCATGCTCCAGTCATAGCGAGTCCAGGTTTCTAAAGACATAAGTCAAAGTAATTCTTCTTTTCTACTTTTTGCTTCATCAAAGAGTAGCCTTTAAATCAAGGCTTTTGATTTATTCTGAGTTAGGGACTATCCGATACTTTTTCTGAGGTGAATCCTGACCTAACTCTTTCTGTTTTTCTGTCTTTCTGTCTTGTCAGTGATCCTTCAGCTTCCTCCAAATCTACGAAACACAGTACAGCTAGAAAACCGAGAAATCTTATATCCCATTAACGTCTTTGTTAAGTATGCACTAAGTATGCACTCCGCAGTATCTTCGAAGTGCTGCATTTGGGTGCCATGTATTATTGCGGAATAGCTGGTTTTTCTGAAATGTGAGAAGAGAATAGCAGAATATATCGCCCTAATAGGACTCTAAGTAGCTTTTTAATGCCACCAAAGAAGATCTCCGTTGTGAGTTCC
Source organism: Crocinitomicaceae bacterium (assembly GCA_044340465.1). Classification (GTDB taxonomy): domain Bacteria; phylum Bacteroidota; class Bacteroidia; order Flavobacteriales_D; family Crocinitomicaceae; genus M0103. The sequence goes on along the minus strand of JBIITO010000058.1, from coordinate 14,066 downwards.
ATAGTGCACCTATGGTACTTTGAACTGGAATTTCTGAATTCTGAATCCAAAATTCTGAATTAAAACCAAGCTTGGCAAAAAAGGATAACTAAAGAAATAGCAGCTCAAGACAATTTAAAAAATCCAATCCTCAAGTTTTGGTTAAGATCCCCAGTTAGTCCTTCCCGGATATACCTTGAGCGCCTCTTCTAAGCATTTTACCGCTTTCTTTAATGAATTCTGATTTAGTACATATGCGATCCGAGCTTCGTTCATACCAGCTCCTTTTGTAGAATAAAAACCGTTCGCAGGAGCCATCATCACGGTTTGGCCTTCGAATGAAAACTCTTCCAGCAACCATTGGCAGAATTTTTCGGCATCATCTACCGGAAATTTCGCCACGCAATAAAAGGCACCACTTGGTTTTGGACAATACACTCCTGGAATTGAATTGAGTCCGTCCACCATGATATTCCGGCGTTCAACATATTCTGCAACAACATTGTCGAAATAGGATTGTGGGGTATTCAATGCTGCTTCTGAAGCAATCTGATCTACTGTTGGAGGAGAAAGTCGTGCCTGACCAAATTTCAAAGCAGCAGCCATAACGTCTTTATTTTTGGAGATTAGTGCCCCAATACGCGCACCACACATGGAATAACGCTTGGAAACAGAGTCGATCATGATTACGTTGTTCTCTATGCCTTCCAGGTTCATCACTGAAAATGGAACTGCACCGTCATAACAAAATTCACGATATACTTCATCCGCAAAAAGGAAAAGATCATGTTTTTTGACAATGTCGCGTAATTGATCCAATTCACTCTTTGAATAAAGATAACCTGTTGGATTCCCCGGATTACATATAACTATTGCCTTTGTTTTAGCGGTTATCTTTTTCTCGATCTCCTCAACTGGGGGAAGAGCAAACCCATTTTCAATATAAGCCGTCACAGGCACTACGTTAACTCCAGCAGTTACTGCAAATCCGTTGTAGTTTGCATAGAACGGCTCAGGAATGATTACTTCGTCTCCTGGATTGCAGGTGGTCATAAATCCAAAGATTAATGCTTCCGAACCTCCCGTGGTGATAAGAATATCCTCTGCGTTTACGTTAATTCCGGTTTTCTGGTAATAAGCTGCTAATCCATTTCGGTAGCTTTCGAATCCTGCCGAGTGACTGTATTCGATGACCTTACGATCCATATTTTTGATTGCATCAAGTGCCACTTGCGGAGTTTCAATATCCGGTTGTCCGATATTCAAATGGTAAACGATCTTCCCTTCCTTTTTTGCTTTTTCCGCATAAGGAACTAGCTTTCTTATTGGAGAAGCGGGCATGTCAATGGCTTTCTGTGCTATCTTTGGCATATTCAAAATTTTAAGAAACAAAGTTATATCAATTGTTGAAAAGCAATGTCTGTTCATTTAAAATTCCCTTATTGGTTTATACTAACATTTGGATTGATGTTTATGGTTTCTTGTGGAGAGCCTATGCGGTTCGAAAATTCGAACAAAGGGATTACAAAAGAACGAAAGGAGATTGAGCAGTATTTAAAAAACAACAAGCTAATTGTTGAACTTCAGAGGGAATTGGGTAAATTCGGATTATGCGATGTTTCTCTAATTGACTCTTCGATTTGGTTTGATATCAAGTATTTCGGCCAGGATAATTTTATGCATCAAAAATTATATCAAACAATTAATCGGCCTTATTTGCAAAAAGATGTAGCGCTACGATTGGTGGCATGCAGCAAACTCCTTCAATCAATTGATACTTCCTTGCATTTGCTGATCTACGATGCAGTTAGACCGGTCTCAGTCCAAAAAAAAATGTGGAATGCACTTGATTCACTACCACCGCGTGAGCGTGTTAAATTTGTTTCTAATCCCATAAATAAAAGCTTACATAATTATGGTGCAGCGGTGGATATTACCATTTGCAGATCGGATCGCTCTGTGCTTGATATGGGAGCTGGATTTGACGATGCCCGATTGATTGCCTATCCTTCAAAGGAGGCTTATTTTCTATCGACTGGTGAATTAACCAAAGAGCAATGGAATAACCGTCGTCTGCTGCGTAGGATTATGAGATCGCATAAATTCAGAAACTTACCCACAGAATGGTGGCATTTTAATGCATGTCCTAGATGGGAGGCCCGTTTAAAATATAAGTTATTGGAATACGAACCATCAACGAGATGATCAGTACACTTTTGAGAGAGATCGATCGTCTTGTTAGAAATCAAAATCTACGTGCTTTAGCCAAGTGTGCATTGGTTTGATTACTCATCGTATTTCTTTTTCATTTACAAAACGGACGAAATGGAATCCGCGTGGAGCATACCCTTCATTGTAAAAGAATTTATGGGCTTTGAAATTGTATGTGTAGGAGTCCAAGGATATCAAATTACACTTATAAGCTAATGCTTTTTTGGAGAGATAATCGAAGAATGCCTTTCCCACACCTTTGGACCGAGTTTTTTCACTTACCACCAAATTGTCGATCTCAAGGTAACGTCCGCACCACAGCTTCGTTCCTATCCAGAAGCCAGCGATACCGATACATTTACCCTTATCAAATGCGGCTAATTGACCGTAATGATTATTTTGGAGCATCTCGTCGAGATCCTTCGCATATATTTCTTGTGTGAGGGAAGGGTAGAGCTCTTGCATGACTTCCAATTGGTCAAGCATCTCTTCTTTAGTCTTCAGTTCTTTTAGCTCAATCATTGATTCTTCAAAACGAAATATTCACAAAGATATAAGTAGGTTTGACGTAGATAGCGTAAAATGAAATGGGTTGACTTATGCAAGAATAGTAGATCTCTATTATTTTGCTTTCGCGAAATGGGAACGAGATCACTCTCTGATGGATGTAGCAAACACAATAAATCGAGAGAACATCGGTAAAAACAATTCATATCAAGAATAAAAAAACATTATCTTTGCACCCCAATTATTTATAAACCGGGGTTTTGCACCCCACATTGTAAACTTACATTATGGCAACTCGAATCAGATTGCAAAGACACGGAAAGAAAGGAAAAGCTTTCTTCCATTTGGTAGCTGCAGACAGCAGAGCTAAAAGAGATGGTAAATTCATCGAAAAATTAGGAACGTACAATCCAAACACGAATCCTGCAACAATCAACATCAACTTCGACCGTACATTAAACTGGGTACAGGTAGGTGCTGAAATGTCTGATACAGCTCGTGCGATCCTTTCCTACAAAGGAGTATTGTACAAAAATCACCTGTTGAATGGTGTGAAAAAAGGCGCGTTGACGGCAGAACAAGTAGAGACTAAGTTTGCTGCTTGGGTTGCTGAAAAAGAAGCAAAGATCAGCGGTAAAAAAGATGGTTTGGCAAAAGGTGCAGCGTCTGATAAGGCAGCACGCTTGAAAGCTGAAGCTGAAGCGAATGCAGCGAAAGCAGCAGCGATCGAAGCGAAGAATACCGTTGTTGAAGAGGTAGCAGATACAGAAGTAGAGGCGCCAGTTGCAGATGAGGCAGATGCTCCTGAAGCAACAACAGAGGAAACTCCTGCAGCTGAAGAAAGCGCAGAGGAAGCGGCCTCTGAAGAATAAGAAATACTTGAATGAACAAAGCAGATTGCTTTCATTTAGGATATGTAGCGAAACTTCACGGATTCAAAGGTGAAGTTTCGCTGTTTTTAGACGTAACCAATCCAGAAGATTATCAAACACTGGATGCGGTTTTCATTGAGATCAACGGACAACTTTCTCCTTTCTTCGTTGAATCATTCAAACTTAAGAACAAGGGTTTTGCGGCAGTAAAATTTGAAGGTGTCAATACTGAGAACGATGCGCGCTTGATACTTCGAAAAAATCTTTTTTTACCTGCCCAAATTCTCCCAAAACTTTCGGGAACCCATTTTTACGATCATGAAGTCGTTGGTTTCACCGTTGTGGATGTCAATTACGGTGAGGTTGGTATACTTGAATCGATTGTTGATCTTCAGGTGAATCCTCTGATCCAAATCATGAAGGATGAAAAAGAAGTGCTTATTCCTCTTATCGAAGGAGTAGTTGTGGAGCTGGATCGCAAGAAAAAGATCATGACTATTAATGCTCCCGCAGGTTTGATTGAACTTTATCTGGGTTGATAGCCATGAGCGTCTTCCGATTTAAACAGTTTGCGATCATTCAGGAAAAAAGTGCGTTAAAAGTTGGAACGGATGCGTTACTTCTCGGAGCTAGGGTGGATGCCGTTTCTTCAGGTAATATTCTGGATGTTGGAGGTGGTACAGGCGTACTTTCATTGATGATGGCACAGCGCTCTCACAAATCGATCATCGATGCCGTAGAACTAGATCAGTTTGCAGCTGAAGAATCATCAATGAATTTTAGAAATAGTTCTTGGGCCGATAGGCTTCAAATCCATCACGCTGATTTTTTTACTTGGAAGACTGAAAAGACATATCAACTTATAGTGTCCAATCCGCCGTTTTACATGGATGGTTTGAAGCCAGAGGATGAACGTCTGGCGGCCTCGAAGCATGCGGTTTTCGATTTTACTGAATTTCTTGAAAAAGGCGCCAGCCTGCTGTCGCCAGAAGGGAAGTTATGGTTGATCTATCCTTCGTCGCATGATCATGCACTTATGAAATCTTTTCAAAAAGTTGGATTAAATCTATCAATTAAGATTTCCGTTTATGGAAAACCTGGTAAACTGAATCGCTATATAGTCGCACTAACCAAATTAAGTTCGGAAATTGTTTTAGAAGAGATACTGGTCAGGGAAGACAATGGTGCGTATTCTGAGCAATACAAGCAGCTTACGAAAGATTTTCATGATCGTGAACTCTGAATCTTTTGGTCGATGTTAAAGTTGAATTCATCATTCTTTTTCATTCAGTTGCCTTTTTTTTTAAATATTCTTAACCTTTTGCTCTTTCAGACCAAAGGAAAGAATAAATTTGTGGGTGATTTTGTAAGTACAGATATGCTGTCGCTTACCGAATCGTTAACGTCAAATACACGTTTTTGAATATGAAGTCAAGTGGTATAGATTACCTGCCAATTCTGCTTCAGATCGGAGTAGTCGGTGGTTTTGTAGTGTTCGTGCTTTTTATCACGCACTATCTTGGACCGAGATTAAAATCCAAAAAGAAAGACGCCAACTGGGAATGCGGTATCGAATCCAAAGGTGATGCTCGTTTTCCTGTTTCCATACGCTATTTTATGACAGCAATTCTGTTTGTGCTTTTCGATGTAGAGGTGATTTTCTTCTATCCTTATGCGGTAAATTTTAAAGCACTTGAACTCGAAGGACTTTTAGCTGTTATTCTTTTTGTGACATTCTTTCTAATCGGATTTTTCTACGTGCTTAAAAAAGGAGCTTTAGAATGGGAAAAATAGAAGATCTTCAAGTGATCAATGGCGAAGGCTATCAGCTTTCAACGTTAGACAAAGTAGTGGCTGCCGCACGCAAGAATTCGGTGTGGCCTTTACCTTTTGCTACCTCATGCTGTGGAATTGAGTACATGGCAACGATGGGGAGTAACTATGACCTCGCTCGTTTCGGAATGGAGCGTATGTCGTTTTCACCGCGTCAGGCAGACCTGTTAATCGTGGCGGGTACGATCTCCAAGAAACTGGCACCGATCCTCAAACAAGTTTACGAGCAAATGGCTGAGCCGAAATGGGTTTTGTCCGTTGGGGCGTGCGCTTCCTCTGGTGGTATTTTTGATACCTACAGTGTATTGCAGGGGATAGACAGAGTCATTCCTGTGGATGTGTATGTTCCAGGATGTCCTCCAAGACCAGAGCAGATTATTGATGGTGTTATGAAGATCCATGAAATGGTGAAGAATGAACCATTACGCAGACGCTATTCTGATGAATATAAGTCGCTGATGAACAAATACAACATCGAAGGAAATGAAGAGTAAATTGGAAAACCAGTCGGTGCTAGAACTTTTGAAAGTAAAGTTCGGAGAAAACATCGTTTCATTCGAGGAGTCGTTCGACCTCCTAACGGTAGAAGTAGCAACTGATAGTTTACACGATGTTATTTCCTGGTTGAAATCAGATCCGACCTTGGCTATTTCTTTTCTTACAAATTTGGGGGCAGTGCATTATCCAGATAATCAAGGAAGAGAATTGGCAATCGTATATCACTTGCACAGTTTGACAAACAACTTTAGAATACGCTTAAAAGCCTACATCTCGATTGAGAAGCCAGAGATTCGTACCATAACGGATATTCACCTGTCTGCCAACTGGATGGAACGCGAAACCTATGATTTTTATGGTGTCCAGTTCATCGGACACCCGAATCTGAAACGAATATTGAATGAAGATTCCATGGATTACTTCCCGATGAGAAAAGAATACCATTTGGAAGATGCGACCAGGGAAGATAAAGATGACCGTTTCTTCGGACGTTAAAACGTTTTATTTATGAGTCAGATCGATCAGCATAAAGGAAAAGAAACAGCCGGAATCGTTTCGTCAGAAACAATTGATGGTGAAATCGCGACATTAAACCTCGGTCCAACGCATCCGGCCACGCATGGAATTTTCCAGAATGTATTGCAGGTGGATGGAGAAAAGATCCTATCATCCGAACAAACAGTTGGTTACATTCATCGTGCTTTTGAAAAACTTGCGGAACGCAGACCTTATAATCAGATAACACCAATTACCGATCGTTTGAACTACTGTTCTTCTCCCATTAATAATATGGGTTGGGAGATGACCGTTGAAAAACTGATTGGAGCAGAGATCCCGAAGCGTGTAGATTACATGCGGGTGATCATTATGGAATTGGCGCGTATCGCAGACCACTTGGTATGTAATTCAGTTATTGGTGTGGATACGGGTGCTTTGACAGGCTTTACCTATGTGTTCCAGGAGCGTGAAAAGATCTATGAATTGTACGAGGAAGTATGTGGTTCTCGCCTGACAACCAACATTGGTCGGATAGGAGGTTTTGAGCGTGATTTTTCACCTGAATTCTACAAGAAACTGGATAACTTCCTGAAAACTTTTCCTAAAGTGTTCAATGAGTTTGATAGTCTTTTGAGCAGAAATAGGATCTTCATGGATCGGACAATCGGTGCCGGGCCAATCTCTGCTGAAAGAGCACTGGAATATTCGTTTACCGGTCCGAACTTGCGCGCAGCAGGGGTGGATTACGATGTGCGAGTAATGAATCCTTATTCCTCGTATGAGGATTTTGATTTCATTGTGCCTGTTGGAACACAAGGTGATACATACGATCGTTTTCAGGTGCGACAGGAAGAGATCCGTCAAAGTTTACGAATCATTGAGCAGGCGTTGAAGAATATGCCTGAAGGAAGTTACAAGGCAGATGTGGCGGATTTTTATCTTCCTCCAAAAGAAGATGTTTACAACAACATGGAGGCGCTTATCTATCATTTTAAAATCGTGATGGGTGAAACTCCTGTTCCGGTTGGGGAGGTTTATCACAGTGTTGAAGGAGGAAATGGAGAATTAGGTTTTTACCTGATCAGTGATGGGGGCCGCACACCCTACCGCCTTCAGTTCAGAAGACCTTGTTTTATTTATTATCAGGCCTATCCGGAAATGATCACTGGTTCCAATATCAGTGATGCTGTCCTGACAATGAGTAGTATGAATGTAATTGCAGGAGAATTAGACGCATAAGTTATGGGAAGTGCACATGTAGATTTGTCGAAAAGACATTCTGAGAAACCTTCATTCAGTGCAGAAAAACTGTCGGAAGTGAAGGCGTTGATGGATTCATATCCGGAAGGAAAACATAAGAGTGCCCTGATCCGTATCCTTCACATTGCTGAAGAGGAGTTTGGAGGTTGGTTGAGCATAGAGACCATGGATTATGTGGCTGAATTAATGAATATTCAACCTATTGAGGTGTATGAGGTAGCGACATTCTACACGATGTTCAACCTTGAGCCAACAGGGAAATATGTTTTTGAAGTTTGTCGTACTGGTCCATGTATGTTGGTTGGTAGTGACAACATCATTGAATACATTGGAGATAAGCTGAACATCAAAGTAGGTGAAACTTCAGCTGACGGAATGTTCACATTGAAAACAGCTGAATGCCTTGGAGCATGTGGTTACGGTCCAATGCTTCAATGTGGAAAGAAATTTCATGAGCATTTGACAAAAGAACGTGTCGATGAGATTATTGCATCTTATCGTGAAGGTAAAGTCCCTAATTAAGTAAAAAGATGGGAAGAAGAATACTTTTAGAAAACGATCATGTTCCTGGTATTGAGACTTTTGATGTCTACAGGAAACACGGTGGATACCGCTCAGTAGAGAAAGCACTGAAAAAAATGTCGCCTGAACAGGTTGTGGAAGAGGTGCAGAAATCAGGATTGAGAGGACGTGGTGGAGCAGGATTCCCAACCGGAATGAAATGGTCTTTCCTCGCAAAGCCAGAAGGAGTTCCAAGATATTTACTTTGTAATGCAGATGAATCGGAACCGGGTACCTTCAAAGATCGCTATTTGATGGAGAAAATTCCGCACTTGTTGATCGAAGGAATGATCGTATCGAGTTACGCACTTGGCGCAAACCAATCCTACATCTACATCCGCGGCGAGTACATGTGGATTTTGGAGATTCTTGAAAAAGCTATCGCAGAAGCCAAAGCCGCCGGATTCCTTGGTAAGAACATTTTGGGTTCTGGCTATGACCTGGAATTGGGAGTTGCTCCTGGTGGTGGTGCTTACATCTGTGGAGAGGAAACAGCATTGATCGAGTCCTTGGAAGGTAAACGTGGAAATCCGCGTATGAAGCCCCCTTTCCCTGCTGTTAAAGGCTTGTGGGGTTGTCCTACAGTGGTAAATAACGTTGAAAGTATTGCTGCAGTTGTTCCTATTGTGAACGATGGTGGAGAGGAATATGCTAAGATTGGTATTGGTAAAAGTACTGGTACCAAATTAATCTCTGCGAGTGGAAACTTAGTGCGTCCTGGAGTGTATGAGATTGAAATGGGCATTACTGTGGAAGAATTCATCTATGGAGATGATTATTGTCGCGGAATTGCCTACAATAAGAAAATGAAGGCGTGTGTTCCGGGTGGATCTTCCGTTCCTATCCTTCCTGCTCATTTGATTACTAAAACAGCTACCGGTGAAGATCGCCTGATGTCCTATGAGAGTTTAGCTGATGGTGGTTTTGCATCCGGATCCATGCTAGGTTCAGGTGGATTCATCGTGTTTGATGAAGATCAGTGTATTGTTCGAAATACGTGGAATTTTGCTCGTTTCTACGCGCATGAATCCTGCGGACAATGTTCGCCTTGCCGTGAAGGAACAGGATGGATGGAGAAAGTTTTGTATAGACTAGAGCATGGTACAGGAAATATGCATGATATCGATCTGTTGGCCGAGATCAATAAAAAGATCGAAGGTAATACCATTTGTCCGCTTGGTGATGCTGCCGCTTGGCCGGTAGCTGCCGCAATTCGTCACTTCCGTGAGGAGTTCGAGTGGCACGTTACCAACAGAGAAGAAGCGCAGAGAAAGAACTACGGATTATTGAAAGAATCAGTAGCTTAAAAAACGAATTAAAATTCAGAACTATGGTAAAAGTTACCATTGATGATGTTCAGATAGAAGTAGAGGAGGGAACGACGATTCTGAACGCTGCCAGAAGTGTGGGTGGAGAACTAGTTCCGCCTGCGATGTGCTATTACAGTAAATTACCCGGAACAGGTGGTAAATGCCGCACGTGCCTGGTTGAAGTAGCACAAGGATCAGAAAAGGACCCACGTCCGATGCCGAAATTGGTAGCGTCTTGCTCCACGACGGTAATGGACGGAATGGTTGTGAAGAATAAGACCAGCGAACGTGTGCAACAAAACCGAGGTGGTGTGGTGGAATTCTTGTTGATCAACCACCCTCTCGACTGTCCGATCTGTGATCAGGCCGGTGAGTGTCATCTACAGGATCTTGGCTTCGAACACGGTGGGGCAAAAACGCGTTATGAAGAGGATCGCAGAACTTTCGATCCGATCGATATTGGCAACAAGATCAAATTGCACATGAATCGTTGCATTTTGTGTTATCGTTGTGTGCATGTAGCCAATCAACTGACTGACAAGCGTGTTCATGGAGTACTTCACAGAGGTGAACATGCAGAGATCAGTACATATATTGAGAATGCTATCGAGAATGATTTCTCAGGAAACATGATTGATGTGTGTCCAGTGGGAGCATTAACCGATAAAACGTTCCGTTTTAAAAGCCGTGTTTGGTTCTTGAAACCAATGGAGGCTTCATGCGAATGCACGAAATGTTCTGGTAAAGCGGTGGTATGGATGTTTGGAAACGAGATCTACAGAGTAACAGCCAGAAAGGATAAATACGGTGAAGTGGAAGATCAAGACGGTAAGACCGGTTGGATATGCAACGATTGTCGATTCGATAAAAAGGATGTATCCAAATGGAACATTGAAGGTCCGCGCAAGATCGATCGTCATTCCGTTATTTCTCAAGGACATTACCTGAGTCCGCGTTCGGGAGCTCAAAAAACGATCAAGTAAATGGAGATAAGCGAGATCATTGAAAAATTAGGACTGATCGTAACACTCTTTGCTGTTACGTTGGGTATTGCAGCTTATGCAACCTATTTTGAAAGAAAAGTAGCGGCTTGGTTCCAGGATCGTATCGGTCCGGATAGAGCCGGTCCATTTGGGATCTTCCAACCACTGGCGGATGGTGGAAAATTGTTCTTCAAAGAAGATTTTATTCCTGATCAGGCGGAGAAGTGGTTGTTCATTCTGGGTCCGGGTATTGCTATGTTCACAGCTTTGATGACGGGTTCGGTGATTCCTTGGAGTTCGGACTTGATGCTTTTTGGACAGCAGATTGTATTGCAGGTAGCCGATGTGAACATTGGTATTCTATTTATTATGGGCTTCTTGTCTATAGGAGTGTATGGTATAATGATCGGAGGATGGGCTTCCAATAACAAGTATTCCCTATTTGGAGCTATCCGTGCCAGTTCGCAGATGATCTCCTACGAATTAGCGATGGGGATTTGTGTGATCACAATCGTCATGTTAACAGGAAGTTTAAGTTTACGTGACATCGTCAATGCGCAACACGGTATGAATTGGAATGTTTTCTATCAGCCCGTGGCATTTGTTGTATTCTTCATTTGTGCTTTGGCAGAGACCAATCGCGCACCTTTTGATCTTCCTGAATGTGAGAGTGAGTTGATCGGTGGATACCATACAGAATATGGTTCCATGAAAATGGGATTCTTCCTGTTTGCAGAATATGTGAGTTTATTCACGTCATCAGCGGTGATTTCTGTTTTATTCTTCGGTGGATTTAATTTCCCTGGGATGGATCATTTCTCAGGGAACACACTCGCCTTGCTTGGTTTGCTCGCAATGTTCGGAAAGACATTCTTCTTTGTATTCGTATTCATGTGGATCCGATGGACTTTACCGCGTTTCCGCTTCGATCAGCTGATGCATTTAGGTTGGAAAAGTTTGATTCCGATCTCTCTGATCAATTTGTTGATCACCGGTTTGGTAGTTGCATTCAGAGAAGGTTGGTTTAATTAAGGAAAGACTATGCAAAGTTTAACTGACAGAAAAAAGGTAGTTTCCAATAAAAAGATGACGTTCATGGAGCGCATCTACCTTCCTGCGATTCTGGGAGGTATGTGGATTACATTCAAGCACCTTTTCAGAAAAAACAATACGACAAAATATCCTGAGGAAACGCGTCCTATAGCACCAGTTTATCGTGGTCAGCACGTTTTAAAAAGAGATGAGCAGGGTCGTGAAAATTGTACTGCGTGTGGACTATGCGCAGTCGCTTGCCCGGCAGAAGCGATCACGATGGTAGCAGCGGAACGCAAGAAAGGAGAAGAATCTCTCTATCGTGAAGAAAAATATGCGGAGTCTTACGAGATCAACATGTTGCGTTGCATCTTCTGTGGTTTGTGTGAAGAGGCATGTCCGAAAGAGGCGATCTTCCTTACAGATCGAATCGTTCCTTCGAATTTTGAGAGAAATGAGTTTGTTTACGGAAAAGACAGACTTGTGGAAGATATGAATGACCGTATAGACATCACCAAACGTCAGCATACGGGTAAAAGAACAGAAAAATGAGTTTGGAGTTAGTGGCTACCATTCTGGGTGGATTGACCGTCGGTTCGGCACTGATGGTTGTTCTAAGCAAGCATCCGGTTAGAAGCGTATTGTACCTCGTACTTACCTTCTTCATGATATCATCGAATTACATTCTAATGAATGCACAGTTTATCGCGGTTGTGAACATCATCGTATACGCTGGTGCGATCATGGTATTGTTTCTTTTCGTATTAATGTTGCTGAATTTAAAACAGGAAAATGAGCCTCGAACCTCATTCTTGATCAAGATTGCTTCTGTATTGGCAGGAGGCACTCTTTTTACTGTATTTATCGCAGCATTGAAAGATGGGGTGGTGATTGCGGCTACCACTGTTGTGGAGGCAAATGATCAGGGATTGGTTCAAAACCTCGGTCAATTGCTTTTTACGAAATATGTACTTCCTTTTGAAATCTCGTCAGTGTTGTTCATTGCAGCCATGGTAGGCGCGGTGATGCTTGCAAAAAGAGAAAAACAAACGATCGATTGATATGACATTAGCAGGAATTTTTCAATCAGGTGTCTCCATCCAGTTCTACATGGTCTTGGCGACATTGCTATTCTCCATCGGAGCTGTTGGAGTTTTGGTGCGACGAAACGCAATCATTCTATTGATGTGTATTGAGTTAATGCTTAATTCTGTAAACTTATTACTCGTGGCTTTCTCCACTTATTTCGGAAAAGCTGATGGACAGATTTTTGTATTTTTCATCATGGTCGTGGCTGCTGCTGAAGCGACAGTAGGTTTGTCCATTTTGGTGATGGCTTACCGAAAATTAAGAACGACAGATGTCGGTTTGTTTAATAAATTAAACGGATAAGATGGCAGTAGACAAATTAATACTTACGATTCTTGCCTTACCGCTTATTGGTGCATTGATAAATGGGACGATGGGAAAAAGCCTTCCAAAAGTGGTGGTTGGATCCGTCGCAACAGGAGTGATGTTCCTGGCATTTGCTCTGGCTTTGCTTGTATTTAATTCCAATCTTGAAGCGACATTCATTCATTTGTTTAAAGTGATCCATTTGGATGAACTGGAGTTGAATGCGCGCCTTCAGATAGATGGACTTTCCACGCTCATGTTGTTGATCGTGACAGGGGTAGGTTCGTTGATTCACCTATTTTCTATGGGCTACATGAAGGAAGATGAAGGATACTACAAGTTCTTTACTTATTTAAATCTCTTCATTTTTGCTATGTTGATCCTGATACTGGGAAGTAATTATTTCATGTTGTTCTTCGGTTGGGAAGGTGTTGGTATCTGCTCTTATTTGCTTATCGGATTTCATTACAGTGATAAGGAAAAAGGAATGTTGAACGGGATTGCTGCTCGCAAAGCGTTCATCATGAACCGTATTGGCGATCTTGGATTACTGATAGCTTTGTTTTTAATGCTGATGCAATTTGGTACGCTCGAATACAATGAAGTTGGTAATGCGATTCTTTCAGGAGATCTACCTTCAGGATGGATGCTTTTCGGGATCACACTTTGCTTGTTTATCGGTGCGACAGGTAAATCGGCCCAAATTCCATTGTTTACGTGGTTACCTGATGCGATGGCCGGACCAACACCAGTGTCGGCATTGATCCACGCTGCTACAATGGTTACAGCAGGTATTTTCCTCGTTGTACGTTCTAACTTCTTGTTCGAACATGCACCGCAAACTCAGGAGATTATTCTTTACATCGGTTTGGCTACTTCATTAATGGCTGCCTTCATGGCGATGCGTCAAAATGATATCAAGAAAGTATTGGCCTATTCCACTGTTTCGCAACTTGGATTTATTTTCGTTTCTCTTGGAATGGGCGGTTATGTCGCAGCGATGTTCCACGTTACAACCCACGCTTTTTTTAAAGCGTTATTGTTCCTCGGTTCAGGAAGCGTGATCCATGCAATGCACCATGAGCAGGATATCCGTAAAATGGGCGGTTTGAAAAAATTCATTCCTA
>JBIITO010000057.1:0-14701 GCA_044340465.1 Crocinitomicaceae bacterium | reverse complement strand
AACGCACTTCCGCACAACAGGATTAGTAATAACCTGTCGAGTATAGAAACAATGGCATCTGTTTTAAAGAGATGTAAGCCGCCAAAGTGACTTCTTAAATAAGCAATTAACATAGCGAGTAATTGGTTTAAAATGAGCACAGAAAGAAAATACAACGCTTCTCCTCGATACCCGGCAATATACCCGGTAGAAAGCGTAAGCACCACATAGCACATAAACAGCAACATTCTAAATCCGAGAATCTGACCGAAATATTTAGGCATTACCTTCGGATAGCGTGCAATGTTTCGGGTGGTAAAATTGTTGATACCAAGATCGCTGACAATGTTGAAGATAAACGATAGGTTGAGCAGGGAGAAATACAATCCGTAAGCTTCCGTACCAACTCTGTTCTGAACACCAGCATCAATACCGAAAATAGCGATTGGTTTGATAAGTAGATTGAGTACGACGATAAGAATTAGGTCGGAAATGAACTTTTTATGCATGCTCCTTTAAAGGTTTTCAGCGTGTTCAGTTCGCAATAAAGTGAAGTTCTGCTGTTGGTGTTTGTCTTTCAGAAAAGGTCTCAAAGTCTCGTTTTCGATGACAAATGGATGGTAATCGAATCCGGAAAGAAGATCCAGGCAATGGGTACGGTTATCGTTGTTCCATAGTTCAGCATAAATAACGGGCTTCTTGTTCTCCAGAATACGTTTGCCACCTTTGAGAGCAAAATATTCGAAATTCTCTACATCGATTTTAATGCCCTGTATGGGTTCACCGTTGAGCATATTATCAAGGGTGTTAATTGGAACCGCGTATTCATCCCCTTCGTTCCATTCTGTAATACTTTCATGTTTTACGTGACTGAGTCCTTGCATGCGAGTTTTTCCGTTTCTTGGTAGAATCATTTTTACGTCACCCTGATGGTCACCTACGGCCGTTTCATAAATCTTGAGTTTGGTTACACCGTATTTCTCAGTAATCTTTTTTAGAATAGTCAGGTTGTCTGGGATTGGTTCAAATGCGTGAATAGTGGAATTTGGAACTTTAGAGGCTAGATGAACGGTCATCACTCCAAGGTTAGCACCGATGTCTAAAACGGCTCCTTTTCCGTCTTCCAATAGGTTCATAAAATGAAAGAAATCCTTTTCTTTATGATCGACTTTTAGGGTACGTATTTTAAAAATAGCAAAGACGTACAGATAGTTTCTGAAACCCAGTAATCTTTTCAACATATATTTGACCCAATTCTTCACTCTCTTGCTTAACGTTATAAAATTAGAAAAAGTATACAAGCAGATTAATTCGGAGTGAGAAACTGAGAGAGAATGAGGATCAGAACGCAAGACTACTTCTTGATGAGCAATTTAAATCCTTTCCCATGAATGTTCATAATCTCAATTGACGGATCTTCCTTGAACAACTTGCGCAACTTGGCAATGTATACGTCCATGCTTCGACCGTTAAAATAATTGTCATCTCCCCAAATTGCCCGAAGTGTGGCATGTCGATCCAGTATTTCATTCTCATTCTTTGCCAGCAGATGCAAGAGCTGATTTTCTTTTGTTGTCAGTTTCTTTTCTTCATCTCGCAGGTACAGTATCCGTAATTCAGGATTGAAACGGATACTTCCTATCAGGAATTCTCCTTCATTTTTGCTCGATGTACTTTCCGTTCTTCTCAGGATAGCAGTGATTCTTGCCAAGAGTTCTTCCATGGAAAAAGGTTTGGTGAGATAATCATCAGCACCAATGGCAAATCCTTGCAGTTTATCTTCTTTCAAGGATTTTGCTGTCAGGAAGAGAATTGGAATTTTTTTATCCGTTTCACGGATCTCTTTGGCTAGCGTAAATCCATCCATTTCCGGCATCATGACATCCAGAATACAAAAATCAAAACGTTGCTGACTAAACACTTCATAAGCCGCCTTTCCATTTCTAGTTAGCACAGTCTCAAATCCTTTGTTTTTTAAAAAGGTATGCAATAAGGTTCCGAGGTTCTCATCGTCCTCTGCCAATAAAATATGAATCGTTCTTTCCATTTTTATTCTTTTATGATCAGGGTGAACTCACTTCCTTCACCTGGTTTACTCTTTACCTGTATATTCCAGCCTTCTATATCTGCAATTGCCTTGACATAACTCAGCCCAAGCCCAAAACCCTTAACATTGTGTAGGTTTCCAGTTGGAATCCGGTAAAGCTTGTCAAAGATCTTACCAATGTATTCTTTCTTAATTCCAATTCCTTTGTCTTTAACGCTGACACTGATCTTCTTATTTTCTCTTCTCAGAGAAATTTCAATAATAGGAGCTTTTTCGCTGTATTTTATGGCATTATCTACCAGGTTTGAAATGACATTTGTCAAATGAAGTTTATCTGTACAAACTTCCATCAGTTCAGTAGGAAGATCCAATTTAAGTTTCCCTCCAAGTGACTGAGTTCTGAACTCCGCCTTTTGAGCAATATCATGGATCACCTCATTCAGAAGTACGTTTTCTTTCTGCAAATGGAGCTCCCCACGATCGATGACGGCACTTTGTAGAATACGTTCGACCAGATTACCTAATCGTTTGTTCTCTTCTTGGATTATTTTTACATACGGTGTAATCTCTTGATTTTCTGAACGGACCATATCCTGATCCCCTAGCGCTTCACACGCCAGAGATATCGTTGAAATGGGTGTTTTGAACTCGTGCGTCATGTTCGAGATAAAATCGTTCTTGATCTCTGAGATTTTCTCTTGGGCAAGGATTGTTTTAAACATAAAGATAAGTGCTGTAACGATCAGCATGATGAGTGTGAGACTGATAACAAAAGAGCCCCACATTTCGCGCATCAGGAAGAAACCTTTCTTTGGAAAGTACAGGTGCAGATAGAATTTCTCATCTAGAATGTTACTTGGAAAAAGAACAGTTTTACCTGTAAAAAGGGTGTCTAGCTTCGGGTCATATGTTTCTGGCGGATGCGCAAACTGGATCGGTACACCCACCTCATTTGCTACCATAAAACGATAGGTTTTTGGAAGATCATCGTTAGCAAGCTCAGTGTGGATGACAGAATCCAGGAAGGTGATGTCGATCCGTTTTTCAGGTTCAATATACATATTGTTCCGGAAGGTCTCTACCATAAGTTCATTTACAAAACGAGCCTTTTTAAAGATCTGTTGCATCACGCGCTGGTCAAGCTGAATCGAAAGTCTTACCGAATCATTATGGGGAATCTGCTTATTGTGCTTGTCAAAAAGGTCTCGTAACTCCCTTACATCCCGTGCAAGCACTTTCTGCTCTGTCGATAGACCTGTAATGGAATCATATGAACTTCCTTTGATAATAAGATATTTATGCATCTCTCCCTGATCGAAGATCGCTGTATCTTTTATGAAAATGGATTCTTTTGCTGAAACAAGATCTTTGAACTCTTCCTTGAGGATATCCTTGTATTGACCGCTGAAATCTCTGTTAACGATATGCATGTAACGTCTAATATCTTCCGCTTTTTCATGCCGGATGGCAATACGTTCAAGAGAGGTAGCCAGATTTGTTTCTAATTGAGTCGATTTGCGGTCGTGTAGTTGCAAGGTTTGAAATGCTTGAATGATCAGCAAAGCCAACAAAGCAATGATCACTAAAACCAGGATGAGGTTGACGCGTATCTTTTTCAAACCACTAATTTGCCTAAAGTTAAAAAGGTCAACATAGGATTTGCCGACACTTAACGTTTTTTAACGTGAACCAAATTAGATCGTCTTTTTGTTCTTACACCAACTTTGTTCACTAAACACGTTTTTTCTCTTTTGAACGTTGTACATTCGTGGAAATGACGCTTCTTAGGATCATTGGCTTATGGATTTTGGTGTTCATGCCCTTGCTGGGAATGAGTCAGCTATCAAGCTTACGTATTCGTAAAGTTGTCGTTTCTAAAGATACGATACGTCTGGACAGCCTATCTATCTACCCAAACAGTTTTAAGGTGTTTTGCGGAGGAAATAAAATCATGCCTGAAAGCTATTTTCTGGATCATGCAGCTTCTCGTTTTCACCTTCGGGAAAATTGTGGAGATACGCTAGTAATTGAGTATCGCGTATTGCCGATGGATCTTTCGAAAACCTACAAACGACGGGATCCATCCCTTATATACCGGGAAGGAAGCATAGATGACCGTGATAAGTTTCGTCTCGAAAACACCTATACAGTAGAGGATATTTTTGGCGGAAGTGGACTTACTAAGGCGGGGAGTATTTCACGTGGGGTATCTTTTGGAAACAATCAGGATTTGGGTATTAATTCTACGCTAAACCTGGAGCTTTCGGGAGATATTGCACCCAATTTAAAACTGCTTGCCTCTGTTTCAGATGATAACTTGCCAATACAACCGGATGGAAACACGAGCAAACTTCAGGAGTTTGATCAAGTCTACATTCAGATCTATAATGATCGTATCAAACTGGTTGCTGGTGATTTCTGGATCAGTCGACCAAAGGGTTACTTTCTCAATTACAAGAAACGGGCACAGGGACTAAATCTGAATTACCGCTGGGGAATGGATACATTGCATCAATGGAAAACGGAAGCCAGCGGAGCTTTATCCAAGGGGAAGTTCAACCGCCAGATTATCCAGGGGGTGGAAGGAAATCAGGGCCCCTACCGCTTAAGGGGAAATGAGAACGAACCATTCATTATTGTGCTTGCAGGTACGGAACGGGTTTATATTGACGGTAGGTTACTTGAACGCGGACAGGAATTAGATTACACGATCAATTACAACTCGGCCGAAGTGGTTTTTACTGCTCGTAACATGATCACAAAGGACTCGCGTATCGTTGTGGAATTTCAGTACTCCGATCAGAACTACGCCAGATCCTTGTTTCAGACCTCCACTACTTACACTTCCAGAAAACTGGATTTCTGGTTCAATGCTTATTCGGAACAAGATGCCAAAAACCAAACTTTACAACAGGAACTTTCCTTGTCTCAAAAGCAGCTTCTCACTACGATCGGTGATTCCCTGAATCTGGCTGCTACTAACAGCATTGATTCCATCGGATGGTTTGAGAATCAGGTGTTGTATAAGATGATTGATTCACTGGGTTATGATTCTGTTCTCGTGTGTTCAGTTAACCCTGATTCTGCAGTGTATCGTGCTACATTTACCTACGTTGGTCCTGGCAAAGGAAATTACGTTTTCAGCAATTTCAATGCACTCGGAAAGGTGTATCAATGGGTTGCTCCGGTGGCAGGTTTGCCTCAAGGAGATTATATTCCTTCAAGATTGATCATTACCCCAAAACGGAAACAGCTTTTTAGCACGGGTGCGCAGTATCGGATCCGGAAGAACCTGTATGTGGAAAGTGAAATGGCCTATTCCGGGAATGATCTCAACACGTTTTCTCAACTCGACAGCGGGGATGACCGAGGTATAGCTAACCGTACCAAGATTCTTGGAACTTTGCCACTTGGCAGAGATTCAGTTCCAAAATGGCAGGTGGATACGAAGGCGGAGATCGAATACTTGGATCGTTATTTTAATCCTATAGAACAATATCGTACTGTCGAGTTTGACCGCGATTGGAACACAAGAAACAAAGGTTATCAGGGAGAGCAGTTTTCTTCTTCTATTGGAGCGAACTTCAGAAACCGCAGCGCGGGAAATGCCAATTTGGAAGGACAATTCTATCAGATTGGTTCCGATTACAAAGGAATGAGAGCAGAAACCACAGGTAAGTGGAACAGGAACGGATTAAATGCGAAATGGGAGGGAAGCTACTTGTCTAGTGAAGCAAGTTCGAGAAATGAATTCGTTCGGCACAGAGCAGAGGTATCTAAAGATTTCCGTTGGTTCAAAGTGGGATACATCGATGATCATGAACTGAACAGATTTACGGGTGGAGCAGCAAAACTTGATCCGACGAGTTACCAGTTCTTCGATTATCAGTTTTACCTTGCTAATGGAGATTCCATCAAAAACATGTTCAAGGTATTTTATCGCGAACGTTACGATCAGAGGTCTGACAGTTTGTTCCTCACTCCGGTGGCCAAAGCCAGAACGGCGGGTGGTGAGGTGAGATTAACAGAAATCAAGAACCAATCGCTGAATATTGTCACGGCCTACAGAGAATTGAAGATCCTGAATCCGGCATTACTGAATCAAACACCTGAAAATACGGTAACAGGACGTATTGATCACGAGATTCGCTTGTGGAAGAATGCGCTCACCTGGACCAATTTCTATGAGGTTGGATCAGGATTAGAGCAAAGGAGAGAGTTTCTTTATATTCAGGTGAACGATGGTCAAGGTGTTTACACCTGGATCGATTACAATCAGGATGGTGTGAAGGATCTGAACGAATTTGAAATTGCACAGTTTGTCGATCAAGCAAGTTATATTCGGGTTTTTACCCCAAGTAGTGAATACACCAAGACTTACTCCAACGAAGTGAATGAATCCATTTTCTGGAGACCTGAACGTATTTGGTCCAATAAAAAGGGAATACGTGGAATTCTAAGCCGGTTTTCAGATCAGGCCAGGGTTCGTATTAATCGCAAAACAAATTTGTTCACAGGTGCGGATGCCTTTAATCCATTCTCCTTACAGATTCGAGATACCAATCTTATTTCCAGTGCATATAATTTAAAGAACACTCTTTTCTTTAATCGAACTTCCAGCATATTCAGTGCTGAATACAGTTATCAGGATCTGCGAAATAAAACGCTTTTAGCCACAGGGTTTGATTCAAAAGCGAATTTGTATCATGAGTTGGCCTTTCGATGGAACATTCGAAAAGTTTTTTCGATCGAGACCAAAGCACAAAAAGGGACAAAAGATTCAGAGGCCGATTACACCGTAGGACGAAATTATGCTCTAAGCTATTTCTTTGTTCAGCCCAGCTTGATCTTTCAGCCAGGAACTACCTTTCGAATCTCCATTGATGTACGTTATTCCGAAAAACAGAATTCGCTTCTATATGGCGGAGAATACGGCATCATTCGGGAGATCGGTTCGAATTTGAAATACAATCAGGCGGAGAAAGGAAGCTTACAGGGCGGCGTAAAGATGGTGAGTATTACCTTTTATGGCAATCCGGGTTCAGCTTTGGGATTTGAAGTGCTCGAGGCATTGAAGCCTGGGATCAATTATACCTGGAATCTGGGCTATCAGCGCTCGGTATCAAAGAATTTACAGCTTTCTATCCAATACAACGGAAGACAATCACAAAATAGCCGTACCATTCATAGTGGTGGTATGGAACTTAGGGCTTTCTTTTAGTCTTTTTAGACTTTTCCTGCTGATACAGTTGATAAACCATGCCATCCGATAATCCGATCTTT
Organism: Crocinitomicaceae bacterium; assembly: GCA_044340465.1. GTDB lineage: Bacteria > Bacteroidota > Bacteroidia > Flavobacteriales_D > Crocinitomicaceae > M0103. The sequence goes on along the minus strand of JBIITO010000057.1, from coordinate 7,392 downwards.
GGCACAAGTATTCGTTTGCTTCTAAGTTCTTCCAGAATGTAGATATAGATATTCAATGCGGGCACGATCACATCCGCACGGTCAGGTTTTAACTGAAAGGTATCCACCCGCTGGTCTAAACTCATTCCATCGAGTTCATCTTTCAAGTTTTTCAGGTCTTTCAACGACAGTGATTCCATATGTCCAGCGCCGAGCAACTTGTGTACTTTGTTGATGTTTCCGCCGGTACCATAGATCTGATGAGGTGATTTCAGATCGACATGTTTGGATAACCAGTCGTGTATTTCAGCCCACTGCTCTTTTTTAACTTTATCCTTGAGTAATCTTAGCGTGCCGATCTCGAACGAATGTGAAGCTACGCGTTCCCCACCTTCAAAAACACTTACTTCAGTGCTTCCTCCGCCCACATCTATAACTATAAAGGGCATTGTTTTATCAATGTCCAGAAGGAAAAAGGTACCGAAGATCAGTTCCGCTTCTTCATCTCCAGAAATCACTTCTACCTCTACACCTGTTTCTTGTTTGATCCGCTCGATCACTTTTGCGGCATTTGATGCCTCACGCATGGCAGATGTAGCCACAGCGCGAAGTTTTTTCACTTCAAATATTTCAGAGATTAATTTGAATGCCTGAATGGTTTTCACGAAATCCTCGGTTTTCTTTTTAGAAAGTTTACCGTCGGTAAATACCTCTTCTCCAAGACGCAAAGGAACTCGCGTGTAGGAGATCTTTTTAACGAAAGAGTGTCCGTTGAGCGTTTCTACCTCTCCAACGAGAAGCCGCGCAGCGTTTGTTCCAATATCGATTGCGCCGTATTTCACGATGCGAAATTATTTCTTTCGGAAGAAGATCTTGATGGGAACGCCACAAAAATCGAAATTTTCTCTCAATCGATTCTCCAGGAAGCGCTTATAGGAATCCGGAATATACTGCGGGAGATTACAGAAAATAGCAAATGCCGGCGCATGCGTGGGCAACTGCTGAACGTATTTGATACGAATATATTTTCCTTTCATTGCCGGCGGAGGTGTTGCCTGAATCATCTCCAGCATAACCTCATTTAGTTTGGAAGTCGGAATCTTCTTCGTTCGGTTCTCATGCACCATCATGGTTGCCTCGAGCGCTTTGTGGATGCGTTGTTTGGTGATAGTAGAAGTAAATATGATCGGAACATCGTTGAAGGGTGCCAGTTGCTTGCGGATGTTCTCCTCGTATTTCATCATGGTGTTTTGGTCCTTCTCAACCAGATCCCATTTGTTCACAAGAACAACCACCCCTTTCGAGTTCTTTTCAATGATGTAGTAAATACTCAGATCTTGTTTCTGTAACCCTTCTTCCGCATCGATCATGAAAATGCATACATCTGAATTTTCAATTGTACGAACAGAGCGAAGCACGGAATAATACTCTATATCCTCCGTAACTTTTGCCTTCTTGCGAATCCCTGCCGTATCGATCAGAAGGAAGTCAAAACCGAAAGCTTTGTAGCGAGTATTGATCGCATCTCGTGTGGTTCCCGAAATGTTCGTAACTATATTACGTTCTTCTCCAGTGAGGGCATTCACCAATGATGATTTGCCTACATTTGGACGTCCAACAATAGCAATTCGAGGAAGCTCATCTTTTTCATTGACAGATTCATCTTCCTTATCGAAATGCTTTACGATTTCATCCAATAATTCTCCTGTACCACTTCCATTCGTTGCAGAAAGGTCAAATACATCACCCAATCCAAACTGATAGAATTCGGAGGAAAGTCCAACACGATCCGTATTATCCACTTTGTTAGCAGCAATCAGGATTGGTTTTTTTGATTTTCGAAGAATGGCTGCTACCGTTTCATCGAGGTCAATGATTCCGGTAGTAACATCTACCATGAAGACAATAACAGTTGCCTCTTGAATAGCGATCTCCACTTGCTTGCGGATCTCCGCTTCAAAAATATCCTCAGAACCTTTGATATAACCTCCAGTGTCTATCACAGAGAACTGAATTCCGTTCCATTCTCCTTTTCCGTACAAACGATCACGTGTTACTCCGCTAACCTCTTTCACAATAGCATTGCGAGACTCGGTAAGGCGATTGAACAGGGTCGATTTACCGACATTTGGGCGGCCTACGATGGCGACTATATTACTCATTACAATTCAAAATTGACAATTGACAATTGATAACTGTCAATTCAATAACCGTATTTCTTTAATTTATTCTCCGTAGAACGCCAGTCCTTGTCCACCTTTACAAAGGTTTCCATAAAGACTTTCTGATCAATGAATTTTTCAATTTCCTTGCGCGCCTCACGACCTATTTTCTTTAGCATTTCTCCTCCTTTCCCGATGATAATGCCTTTCTGGGAATCTCGCTCAACGATGATCAGTGCACGAATCCGCGTAAGATTCGGTTCTTCTTTATATTCTTCGATCTCCACCTGACAGCTGTAAGGTACCTCTTTTTCACAGAACAGAAAGATTTTCTCTCTTATGATCTCAGAAACAAAAAAGCGCATGGGTCTGTCCGACAATTCCTCCTTATCGAAATAGGCTGGACTTTCAGGTACAAGCTCCAGAATTCGGTTCCAAACAGCTTCCACATTGAAGTCATGTAACGCGGAAACTGGATAGATTTCGGCATTCGGCAATTGTTCTTGCCAATAAGCCATTCGTTCCTTCACTTTTTCCTGATCACTGAGATCGATCTTATTGATGAGACACAGAACAGGAACCCGGATCTTTTTGATCTTTTCCAGTGTTTCCTCGTGATTCATTTTGTTTTCACGCGTGTCGGTAATGAAAATGAGTACGTCTGCATCCTTAAGGGAGGAATTGACATACTCCATCATAGCTTCATGCAGTTTATAAGCGGCATTTACAACACCCGGAGTATCTGAAAAAACGATCTGATAGTCCTCATCGTTAACGATTCCCAGTATCCTATGGCGCGTAGTTTGTGCCTTGGATGTCACGATGGACAATTTCTCCCCTACAAGTCGATTCATGAGGGTGGATTTGCCGACATTCGGACTTCCAACAATATTTACAAAACCTGAACGGTGTGCCATATGCCTGAAAACAGGCTGCAAAGTAACGCATTTTATGGGGGGTATGCAAATGACCTACAACGACCGGTACCACTGAACCATTGGCATTGGAATAGGTAACAGCTCTCCGTCAAAGGAAATCCCCGTAAAGCCGAACTGGAACGCCTTACCCTCAGCTTGATGCCATCGAACTCCGGGGATAAACAATCCAAGACCTGGTTTTCGATCTTCTGTGGTGACGGTAACCAACTGGTCCTGATAAGTTCCGGTATTTGGGTCGTAAACGGATTGCCATTCATTGGTGGTAGAACGCGTTGTTTTTCCTTTGATGACAATGAATGAGTCAAAAACAAGACTTATCCTTGAGCTGACCTTTATCATACCGGCAATAGAAGTAAGGGCACGACCGTCACTGTCCCCTTCCGCCCAGATCACTCCGTAGCCACCTGAGAAGGCTAAGTTTGCTCGTCTGGTACCATAAGAAAGGGTACCAAAGGGTAAGGCACCTCCGGCATTGGCGTCTGATCCAAGGAGTGTGATCCAGGAACTGGTTCCAACCATGGTGCCCACTGCGAATTGAAAGTCGTGTTTCAAAGGAATACTGTACTTTGCCGTTCCAATTATTGGCAATGCCAACCAGGTGGTCATGATCCCCAAGCCAAAACGGTCGCTGACCGCAAATTGAAAATCAGGTCCGAACAGATTCCACTGTATGTAATGTTCACCTTTTTTTAAGGGAAGTCCGTTGGTTGTGATAAAATACCTTGTCGCAAAGCGATCCTCACCTACAAAAACCCCTTTTTCAGATAATTCATCTGGCTTGATGGGTTTAATTTCCTTAACTACATATTGAGGTATGATGATCATTCTTCCATCAGAAACTCTGATTGAAAGTTCGCGTTCATCCTCTTTTAGGATTCTACCGATGAGTTCAGTACCATCCGTTTTTACAATTCGGTAATCCGTTGTGTCGGGATGGGTGAATACTTGTGCATAGCTAGTGAGTTGAGAAAAGAAAAGTAAAAAAAAGGTTAAAAGTGAGCGCATAACATGTTTTTTCCAAAGTAAATTTCTAGATGGAATAAATGAGAAACAATTTCAATCAACTGGATTCTTGCATCAATGAATCAATCGTTATTTTTAACAGAACGAACAACTTTTTTTAGTTCACTTTAGGTGAAATTTTAATTGAACGAAGCCATTCGCATAACACTTGTCTGTAAGGCAAATAAATTGTAATATAGTTGAAGGAAAAATAGATCGTTCACTTAATAGCATCATTATATAGATCGAACATGGAGAAAATTAAAATTGGAATCAATGGCTTCGGAAGGATCGGAAGAATGGTTTTTCGCGCAGCAATTTTAGACCCGCGAGTGGAGGTAGTCGCGGTTAATGATTTGTTTGAGGCTTCATATTTGGCTTACATGCTCAAGTACGACTCTATTCACGGTGTGTTGGGAAATACAATTGAGGTGGATGACGGACACTTGTATTGTGATGGTCAAAAAATCCGAATTACGGGGGAGCGAAACCCTGAGGGTATTGCTTGGGGTGATCTTGGAGAAGTGTATGTCGTTGAATCAACCGGACTTTTCCTTGATAAAAAGGAGGCGGGAAGACATTTAACTTCCGGTGCGCGTAAGGTTGTATTATCGGCGCCGCCAAAAGACGACGTTCCCATGTTCGTTATGGGTGTAAACCACACTATGTATCGACATGACATGAATATTGTATCCAACGCTTCATGCACTACCAATTGTCTTGCTCCAGTGGCTAAGGTTTTGAACGATCATTTTGGAATTGAATCTGGTTTGATGTGCACGGTTCATGCTGCTACTGCAACTCAAAAAACAGTTGATAGTCCATCAGGCCGTGATTGGCGCGGTGGACGAGGAGCCTTACAGAACATTATTCCTTCCTCTACCGGTGCTGCAGCTGCTGTAGGTAAAGTAATTCCCTCACTCAAAGGGAAGCTCACTGGAGTCGCTTACAGGGTACCAGTCGCTGATGTTTCGGTAGTAGATCTTTCTGTAAATCTCAAAAAAAAGACTTCTTATGAAGAGATTAAATTGGTTATGAAATCTGCTTCAGAAAATGAATTAAAAGGAATACTCGGATATACTGAAGATGCAGTAGTTTCATGCGATTTCATAGATGATCCGCGAACGTCTATTTTTGATGCTACGGCAGGATTTATGGTGGGCAATAATTTTGCAAAGATCGTCGCGTGGTATGATAATGAATTTGCCTACGCTTCAAAATTGAAAGAATTGATCGTTTACATGGGAACCAGTGATAATACGTTATAATCCGTAAGTTTAAGCCTAAAAACTACGCTACTCATTTGTAGTTTTATGTGATGAATTTCAAGTAGTTAATTCAGACATAACAAACGGCTTAAGTCCAAAATCTAGTTTACAGTATAAAAATACTAAAGCCCTAAATGGCTTCAGTATTTTATAATTTTATAATACCATTTTCGCTGTGCATCGAGTGTCTCGAAAATAAAGATCAACTGTCCCACAGGAAGTTCATTCCCGTTAAGTTGTTCTAACGATTTAATATTTCTATACTGTTTAACCAAAGTTCCTGCATTATTCATAACATTTATGTTTAACTCCTTTGGCTCATCAATCAGATTATATTCTACGATAAAATTACCAGAGATGGGATTAGGATATATTTGAATCGATTCATCACTCAATGTTGAATTGCTTTGAACCATAAATGATTTAGAGAAGTTATAAGGTTCTGACTTGCTGCTACATCCATTGGAAGTAACTTCAACAGAGTAAAATCCGCTAATCTGTGGAGTGTATAGCTGACCGGTAGCACCGGAAATATTAGTTCCATCAATCTGCCATTGATTTCCTGAGGCGCTGCTCGAAACTAAATTCCCACCACTAATGGTAATGCTTGGTTTGGCAGGTTTCGATCTTACCGTAACCGTACTAGTTGCCGAACTTTGACAACCGGTTGCATTAAATCGTGCCGTTACGGTGTAGGTGGTATTTACCGTTGGCGCTACCTTCACCACAGCTCTCGAAGCAGGAAGAGACATCGCTGTTGTTGGACTCCAGTTATAGGAGTCTGCTAAACCACTCACCGTTAAAGTTGCCGAATCACGACCACAAACCGGCGTACTACTTGCTGTAATTTGTGGACGAGGGTTAACAATGATACGCATCGTTTTAGGAGCGGATGTGCATCCATTAGCTCTTGCTGTTACGCTTATTGTTGCTGTCTGAGCAGTTGCGCTGCCATTAGTAGGTGTAAAGCTCGGTATACTGCTTGATGTACCAGAGGCAGTGAGGCCAATACTTGCGTTATTGTTCGTCCAATTAAATGTGGATGTAGGTGTAGCACTGAAAGTTATGGTGCCCGTTGGAGTTCCTGCACATACCGTCGAATCACCGGGAATAGTAAGTACGGGTGGATTTGGATTACTCAAAGGAATAGGGCCTAACGTATTGGACTTACATCCGTTCAATTCAACATTGATATTGGTATAAGATCCGGCTGTTAGGCTTCCGATGACGATTGTTCCCGCAGTAGAACTTGTTCGAGAAACAGGTGCAACAGCGACGCCGTTTTTGGAATACCTTAATGTATATGAGGTTGTTCCGTTCTTAGCAAGCCCATGAAGAGTGATTGATCCATTTGTTCCGCCACAAGTTGTTGGGTTTACAAATGTAGCTGTAATGGCAGGTTTCGATCTTACCGTAACCGTACTAGTTGCCGAACTTTGACAACCGGTTGCATTAAATCGTGCCGTTACGGTGTAGGTGGTATTTACCGTTGGCGCTACCTTCACCACAGCTCTCGAAGCAGGAAGAGACATCGCTGTTGTTGGACTCCAGTTATAGGAGTCTGCTAAACCACTCACCGTTAAAGTTGCCGAATCACGACCACAAACCGGCGTACTACTTGCTGTAATTTGTGGACGAGGGTTAACAATGATACGCATCGTTTTAGGAGCGGATGTGCATCCATTAGCTCTTGCTGTTACGCTTATTGTTGCTGTCTGAGCAGTTGCGCTGCCATTAGTAGGTGTAAAGCTCGGTATACTGCTTGATGTACCAGAGGCAGTGAGGCCAATACTTGCGTTATTGTTCGTCCAATTAAATGTGGATGTAGGTGTAGCACTGAAAGTTATGGTGCCCGTTGGAGTTCCTGCACATACCGTCGAATCACCGGGAATAGTAAGTACGGGTGGATTTGGATTACTCAAAGGAATAGGGCCTAACGTATTGGACTTACATCCGTTCAATTCAACATTGATATTGGTATAAGATCCGGCTGTAAGGCTTCCGATGACGATTGTTCCCGCAGTAGAACTTGTTCGAGAAACA
>JBIITO010000150.1:0-4503 GCA_044340465.1 Crocinitomicaceae bacterium | reverse complement strand
CCACGCAGCAATTGAAAGCAAAAGTGGCTGCAGCGCTGCGCGGATTCGAAAGTCAGGGATTGTCAGTAATACAGAAGAACGGAAAGATCTATGTAAGTATGGAGGCTAAACTGTTATTTGCTTCTGGAAGTACTGCTGTGGAACCGAATGGTAAAAAAGCGTTGGTTGAGCTGGCTAAGGTACTGGAGAACGAAAAACAGTTAGAGATCGTTGTGGAAGGTCACACCGATTCGGACAAACTAACAAGTGCCACACACCCCACTTCCAACTGGGAACTTTCCGTGCTGCGCGCGACATCAGTAGTGGATATCATGCTCGCGAATTCCAAAGTGAACCCGGCACAATTGATGGCTGCTGGGCGCTCAGAGTTTCATCCCGTGGAACCAAAAGATAAGGCGAAAAACCGGCGAATAGAGATCATCATATCTCCTGATCTGAATGAATTGTTTGAGTTAATCTCGAATTAGCATATAGACTCTTGGAAATCCGGAAATTAAGCCTTTAGGAATTTTAGGGTACGTTATCAGACTTTACACTCTACACTGCTCATACTGCACTAAATTCTTACCTTTAGCTTATGAGTGAAGAGCTGACAGAACTGCAGTTAAAACTTCGGATATTGCCCGAAAAACCCGGGGTCTATCAGTATTTCGACCGCAATGATGTGATCATCTATGTCGGCAAAGCGAAGAACCTCAAAAAGCGCGTATCCTCCTATTTCAATAAAACGCAGGACAACTATAAGACACATGTCCTTGTTCGACAAATTGTTCGGATGGAATATACAGTGGTTGAAACAGAGTTGGATGCCTTACTGCTGGAAAACAACCTCATCAAGAAATATCAGCCGAAATACAATATTCAGCTCAAAGACGACAAAACCTATCCGTGGATTTGTATTAAAAAAGAAGCATTTCCTCGAGTATACAGCACGCGACGCGTCATACGTGACGGATCGGAGTATTTTGGTCCGTACCCAAGCGGAAAAGTGATGCATACCTTGCTCGATCTGATCAAGGAGTTGTATACGCTACGCACCTGTGCATTGGATCTTTCTCGGGAAAAGATCGCACGAGAGAAATACAAAGTATGTCTGGAATACCACATAGGCAACTGTAAAGGAGCGTGTGCCGGACATCAGGTTGAGAGCACTTATCTTGAAGAAGTGGAACAGATCCGTCAGCTGTTGAAAGGAAATATTCAGTCGCTGATCAGCATTCTGAAAACGCGAATGAAGGAGCAGGCAGCGGCGCATTTGTTTGAAGAAGCACAGAAAACCAAGCTGAAAATAGAATCGCTGGAAAAGTACCGTGCTAAATCGACTGTGGTATCGGCATCCGTTAAACGCGTAGATGTGTGTACACTTTTAAACGAACAGGATCGTGCCTTCGTGAATTACCTATCTGTCCAAGATGGCGCCATTGTACATGCTTACACTGCGGAGGTGCGCAAAAAACTGGATGAATCACGCGAAGAGATCCTGAGCTATGTACTACCTGAGCTATTGGAGCGATTTGAAAGCAATGCCAAGGAAGTATTAACCGACGAGGCCTTTGATCTCGGACTGGAACACATTTCGATCACTGTGCCACAACGAGGTGACAAGAAAGAATTGGTGGCCCTTTCGAAGCGCAACACGTTGTACTACAAACAGGAAAAACAAAAGCAGGAAAAAATCAAGGATCCTGAGCGTCACAGCAAACGCATCATGGAGCAGATCAAGCAGGATTTTCGTTTGAATGAATTGCCCGAACACATGGAGTGTTTTGACAACTCCAACATTCAGGGCACGAATGCTGTTTCTGCCTGCGTCGTATTTAAAAACGGCAAACCCAGCAAGAAGGATTACCGTCATTTCAATGTGAAATCGGTCGAAGGTCCGGATGATTTTGCTACGATGGAAGAGGTGGTTTACCGACGTTACAAACGCCTTCTGGATGAAGGACAATCGCTGCCGCAACTCATTATCATCGATGGAGGGAAAGGACAGCTTGGCGCGGCACTCAATGCATTAGAGAAGCTCGATCTGAGAGGAAAAGTAGCCATTTGCGGGATTGCCAAACGCTTAGAGGAGATCTTTTTTCCGGGCGATAGTCTGCCGATCTACATTGACAAGCGTTCAGAAAGTCTGAAAGTGATCCAATACATGCGTAACGAAGCACACCGCTTCGGGATCACACATCACCGCAACAAGCGCAGTAAAGCGAGTCTTACTTCTGCATTGTTGGATATTCCGGGCATTGGTTCGAAAACACAGCAAGAGCTCATGAAAGCGTTCAAAACCATATCAGCTATTCAAAATGCATCTCTTGAAGAACTCGCCAAAGTAATCGGAGAGGCGAAAGCGAAGTTGGTGAAGAATGGAGCATAGAACTTAGACCGCTGCGCTGATAGAGCCGAGAACTCAGATTTCAAGACTATCGGAGTCAGGAGTCAAGGCTTCCGTTCTCACACTCAATAGTCACGCTGTTTTTGTTCATTTTAGGTTTATATTTTTCACTAAAGGGTAATTATACTTATCTTCTTTTGATACTAAATCAGTATTAAAAACGGTCAACCTATTTTAGGGAAGTACAATTGTTCCTTATTCATTGCTCCTTGCTCACTCTAAAGTCCCACTCTAATCACAATAGTGTAACTTTTTCATTTTAAGATCGTAGTATAGTTCACTTTTAACCGTCCCGGACAAGTGCCGGGCTCTAAAAAGCAAGCTATGAGATCCGTTTTTTTATTCATTTTCATTCTGTTCATTTCATTATCTGCTGGCGCAGCTAAAGACAAGATTACTATAGTGATTGATCCCGGTCATGGTGGGACAGATCACGGACATGTATCTTCGAACAAGGATCACCTTCCGGAGAAAGAACTCAATTTGATCATTGCCAAGAAATTTGGCGACATGGTTGAGAAGCAACTGCAGCATGTAACGATCATATATTCCAGAACAGATGATTCGTATCCAAGTCTGACTGAAAGAGTCAAACTAGCCAACGGCTCGAAAGCAGATTACTTCATTTCCATACATTGCAATGCCAACGGAAAGAAATCCGTTCACGGAACAGAATCACATGTCCATACGATGGAATCGAAAAAATCTGTGGGACTGGCACAGGCAATGGAAAAAGAATTCACTTCGTTTGCCGGCAGGTATTCCAGAGGCGTCAAGGACACGGAAGATCGTGAACATTCAATACAGGTATTGAAATATACCACCATGACAGGAGTACTGATCGAATGTGGATTTATGACCAATGACGACGAAGCAGCTTTTTTAAACACTAAAGATGGTCAGGAAAAGATTGCTAATTCCATTTACAGAGCTTTTAAAAGTTACATCATAAAACAGCACCCTTCCATTGCCTTTGTGAAGGATGAACCGAAGAAAGAAACAGCTGAAAAACAGTCAGAGAAAACAGATGTGACAAAGAGTTATGCGATCCAGATAATGTCTTCGCGTGAACCTGTAGAAACTAGCGTTCCTGTGTTCAAGAAGATCGAATTACCTGTTTCACGAAATGAGATACAAACCTCAAGCGCGTTTAAATATCGCTACACCGTCGGAGAATATGCCTCTCAGGACGAAGCGCTTAAAGATCTGGAAAAGGTGCAGCAAAAAGGCTTCAAAGACGCATATATTGTAAAGCTCAATTAGATCATCCCGTTGTCATATTTTTTATTGAGAATTACTTATACAGAATGATTATCCGTAAATTCACAGAAATCAATGCGAAAAAATGGCCACTGTATTTGAAACAAGACTGATCGGCAATATCGGAAGAGATTCTGTCGTGAAACACATGGAGCGCGGAGTGATCGCCATCAATTTTCCGGTGGCACACAATAAGAACTGGCGCGATAAACGAACCGGTGAAACCAAAACCAAAACCACCTGGGTCAATTGCACCATCTGGAAGAAAGAAGGTGCCAATCTTAGAATAATGGATTTTCTTAAAAAGGGAGCGCTGGTGGAATTGGAAGGCTTCCCGTTTGCAAAAGCTTATGCCCAGGAGGATGGCTCCATTCGTACCGAACTTCGTTTGAATATTTCCAAAACGAACATTCTTCGTCCAGCGAAATGCGAGGATGACTCCTTCATCGATGTAGTTGATCGCGATGATGAAGACGAAAATTTTGACACCTCAATTGATGATTTCACCATGGATGAAGACGAATTTTAAACCCGAGGAATTTTTTCTTTTGTGCTATTGACAGAATAAATTCTTTCTTTATATTTGCATTCTCTTTTCTGAGAAGGGAAACTAATTTATCCTTAGTTCTCCCGATAATTATCGGGACGGTTAGAGAGAAAAAAGACAAACTCCTCCTTAGCTCAGTCGGTTAGAGCATTTGACTGTTAATCAAAGGGTCCTTGGTTCGAGCCCAAGAGGAGGAGCCACACTAGACAAGGGGCTGTCTCAAAAGGGGCAGCCTTTCTTTTTTTTCATTTTGTTTAATGTAGGATTGGCTATATGATGTGTAATACAATCCCCGTTTATCTAGACA
>JBIITO010000149.1:0-4542 GCA_044340465.1 Crocinitomicaceae bacterium | reverse complement strand
CTCTCATGCAGGATTCTCGTAATCTCAATTGATTTATCTTCCAGTATACGATAGAAAATGATGTGCTTTGAGGCATTTTTACCCTTCAGATCTGGGTAAATTTCATCATATACTTTACCTTGCTGCGGTTTCTTTGCGATTGCAGTACATGCGTTGAGAATTAACTTGTAATATTTGTCTGCTTGACTTTCAGACCAGGCATCAGTACGATGGTGTGCGAGGTGCACACTGACGGTTACTCTTCAGGGCCGTCTACTTGATTATGCAACGATTATTCTTCGTCTTCTTCTAAGATTTTCTTCTTTTCTTTTTCATACTCTTCTTGAGTAATTACCTTTTCATAAAGTAGTTGTTTTAACTCTCTTAGTCTGTCAGCTTTTGATTTGGTCTGATTTTCTTGTGGATTCGTTCTAATTATTTGCTATTCGTTACCTGAACTTGGTATCAATTCATATGTATGGGTTGGCTTATATTTCATTGTCCAACCTATTTGGCTTCAAAGACAGCGATATGAAAACATTGCGGGTAAAATAAACTATCTGTTTTCAAAAAAGCACTATCGAGATAATCATAGATTTTATAATCCCCAAGTTGTCCATCCTGAACATAAATAATGCGTTTATTCTGAAACATCTTTATTTTCTCTTTTGCACCTTCAATATTCCATACATGGTGAATGTTTCTTGACAACAATAAAGAATCATATTTTTTATAATTTTCAAAAATATCTCTTTCAAAATAATACATAAATCCTAAATCGGACCAATATGGATATATTAAAATAACACTATTGTCGGTAGTTTCACTCTTAGCTTTATTTGCTAAATTCTTCACCTCACGGTAATAAAAGTCTTTAGAATTTATTTGAAGCTGCGTAAGAAATACGACAATAAATAAAACACCCACAACGTAAGTCAATTTTTGTGTATATAAATAATTAATTATTATGGCGATAAACAAATATAGAGCTATGGTATTAAACAATATGTATCGGTTGATAAACATTGGTACTTTAAATGAAACAAAAAACATGATCGTAAATGGGATAAACCACCATAAGAATATAATAATTATTTCTTTATTTATCTTTTTTAGACCGTTCGTTAGTATTGCATAAATAATTCCAGCAAGCAAAATAATAACAGTAATATTAAATACTAGTTTACTATTTAAAAACAACCAAAGTTGATTCATGTACTCTGAATGTGGAGGAGGTTGTACCCATGTGCCTTTACTTGAAAGAAAGAATTGTTTAATAAATATTGGCGTCATTGGTAAAAAAAGTATTCCTGTTAACACAATAACCAAAAACAATGATTTGAATATTGGTTTATTGTTAAAGTATAAGAAACTTGTTAAAAATTGGACTAAAACAATAAACCAACCAAAATAATGACTATAAATAAGTATAAGATTGGCAATAAGTAAAATTGCAAGAATCTTTTTATTGACAGGGTTTTTAATTAAGGATAAAAAATAAAACAATGAGGCGGCAGTGGCCATTGACAATAAAGAATATGTCCGTGTTTCTAACCCAAAATAAAAATGGTAAGTTGAAAAAATAAAAATACTTGATGCTAATATTCCTGCCCAAAGATTAAAAAATTTCTTTCCTGTTAAATAAATAAATACGACTGTAAAAGCATTAAACAGTAGGGGTAATATTCGAACAGATATGGGGCTAATGCCAAATAACTTTATCCAAAAATGAAGCAACAACATAAAAAACGGGGGATTAGGTTCATTTTGTGACGGCAATCTTAAAATATCCCAAACCGAAAATTGTGCATGAAAGATTGTAAACGGCTCATCAAGACAAATATCTCGACTATTAATAAAGAATAGTTTAGAGCAAAAAGCAACAATAAAAAGCAATGCAGGAATATATACATTACTAATGGTTTGTTTAGTTATTTTCAAAATTAATGTGCTTCAATGCTTAAATTCAACTCACTACTGCCCGATAAAAATACAAATTAATCATTTCCCTTTCCGAAAGCCTTGATTTTACTAGTGTCAAAGTCCTGATTTCAAAAGTAAGCTCCCTTTTTTATAGATCAAGCTCAGCATTGCGCGGTGCTTTTGTTGAAACGGATCACATCGTCACTCTCCAATTCATCAATGGGTTTTTCTGAGCAAAATCTGAAAAAAGTCCGCAAGGAATCACTGTAGGTTTTAATCGTATTGGGGCTATATCTTTTGGATCGCAGATATGCCTCAAAAGCATCGAGTTTCATTACATGATCACCCGAAAGAACTCCAACAAATTCATTAGAAGATCTTTGAAATAAGGTAGTGCGATTGTTACTGTATGCCGAATTCATTGTATACCTTCCGTTTTCGATCTCATTCTTCGCTCTTTTTTTCAGAGATTTCAGATCAACCCAGGCAATTCCCCTAAATTCAGAGAGCAGCAGATGAATACTCTTTGGTTCGTCGGGAAGTAGCCAGGATTTCTTTTCGTTATTCCATTGAATGCGTGGAAGGGATTTGAGTTTGTTGTAAAGCTCTTGATCGAAAGTATGCTTGACAAAAAGCTTGTTCGTTCCTTCGGAACGAGTCACGGTTAATTGTTTCATAGGTAAGGTTTTGGTTACTTAAATTTAAGAAAAAAGAAATTAAAATCTCGCCTTAGCTTATGACTTTAATTAGGATCATATCTAACCAATCCTTTATTCAAAATTCCTTCCTTAATCCTTCCCATTATGTTCCTAACGGGACACGCTCTCCAAAAGAGGAGATCAGAGCCGAATCCCTTTTCACGTTTTTCGGTTATGATTCAAGTCTATGAAGTCTCTTGTCCAGAGGTGTTTTATTTTTTGTCTGAGAGGCTTTGATCGCCAGCGGTTTTTTATATTTTAGGCTTAAGTCTTAACGTCTGGAAATCTTAAGGTTTTATGTCCCAAATCTACAACACCCCCTTCGTGCGCATATACTCATCCAATGATTCGATGTCTGAGAAGAGTACTTCGCGTGCTTTGCTTCCCTGGAAAGGGCCGATGATGTTCATGCCTTCAAGCTGGTCTACGATGCGACCTGCGCGGTTGTATCCGAGTTTAAGTTTGCGTTGCAACAAACTTGCGGAACCTTGCTGATTAATGACTACTATGCGCGCTGCTTCGGCAAACATCGGGTCGATCTCGCTCATATCCAGGTCTCCGTTTCCTTCGCCGCCTTCACCAACGTATTCCGGAAGCAAGAAGGCAGAAGGGTAGGCGCGTTGCTCGCCAATAAAGTCGCAAATAGCTTCTACTTCTGGTGTGTCAAGGAATCCACACTGTAGACGTTTTAAATCTGAACCGGTAGAGATGAGCATATCTCCGCGACCGATCAACTGATCTGCACCGGAGGCATCGAGAATGGTACGGGAATCGATCTTTGATAATACGCGGAAGGCAATACGCGCAGGGAAGTTGGCTTTGATCATTCCAGTGATGACATTCACGGACGGACGCTGCGTGGCTACGATGAGGTGAATTCCAATGGCACGAGCCAACTGTGCAATACGTGCTATCGGATGCTCGACTTCTTTTCCTGCAGTCATGATAAGGTCCGCAAACTCATCGATCAGTACCACGATGTAAGGCAGGTAATGGTGTCCTTTCTCCGGGTTTAGTCGGCGTGCGATGAATTTAGCATTATATTCCTTTATCGTACGTACACTGGCATCTTTTAATAAGGCATAGCGATCATCCATTTCAATACACAAGGAATTGAGCGTATTGACCACTTTGGATGTATCAGTGATGATCGCGTCTTCTTCTCCCGGAAGTTTTGCCAGGAAGTGTCGTTCGATTTTGTTGTAAAGTGTCAATTCCACCTTTTTTGGGTCGACCAGTACGAATTTCACTTGTGCCGGATGCTTTTTGTAGAGCAGGGAAACCAGAATCGCGTTCAACCCAACGGATTTTCCCTGACCTGTAGCTCCGGCTACCAGTAAGTGTGGCATTTTGGTGAGGTCGAAGGTGAAGGTCTCGTTGGTGATGGTTTTTCCCATTACCACAGGCAATTCTGCATCTGCATTCTGGAATTTCTCAGAAGCGATCAAGGAACGCATGCTCACCATCTCTGGATTGGAATTTGGCACTTCGATACCGATGGTGCCTTTTCCCGGAATAGGAGCGATGATACGAATCCCCAAGGCACTTAGAGAAAGGGCAATGTCATCCTCAAGGTTTTTGATTTTCGAAATACGGATGCCTGGTGCCGGAACGATCTCATACAGCGTTACCGTCGGACCAACAGTAGCTGAGATGTGTGCGATGTCGATCTTGTAGTGCGACAAGGTTTCTACAATGCGGTTCTTGTTTTCTTCGAGTTCCTGTTTGCTAACAGAAACGCCACTTTTCCCATACTCCTTCAGTAGGTCGATGGAAGGAAGTACATAACTCGCCAGATCCAGTTTTGGATCGTAATCCCCGTATTCTTTGCGCAGGTCGTTGAGGTCATCTTCATCCAAAACGGCTTCCGGTTCTGGTTCTTCGATGTCAAAACTAATCGTGTCTTCTGTTCCTGTTCCTGATTCTGTTTCTGTTTCTGTTT
>JBIITO010000056.1:0-14981 GCA_044340465.1 Crocinitomicaceae bacterium | reverse complement strand
ATCCTAAAGTGTTGGCGAAAGCACTTAGAAGAGCGGATGTAGTTATCGGTGCGCTTAGGGCTCCTTTAGGAAGGACGCCATGTGTAGTTACTGAAGAAATGGTTGAGGGGATGAAGGGTGGCTCTGTTTTAGTAGATGTGAGTATTGATCAGGGTGGTTGTTTTGAAACTTCACACGTAACAAATCACAAAGAGCCTACCTTTGTTAAGCACGGTGTAATTCATTACTGTGTCCCAAATATTGCTTCCAAGGTTTCTCGTACTGCTTCATTTGCATTGTCAAATATATTCCTTCCTATACTTTTAGATATGGGAGATCAGGGCGGTTGCAAGGATCTTATAAAGCACGATCATGGATTCAGAAGTGGAGTATACATGTACAAAGGAACTCTTACCAGTGAAGTTTTAGGTAAAGTCTTCGATTTGAAATATAAAGATATTGAGTTGTTGATACTGGGGATGTAAAATGTGTTTCACGCCTTTAAATCTTCCTTTTGCTGAATTAAAACTCATTCGCTCAGCGGGAATCGCTATGGTTCGATGTTTGATTCGTGAGAAAAATGTGGTGCTAACCCCTGAAGAATGGGTGCGTCAACATCTGTTAAACTATCTTTATTTATATGCTGGTTACCAGAAAGGTAAAATAGCAGTAGAGTACGCACTTAAATATAATTCATCCATCAAACGGTGTGATATATTGGTGTTTAACGATGCTGGTCAACCACAAGTAATCGTAGAATGTAAAGCACCTGATGTTAAGATTAAAAAAGAAACATTCTATCAGGCAGCGAAATACGACTTCGCTCTAAATGCAAAATGCATCATGGTTTCTAATGGAATCGTTCACTTCTCTCTTCTTAAATCCTCAGAGGGCAATAATATGTCTTTTTTAGAAGGAATTATTTCGAAGGACGATCTTTTAATAATTTAGTTTGTTTCCAGCTTGAATTCGGATGTTTTATGAAAGACCAGATCCGGATAATCCTGCTCTGCCATGGTAAGTAAAAACGGTGTCTCGGCAAGAAATACCAGATTTCCATCTTTGTCTTTTGCTAAATGACTTCCTTTAGCCTTTGTAAAAGATTCAAGTTGTTCCTTATTGTCAGTGGTTATCCAACAGGCTTTTACATAATTCTTTGGCGCAAAACGACAACTCGCCCCATACTCATGAATGAGACGGTATTGGATCACTTCGAACTGAAGTTGTCCAACTGTTCCCACAATCTTCCGATTTCCTGGTTGTACGGTGAACATTTGGGCAACACCTTCATCTGTTAACTGATGTATCCCTTTGTCCAATTGCTTTGATTTCAGTGGATCCAGATTTTCAAGTTCCATAAAGATCTCTGGAGAAAAGGAAGGAATTCCTTTGAAATACATGTTTTCTCCCTCGGTTAGCGTGTCGCCGATTTTGAAATTCCCCGTATCGTATAGACCTACAACATCTCCCGGAAAGGCCTCGTCGATCACACTTTTATCTTGAGCCATAAATGACGTAGGGTTAGGGAACTTTAAGTTCTTGTCCAAACGCACATGATGGTAGAATTTGTTTCGCTCAAATTTTCCCGAAACGATACGCAGAAAAGCGATGCGGTCGCGGTGTTTGGGATCGAGGTTCGCATGGATCTTGAATACAAAACCCGTAAATTTCGGATCAGAAGGTTCAATTCTTCGAATATCAGTTTCTCTGCCAATTGGTGAAGGTGATATACGTATGAATGTATCAAGCAACTCCTGAATACCGAAATTGTTAACGGCAGAACCAAAGAAAACGGGAGCTAACGCGCCTTCAAGATAACGTTCACGATCAAAGTTATCATATACGCCATCAATGATCTCCAACTCCTCGCGTAGTTCATCTGCAAACTGATCACCAACAAGATTATTCAATTCAGGATCATTTACATCCTTTATCGAAACGATGTCCTCCTCGCGTTTAGTCTTATTGGCCTGAAATAAGTTCAGATTCTTGTCATAAATATTGTATACACCTTTGAATCTGTCGCCCATTCCGATAGGCCAGGTAAGTGGTCTTACTTTTATATCCAGTTTTTCTTCGAGTTCATCCAGAAGGGTAAAGGCATCCTTTCCTTCACGATCCATTTTATTGACAAAAATGATTACCGGTGTGTTGCGCATTCGGCAAACTTCCATCAGTTTTTCCGTCTGAGACTCCACACCATTCGCGCAGTCGATCACGAGGATTACACTATCCACTGCGGTTAATGTTCGATAGGTGTCTTCCGCGAAATCTTTGTGACCAGGCGTATCAAGAATGTTAATTTGCTTACCTGAATACTCAAAAGCCATTACAGATGTCGCAACCGAAATTCCTCTCTGCTTCTCGATCTCCATGAAGTCAGATGTGGCTGTTTTCTTGATTTTGTTATTCTTAACAGCTCCGGCAGTTTGGATTGCTCCACCAAAAAGAAGCAACTTTTCTGTTAACGTTGTTTTTCCTGCATCCGGGTGGGCAATGATCCCGAACGTTCTTCTTTTTTCTATTGCTTCTGAGTTCTTCATTCTGACTGTGTAGGGCTAACAAAAAAGGAACCCTAACGGATTCCTTTTTTAACTTTTAGGGAGGGAGACGGGTCTCGAACCCGCGACCTTCGGAACCACAATCCGACGCTCTAACCAACTGAGCTACAACCTCCGTTTCTTGCCTGCAAATATAGATAAATTCCCATTTTTAGAAATTCATTCAATGATTTTTTTTATATTCGATTTAAATTCTTCTTACACCTGTATGACTACGAAGCAGTTATTATTGAAAGAATTCGAAAAACGAGTCTTTGAAGAATCGTACGAACGGATTTATAAGTGTCTTTCAATGATAGAGGAGCGCGATCTTTGGCGTTCACCCGCGAATAATATACCTTCTATTGGTAATCTTATTCTGCATATGTCAGGTAATGCTCGTCAGTGGATACTTTCCGGTCTTGGGGGAAAGCCCGATAATCGGGATAGAGATCAGGAATTTGTGATACAATCAAATATTAAAAAATCGGAACTTATCTTTTTACTTCAAACCTTGCGTGCCAATCTAAGAACAGTGATTGAAGATACCGATAGTTCGGAGATCACCTCATCTCATTCAATTCAAGGATTTGAAGTGACCGGGTTTTCAATGATCATTCATGTGATCGAGCACTTTTCATACCATACAGGGCAGATCACGACCCTTACGAAGTGGCTCACACAAAAAAATACCGATTATTACGGTGATATTGACCTCAATCAATTGAACAAATTGAACTAAATTTACGGCTTTTTTGTTGATAAATCGCTTACCAATTCCTCATTTGGATAAAGACTGCCTTTACCTTTGTTGTAAAAAATAATACAATGCTGAAAATCGGCGTTTTTGGTGCAGGGCATCTTGGTAAGATCCATATTCGTCAGCTTAAGGAATTAAGTGACATTTTCGATGTCATAGGCTTTTTCGACCCCTCGGATGAGGTTGCATCCAAGGTGTCAGAGGAATTTGGTGTTGTTCGTTATGAAGATGCAGCGGAATTAATTGCAGCTTCTGATTGCGTGGATATTGTTACTCCAACTCTGAATCATTTTGAGATTGCTTCACTTGCATTGAGAAATAGTAAACACGTATTCATTGAAAAGCCTGTCACCGAAACTGTTGATGAAGCACGAGTATTAATGCAACTCGCACGTGAGGCCGATGTGAAGGTACAGATAGGACATGTAGAACGATTTAATCCAGCGTTTCAGGCTGCTTTACCCTACTTTGGTAAGACAATGTTCATTGAGACGCATCGTTTGGCTCAATTCAATCCGCGTGGGACAGATGTACCGGTAGTACTCGATCTTATGATTCATGATCTGGATATTATTCTGACGGTTGTAAAGTCGGGAATTAAGAAAATTTCGGCATCCGGTGTGGCAGTAGTTAGCGACACTCCCGATATTACCAATGCGCGCATTGAATTTGATAATGGTTGTGTAGCCAACCTAACATCTTCCAGAATATCAATGAAGAATATGCGTAAGTCGCGGTTTTTTCAAAAGGACGCTTATATAAGTGTTGATTTTCTTACAAAAGAAATGGAGGTCGTTCGAATGGAAGATGTGAAGGGTGAACCAGATCCTCTGGATATTGTTTTTGATCTTGGTCCCGGAAAACCCGTAAAGAAGATCTATTTTGATAAGCCTGACATTAAAGAAATCAATGCGATTCGCGTCGAGTTAGCGTCTTTCCATCTCGCCATTATCGATGATAAATCCCCTGTAGTATCATTGGAGGATGGTTATAGAGCCTTGGAGGTTGCGCAACAAATAATGGATAAATTAAAATATTCCTCATCAGTGAGTGTTGACAATATTTAGTTGTGAACAGCGTTAGTCTTTTAATTTATGAAGAATCTGATTGGAATAATTTTCCCCGCTTTCTTTTTGGCGGGATGTGTTAAAAATAATCCCGATCCTTCTTGGCTTGAAGTGACGAGTTGGAAGCTACTTGAAAACCCTGATTTAAAAAATATTGAAGGTGAATTGAGCCATAATTTTTCGGATGCCTGGGTGTATGTGAATGATAAGGTGATTGGTGTCTTCGAGCTTCCTTTCAAAATACCAATACTTGATAGTGGTACCTGTAATATTAAATTATATCCAACGGTAAGAAATAACGGGATTGCTGCAACAAAAAAGATTTATCCCTTTGTTGAGAGATATGAATTAACTGCGAAATTAAGTCAAAACAAAACATTGAAAATTAATCCAGTTACAACATACAGCTCGTTTGCGAAGTTTTGGATTGAAGATTTTGAAGACGCGGCTCTCAAGCTTAATTCAGACCCATTATCTACATGTAATATGGTAATCGGGCAAGACCCGTTAATTCAGAAATGGAATCGCTACGGTATGTCAACATTAAATGCAATTGATACGAATTGGATCGCATATACCTCCGAAGAATTACCTCTTCCAAAAGGTCAGGAGGTGTACCTCGAGCTTGATTACTATAATACAAATGCCGTTGTTACGGGTGTAATATCCCTTTCCTCTATTTCGGCACCGAAGAACAATGTTTATATTCGGTTGAATGCGCAAGATCCTTCTTCTGTCAAATGGAAAAAGATCTACATCGACCTTAAGGAAATTGTTTCAAGTTCCACTGGTTCCAATAGTTTTTTGATGTCCTTTCAGGCGGCGCTTGATGAAGGAGATTCAGAGGGATTTATTATTCTAGATAATATAAAAGTAATTCATTTTTAGAATCCAATGAAGTATCAACTTACGGTAGGCTTACTTCTATTTTTTGATTGGATATTCTCATCTGCTTCATGGCTTTTATTTTATTATTTCCGAAAGATTTATGTCGAACATGTTCCATTTGAAGTGAGTGACTCTTTTTACGGTGGTCTAATTGGTATACCGTTTTTGTGGTTACTTATCTATTATTTATTGGGGACTTATCATGATGTAAAACGATTGTATCGAATTAAGATACTGAATTTAACCTTTCAAGCGTCGGTCCTTGGATCGTTGTGTATATTTTTTGCTTTGTTGGTGGACGATCAGATTGAGTCCTATCAACAGTATTACGATTTGATGTCATTTCTTTTTTTAACTCATTTCTTTTGTCTCTTGTTACCTCGCATGTTATTCGTATCTGTTTTGGTTTCGAATATTCATTCCGGCAAAGGGGCATTTTCTACATTAATCATTGGGGGAGGTGATAAAGCGGTAGAAATATTTAACGAGATCAGTCATCTTAAAAATGGAATTCACCGTTTTGTCGGTTTTGTGAATTTAAATGGAGTTGATAGACAGTTAGAGGAAAAGTTGAAGTATATCGGACATGCAAGCGATCTTGAAATGATATTAAGAAAGTTCAAAATCGAGGAGGTAATCATTGCACTTGAAAGTACAGAGCACGATAAATTGCGCTCAATAATCTCTCGTGTAGAGGGAAATAATATCCGTATAAAGATCTTGCCTGACATGTATGATATTCTTTCTGGGTCAGTAAAAATGAATAATATTTTTGGTGTTCTTCTAATTGATGTTAACCCGAATATAATGCCTATTTGGCAACAAGCAATTAAGCGATTTCTGGATGTCATAATATCCTTAATTGCAATTATTCTTTTGCTTCCAGTCTATGTAATATTATCAATAGTTATAAAATCAACTTCATCTGGACCTATCTTTTATATACAGGAGCGTGTAGGTTTGATGGGTATACCCTTTCAAATCATTAAGTTCAGAACAATGTGTCAGGATGCTGAGCGTGATGGTCCTCAGTTGTCATCTGCAGATGACAAACGCATTACCCCGATAGGACGTTTTTTACGGAAATCTCGACTGGATGAAATTCCGCAATTTATCAATGTTTTAGTTGGAGATATGTCTTTAGTTGGCCCTCGTCCAGAACGTCAATTCTTTATTGATCAAATTGTACCAATGGAGCCGCAATTTCTGCAATTAACACGTGTTAGACCGGGAATCACCTCCTGGGGACAGGTTAAATACGGTTATGCAGAGAATATCGAACAAATGCTACAACGTATGAAATACGATTTACTTTATCTCAAAAATCAAACGTTGGCATTAGATTTTAAGATTATGTTGTACACAATAATGATCGTGGTTAAAGGGAAGGGCAAATAATTATTTTACCTCGAAACAGAACATTTTCGTTGATTCAATATAACCCTCCAGAACGTCTCCTATCGAAATAGGACCAACACCAACGGGTGTTCCTGTGAAAATAAGATCGCCTGTTTTTAAAGTCATAAATCTTGACACATAAGATATAATTTGATCTATAGAAAAGATCATATCCTTCGTGTTTCCCTGTTGAACACTTTTGCCATTTACATTCAATTCAAAAGTTAAATTATCGAGATTCAATGTGTCTTTCGGGAGAAAAAGATTCGATAGCGGGGCGCTGTGTTCAAAAGCTTTTCCTATTTCCCATGGAAGTCCCTTTTCCTTGCATCTTTGTTGAAGATCTCTTGCCGTAAAATCTAAACCAAGTGTAACTGCTGAGTAATACTTATGTGCAAATTTTGGAGAAATATTCCTCCCTGTCTTGTCAATTCGAACAACTACTTCACATTCGTAATGCAGATCCTTGGTGAATTCTGGGTAATAGAAATGACTTCCGTCTTTAAGAAGAGAAGTGTCTGGTTTAAGAAAAAATACTGGTTCAGCAGGAATGGCAGCATTCATTTCTTTTGCATGATCAGCATAATTCCTTCCAATACAAATAATCTTCATCTTATTTGAATTTATTTTTCAATGCGAGCAATTTTTGCTGCATAGATTCCTCTGTTTGATTTTCTGTCTGACGTTTAGATCGTATTTTTTCCATTTCTTTTCTTAAACATTCTTTCGTATAAAGTGGGAAATCAGCATCGAGCATCCACCCATAGTAACCAGGCTCAATATTCATAACCTCTTTAATCGTTTTTCCTTTGTGCTTACCGAAGTTGTAAAGTGCCTCACCTTGCTCATTCAATGCCAGTCTACCAGCAAAATCTAATAGATTGTAGTTGCCTCCTTTAGAGAAATCAGCAAGAAATGCAACGTCATTAGTGAGTGAGTCGTAGCGTTCAAGTTGTGCTCTAAGTACCTCAAGTGTTGCTTTGGTATCATAAAGAGCACTGTGTGCATTATCAAGATTTTTATGACAATAAAATTGATACGCTGCGGAAAGTGTTCGTTGTTCCATTTTGTGAAAAATGTTTTGAACATCGACGAATCGTCGAGCAGAAACATCAAAATCAGATCCTGCGCGCATGAGTTCTTCCGCCAAGACAGGTATATCGAATTTGTTGGAATTATAACCCGCAAGATCCGAATTACCAATGAACTCAATGATCTCGGGAGCTATTTCTTCAAAACGAGGTTCATATTTTATGTCTTCATTAGTAATACCAATGATTGCTGTGATCTCTGTAGGAATAGGTATTCCGGGATTTACCCGTTTACAATAAGATATTTCTGTTCCGTCAGGATCTATTCTGATAATAGCAATTTCGACGATTCGGTCTTTGGTAATATTAATCCCTGTAGTTTCAAGATCGAAAACAGCTAAAGGACGCTCAAGATTTAATTTCATGAAATTAGTACTTTACAATCTTGAATTCCGTCCGTCGGTTGGCTTGGTGTTCAGCTTCAGTACATGTTGACTTTATCGTACCCTCACATTCACAGCCATTGACAAGCATCGATTCACCATATCCTTTGCCGTAGATGCGGCTTGGATTTGTAATCCGGGATTTTATGTATGCAGCAGACGATTTTGCACGTTTGTCGGATAATTTTATGTTATAAGATTTAGAACTTCGACAATCAGTGTGTGAGCCAAGTTCGATTTCTACCGTTGGATTATCATTCAAAGCCTTTACGATCTTATTCAACTCAATTTTTGCATCAGCACGTATATTCCATTTGTTCAGATCGAAATAAATCGGTTTTAAATTAAATATACGCGCAAGATCCAACCCTATGTCTATCATCTCTATCTGATAAGATAGATGTTTATCAAGAAGGGTATCAAGGTTTATATTCCATTCAAACGTTTGGGTAATATATTTTTCCTTAGATATAGTCACCTCGTATTTTATTTTTTTTCCAGGGAATGCATCTTTGAGTACGTTTGAAATGAATTCACCATCTTTATTCGTTTTAACAGTTTCTAATATTTTGCCTGTTTTGGTATCTTTGAAAGTCAAGCTTGCGCCGTCTAGCATTGCCTGGGTTTTAGTGTCTGAAACCTTTCCATCTAGGGTGTACTTAAGATCTCGGACTATGATATTTTGTTCTGTGTCAAGAACTAAATCGATTAACACCTCTTGATAACCAGGCTTACATTCCGTTCGGAATGAAGTAGTGTAAATAGCATCTGCAGATGCATCTAATTTGTATGCTATTTCATATTCCCGACATGGAGACATTTGACTGAGGATAACACCGTCCCTTACGCGAGGTTTAAGTAACTTTTCATCTACAAAATCACAATTTGTACATTTAACCACTGCACAAATACGCTCAGGAATAGGCAATCCTTCTGAACTACGCAAGGTGGCTTTCAAAATAACAAGATCATCAACTTTCTTACTTTTGTGTTGAATTTCGTAAATATCTTTCTCTCCTTTTCCGTCTCTTCTGAATGAACTAAGGTAGCCTTTGGATCCGTCTGCTGTAGTGGTATAAAAAACATCGTCACCTGTGGAATTAATCGGATACCCGAGGTTCAAGGGAGTTGACCAATTATTTTCTTTATCTCGAACAGACATAAAAATATCAAACTCACCCATACTTTGAGGGCCATTACTTGAATAATACAATGTTTTGTTGTCAATTGCAATGAAGGGGGAATCCTCGTCATATGAAGTGTTAATGGTTGGGCCGAGATTAACAGGGTCACTCCAATCCCCTGTGGGTAGTTTTACCATACGGTAAATGTCTCTGCCACCAAAACCTCCCGGTCTATCTGATACGAAATATATTTGTAAACCGTCAGGTGTAACGGTACAGTGTGTTTCCCAGTACTGAGTATTAAATTTGTTGTAAGGAAGAATAGCTAGGTCACGAAATTTATTCATTCTAAAATCTGCAAAATAAATATCGCCGTTTCCTGTCCGGTCTTCATAAGTATATATACGACGCTCATCAGCACTTAAGGTTATGGAAGCTTCGTTTAAATTTCCTTCACAAATGGGTAATCGTTCAGGTTTCTTCCACTCATTGGATTCTTGATCTATGTAACTAACATAGATATCTTCCGGAAATTGATTCAAGCGAGGGTCTCTAAATTCATCTGTTGAGTTGTCCTCCCATTGTCTTCGAGAGGTAAAGTAGATAGCACTACCATCAAAAGAAACTACCGGGGCATATTCTGGATTGTTGGTATTTATTTTATCTCCGATGTTCACAACTTTTACGCTTCTTGGAGTTTCAATGAGTTTTTCAGCCACATTACATTGTATCAAACGAAGTTTTGCTTTTTCAATTAATTCTGATGCAGTGCTAGATTCTGATAGAAATCGTTTATAGTATTCTCTTGCTTTATCTATTTGAGCATCATAATGATAGCATCTCGCTAAATGGTAAAGGGCATCTGTTGGAGCACTTTTTTCTGAAGCGGAGTAAGCATCAAAATTTTTATCAAGATCTGTCACTGCTTTTAGAAGGTAAGGCATTGCCGAAATCCAATCTTGCCTTGAATCAAGTATAATGAATCCTTTGCGATAATTGTAGTTCGCACTTTCGGGTTTTATTTGCAGTAAACGGTCGGAAACAATCTCGGCAAAAAAGAAGTAGTTCTCCTGTAGCATGCGAGAATTTTCCTTAACCAGTTCATCCTCGGTGGCTGTGTTAACCTTTTTTCTTACATCAAATTCAGTTTGTTGAGCAAAATAAAAATTGGCTGTACTAATCAGAAATAAGAAGGAGAGAAGTTTATACATTTTTCATTTTTAGATTTCACGATTCGGGTCAAACGATTCAAGGTAATCAGCTACACGACGAACAAACTGACCACCCAAAGCCCCATCCACAACTCTATGGTCATAGGAGTGTGAAAGGTACATTTTATGACGTATTCCTATAAAATCACCATGTGGTGTTTCAATGACTGCAGGAATTTTACGAATGGCTCCCAAGGCGAGTATGGCAACCTGTGGCTGATTAATAATGGGCGTACCCATAACATTCCCAAATGAACCAACATTGGTAACGGTAAATGTTCCGCCCTGAATGTCTTCAGGTTTCAATTTATTATTTCGGGCATTATTGGCCAGTTCATTTACCGATTTAGTTAGACCAGTAAGATTAAGTCTGTCTGCATTTTTTATTACGGGTACGATCAAGTTTCCTGTAGGTAATGCTGTCGCCATACCGATATTAATATCTTTACGCTTAATAATATTTGTCCCACTTACAGAGACATTTATCATCGGAAAGTCTTTGATAGCTTTAACAATTGCTTCAATCAGGATAGGGGTGAATGTTATGTTCTCGCCTTCACGCTTTTGGAAATCCTTCTTGTTTTTTTCTCTCCATTGAACAATCTCTGTCACGTCAGCCTCGACGTATGATGTAACATGCGGTGAAACATGCTTCGACATAATCATATGCTCAGCAATGAGTTTACGCATACGATCCATTTCAATAATTTCATCTCCCGGATTAGGAACGACAATTGGTTCTTTAATGTTTGAAAGAAATCCATTTCCATTTGCAGGACCTTGATTTACTTGAGTAGTTGCTTTGGGAGCAATTTCAACTTTAGTCTCTTCAGCAGTTGCCGTTACCGTTCCATTTGATCTAGATTCAACATAAGACAACATATCTTTTTTGGTAACACGTCCTCCCTGACCACTTCCATTAAGGTTTTCCAATTCGGTGATTGAAATTCCTTCTTTCTTTGCTATGCTTCGAACTAAAGGGGAGAAGAACTTTCCGGAAGAACCATTTTTATCTAGCTGAACATTTTCTCGTGTAACCGCGTCTTGGACGGTTTCAATCGTTGTTACGATTTCCCTAACAGCATTTGTATCTGCACCATTTTCCTTCAATGGTTCTGTTGCCAATTCACCATCTGTGGATATAAGTGCGATTACATCACCCACCTGAGCAACCTGGTCTTTTTCAAAAAATCGTTTGATAAGTATTCCTCCGGCCTCAGATGGCAGCTCATTATCAACTTTATCTGTTGCAACTTCAACAAGAGGTTCATCTAGCTCGACATTATCGCCAATATTTTTTAACCAATTGGTAATCGTAGCTTCTGTGACGCTCTCTCCCATTTTCGGAAGTCTAATTTCAATTTGTGCCATAAGGAAAACTGGTTTCGATTAAATTTTGGGAACAAAAGTAAGTTAAAATTCCTTTCAGACAAATGGTTTCACGTCTATTTATCGGTCTAGTTTAAACCAAGCTTTCCAAAGAATTGTCAGGTCTTTCCATATGGTATAATCCCGTGCATAGATCAAGTTGAGCTTATCTCTCAATTCAGTGTCTGAAAGCATATATTCGTCACTGGGAAAAAGCAATCCTGGTCTAATTTTTGGCAGTGGAGAAGATTCTGAATTTTCGTCTCGACTATAACCTACTAACGAATATTTTCCAACGGCCACGTAAATGAGGTTTTTAAGGAAATTTGACTTGTTTCTAAATAACCAAATTAGAAATGGGCTGAAAATAAGAATGAGAGTAGAGAGACCGAAATCAACTAACCTTTTTTGACGTTCATTTTCTTTAAAACTTATTGAGTTTATATTTAGAACAGAGTGTTCTCCTGAGGTATCAATGGAGCTGCTTCCAATTAAAGAAAGTGTATCAGGTTGTGCGATTTTGAAATCGAGTTCTTCGGATGGTATTCTGGTCATCCAATGGATAATACTTCCGGCGGCTATATTCTTTGCACAAAAAACAATCTCATTGATACGGTGAATGTGAACGATTTGATCTAATTGAGATAGATTACCGACCGTTTCTTCAGTTTTATCAGAATTTAGTGACACATTATAGATTGCATCTGCTCTTGCGCCTGTTTGACGGATGATTTCTGAAACACGCGCTATTTCTTGATTGTCACCAACAATTGCAAAACGCTTATTCTTGTTTGGGCTAAGATTGAATCTTTTTCCGATTGCAAAGTGTAAAAATGATCGCGAAATAAAAAAGTAAGCGGTGATCCAGAGTGCTCCGGCAAGTATGTAAAGCCGCGAAAATTGCCAGTATTTCGGCAGAAGAGCATAGATGATTAGTATGAGTAAGGTTGATAATAAAGTTCCTCTAATGACATTTTTAAATTTGATTGGGTTATCGTAGCCGCCATTAAAAAAAATTCCGAACAGCCAAATAGTCAGATAACTAGGGATGGAGATACTTAACACATTAGTAGGAAAATTAATTTGAATCTTTTCCCATTGAAGTGTCATAGAAAGTAGACCTAAAATTAAAATTAAAACGTCCAAAGCAGGTAAGGCTGCTTTTTTAATAAATCTGGTGATCATCGCTAAGGATGCCCTGAAATAAATAGCAATGTGTATGAGAATTGAAAATAATTGGGCGTTTTGGTTCGAAAAGTGCTTTCGAGCAAAAATGATCATAGCTTTGTAAAAAACAAAGACATAGTTAACAGAACTTTTTTTGGTGCTCTCTCCTTTGTAGTGAATTATTGTAGTCTCCGGGAAATAATAATTCTTATAACCTCCTTTAATTAAACGCCAAGATAAGTCGATGTCCTCTCCGTACATGAAGAATTCTTCATCCAATAAACCGACTTTATCCAATGCCTCGCGTCTCATTAGCATGAAGGCACCACTAAGAATTTGTATTTCACTAGTTTCGTATTGACTTAGATGTCCGGCATGATACTGAGCAAAGGTTTTGCTTGAAGGGAAAAGTTTTGATAGGCCGAAAATCTTGTAAAAGGCAACAGCCGGAGTTGGTAGACCTCTTTTAGATTCAGGCAGGAACTTTCCCTTGCCGTCAACCATTCTGACCCCAAGTCCCCCTGCGTCAGGATGTTCGTCCATAAATCGCACAACTTTTTCGAAGGTCTTTTCTTCGACCACTGTGTCGGGGTTTAATAATAAGACGTATTCCGAAGATGAGGCTTCGATTGCTTGGTTGTTTGCTTTTGAAAAACCGAGGTTTTTAATATTTTCAATTACTTTATAGTCATTAAATTTAGATTTCATCATTTCAACTGAATAATCAATTGAATTGTTATCTACAATAATTACTTCTCCATCGATCTTCTTGAGAGCATGACGAACAGAGTTTAGGCATTGTTCAAGTAAATGTTCCACATTGTAGTTCACAATGATGACTGCAAGTTTATGTTTGAACGGAGCTTTCAATTTAGTTTTTGATTGCTATACATGAGATTTCGATCTGTACATCAAGAGGTAATTTTGCTACTTCTATGGTTTCTCTTGCCGGTGGAATGCTTCCGAAATAGGTTCCGTACACCTCATTTACCAAAACGAAATCATCCATGCTTTTAAGGAAAATACTGCATTTTATTATATTCTCCATGCTCATTCCTGCTTCTTGAATTAATGCACTTATATTTTTGAGAACTTGATGGGTGGCGTCTTCGATTGAATGCGTTATTAACGTTCCAGTATAGGGATCCAGTGGAATCTGTCCACTAACATAAAGTGTGTTCCCACTAAGTATGGCCTGACTGTATGGACCCAAGGGTGCCGGTGCCCCAGTAATCTGTATTGCTTTTTTCATTAATGATCGATTTTACTAACGGTAATGTATGTCGCGAATTTACTTAAACGCGCATACACTCTGTTTATTTCTTGAAAAGTCGACAAATCAAATGATGTTTGAAAAGTGAGTATGGTCATTCTCATTTGTGTTTGGGTTAATTATTTTTAGGGCAATTTTATCGTAAACAAGTTAAATTCACAAAATTTTACTCTGAGAATTCTAAAACTTAGGATGGATATCTCTTTTATTTCTTTTGTGCTTTTGTTAAAAAGTGTATAAAACAAAATATGATTGTTAGGAATTCAAAGTAACATGTAATTTATTGTACGTGAGTCACTTTGAATTCAATGTTCAATAATACGGAGTTGGGAGAACAGTTTGACGTTTTATGAAATTTCTTTACAACATGAAAAGTTAAAACTGTTTTAGTAAGGAGAAATCTTTAATTGTATGAAAGGCTTCATTGTATTAATCACCTTAATTATGTTGCCGACGCTTATCTTGTCGCAATCATGTATCGGTAAATGGATTACTTATGATGATCATTCAGGTAAACAGAAATCCGTAGTCGAGCTTTACAAACAGAAGGATAGACTTTATGGGAAAATCACTTATGTCTTTCCCGCTGAAGGAATAAGCCAAAATACAACGTGCACAGCCTGCAAAGATGATCGCAAGGGTAAGTCCATTGTGGGGTTGGAAATCATTAGAGACCTCAAATGGGATGGGACTAGTTGGTATAATGGTAGTATTATGGATCCGGAGATCGGG